>CAVHYZ010000018.1:0-22522 GCA_963640495.1 Acutalibacteraceae bacterium
TTGTAATCTCAGATATGAAAAATCGGCAACAACCATTAAGGCCGCTGCCGATTAATCTTATAGTTTTGTATTAATATTCAAATTTACCTTCAAAAACCATTACGGCGTTACCGCTGAGTATAACTCTTTCATCAGTATAATTTACATGCATATCGCCGCCTGCAAGCTTAACGGTAATATCTTTGCCTTTTTCACAATAGCCTTTTTCGCAAGCTGCAATTACAGCTGCGCAGGCGCCTGTACCACAAGCAAGAGTTTCACCGTTGCCACGCTCCCAAACTCGCATCCTGATTGCAGAACTGTTTATAACTCTTACAAATTCGGTATTTATACGACCGGGGAATGCTTCGTGGCACTCAAATTTCGGGCCGAATTCCGGCAAGTCAAGGCCATCAAGAGCATCCATAAATGTAACAAAATGGGGGTTACCAACATCTACTTTAACGCCCTCATAGGTATTTCCGTCAACATCAATACAAAGGTCAGAATCAAGAACTGTTGCCTTGCCCATATTAACCGATGCGGAACTGACTTTACCGTCACGAAGATAGAGCCTTAAAGAGTGAATACCACTTGCTGTTTCAATGGTTAAATACTCACTTCTTATATAGCCTTTATCATAAAGATATTTACCGATACAACGAAGGTTATTTCCTGCCATTTTACCCTCACTGCCATCTTTATTGAAGGAACGCATTTTGGCATCTGCAACTGAAGATTTTTCTATTAAAACAATGCCGTCGCCACCAATACCATAATGTTGTTTACAAAGGTTAACGCAAAGAGATTCGGGACAAGTAATTTTACCATCAAAATTCTCAACAAAGATATAGTCATTGCCACATGAGTGCATTTTTGCAAAAGGTATGGTGGTTTTCCACGCACGCATATCATTTATATCTACAAGCTCTGTATTGGAATTTGTAAATCCGCTTTCCATAATCTCTGCAAGAGCATTTGCTGTATCAAGAGATGTAAGACAAGGAATGCCAAGCTGCATTGCTCTTAGGTGAAGAACATTATAGTTGCCCGCTCTTGTGCCTTGAGCCTTACCGGTATAAATAATATAATTAAATTTACCGCTTTCCATAAGTTCGTTGATTTCATTGCTCTCTGTGGCGTTCTTAACAGAATGTACTTTTATGCCGAGAGTTGAAATAGCATTTGCGGTGCCTGTAGTAGCATAAATATCAAGATCAAGATCTGCAAATCTCTTTGCAAGGGAAATAATTTCCTGATAATCATTTTTCTCAACACTTATAAATAAGCCTGCGGATTCGTGCTTTGACGGAACTTTGAACCCTGCGGCATTAAGACCTTTGAAAAGAGCTTCTGCCGTGGTTTTACCAAGGCCGAGAACTTCGCCTGTGGATTTCATTTCGGGGCCGAGAATAGAATTTGCGTCATTTAATTTTTCAAAAGAAAATACAGGAACTTTAACAGCATAATAAGGCGGTGTTCTGTAAAGTCCGGTGCCATAACCAAGGTCTGCTAGTTTATCGCCGAGCATTACCCTTGAAGCAAGGTCTACCATAGGGACGTTTGTTACCTTGCTGATATAAGGAACGGTACGGGAAGCACGAGGATTAACCTCAATAACATAAAGCTCATTATCATATATAAGATACTGAATATTTACAAGCCCTTTCGTGCCCAGAGCAAGAGCGAGTTTTTCAGAACGGTCACAGATAATTCCCATAAATTTATCGCTGAGGTTATAAGGCGGATAAACAGCAATAGAGTCACCGCTATGAACGCCTGCTCTTTCAATATGTTCCATAATTCCGGGAATAAGAACATCCTTACCATCTGAAATCACATCTACTTCAAGCTCAATACCGGGCATATATTTATCCACGAGGACAGGGTTATCAATACCGCCAGCAAGGATTTTTTCCATATAATCTCTCGTGTTTTCTTCGGAGCGGGAAATAGTCATATTTTGACCGCCTATAACATAGGAAGGTCTTAAAAGAACAGGATAGCCCAGCTTTTCAGCAGCATCAAGGGCTTCTTCAAGAGTATTAACTCCCATGCCTTTAGGTCTGCTGATTCCGAATTTTTCAAGAAGAGCATCAAAACGGCTTCTATCCTCCGCGGTATCAATACCATCAGCGGATGTACCGAGGATTTGAATACCCATTTTATCAAGGAAACCTGTAAGTTTTATTGCAGTTTGGCCGCCAAAAGCAACAACAACGCCAACGGGATTTTCAACCTTGATAATATTCATTACATCTTCAGGTGTAAGAGGCTCAAAATACAGCCTGTCTGCAGTATCATAATCTGTTGAAACCGTTTCCGGGTTATTATTAACAATTACAACATCATAGCCCATTTTTCTTAAAGTCCATACACAATGAACCGAGCTGTAATCAAATTCAATTCCTTGACCGATTCTGATGGGGCCTGAGCCGAGAACCATAACAACCGGCTTGCCACTTCGTTTGAATCTGCGGGAATCACAGGCTTTATCGCAGCAAGAATAGAAATAAGGGGTATGTGCGTCAAACTCTGCCGCACAAGTATCAACCATCTTATAGCTGAAATCAATAGAGGGTATATCCGTTTGACCACTTAGGCGAATTATTGCCTCATCTGTGTAGCCCAACTTTTTGGCTTTAAGATAAATATCATCATCAATTTTTCCTTCGGCAAGAACAGCCTCAAAATCTGCAAGTTTTTTCAGTTTATGGAGGAAAAATCTGTCTATTTTAGTAATGTTGAATATTTCATCAATTGAAATGCCTGATTTTAAGGCTTCAAAAACGGTGAAAATTCTTCTGTCGTTTTGCTCTGCAAGCCTTTCTCGAATAGGTTTTTCATTAAGAGGCGGTGCATTAAGGGTATCAAATGATATTTCAGCGCCTCTTATCGCTTTTAATAAAGCGGATTCAAAATTTTGACCTATGGACATAACCTCACCGGTAGCTTTCATTTGAGTGCCGAGCTTACGGCTGGAACCGGCAAATTTATCAAAGGGCCACTTAGGGAATTTGCAAACAACATAGTCAAGCGCAGGCTCAAAGCAAGCGCAGGTTTTGCCCGTAATATCATTTGCAATTTCATCAAGAGTATAACCGAGAGCAATTTTAGTTGTAATTTTTGCAATGGGATATCCGGTTGCTTTAGATGCAAGAGCAGATGAACGTGAAACTCTGGGGTTAACCTCAATTACAGCATACTCAAAGCTATCAGGGTTAAGAGCAAATTGGCAGTTGCACCCTCCAACAATACCAAGGGCTTCAATCATATTTATGGATGCCGTTCTCAACATTTGATACTCTGCATTTGAAAGAGTTAAAGCAGGGGCAACAACAATCGAATCACCGGTATGAATACCAACAGGGTCAACATTTTCCATTGAACAAATTGCAATAGTATTGCCAACAGAGTCACGCATGGTTTCAAACTCAATTTCTTTCCAACCGGAAATGCATTTTTCAACAAGAATTTGAGTAATGGGTGACATATCAAGTCCTGTTTTTGCTATGATACGAAGCTCATCCACATTTTGAGCAATACCACCACCTGTACCACCAAGGGTGAAAGCCGGCCTAACTATAACGGGATAACCGATTTTATCGGCGATTTTAAGAGCAGTATCAAGGTCCTCGGCAATATCAGACGGAACACAAGGCTGACCTATGGCTTTCATTGTATCTCTGAAAAGCTCGCGATCTTCTGCCTTATCTATTGCCTCAATATCTGAGCCAAGCAGACGAACACCGTATTTTTTAAGGGTACCGTCTTTGGTAAGCTGCATAGCGATAGTTAATCCTGTTTGGCCACCAAGGCCGGCAAGCAAACTATCAGGTTTTTCTTTTTCAATAATTCTTGCAACAGTTTCGGCGTTAAGAGCCTCAAGATATATTTCATCCGCAAGATTTTTATCTGTCATTATTGTTGCGGGGTTAGAGTTAACAAGAACTGTGTTTATTCCCTCTGATCTGAGCACACGACATGCCTGTGCACCGGCATAGTCAAACTCAGCAGCCTGGCCTATAACAATGGGGCCCGAACCTATAACAAGGACTTTACGAATACTTGAATCCTTAGGCATTTTGTTTTCCCCCCATCATTGAAATAAATTTATCAAATAAAAACTCAGTATCCTGCGGGCCGGAGCAAGCTTCCGGATGAAATTGAACGGTAAAACAGTTAAAACCCGGATAATTCATTCCCTCACAGCTACCGTCATTGGCATTTACGAAAAGTTCTTCGCCAACACCCTTAAGGCTTTCACTTACAACGGCATAACCGTGGTTTTGGCTGGTAATGTATGTGCGTTTGCCATTTACCTCTTTGACAGGCTGATTTCCACCTCTGTGACCGTATTTGAGTTTTATGGTCTTACCACCCATTGCAAGAGCTGTAAGCTGATGACCGAGACAAATGCCGAATACCGGTAATTTACCGATGAGCTTTTTAATTTGAGCAATACTGTACTCATTATCTTCCGGGTCACCGGGGCCATTTGAAAGCATTATTCCATTAGGATTCATCGCAAGAATATCCTCTGCCGAAGTGGAACATGGGACAACCGTTACATTACATCCTCTTTTGGCAAGACATCTAATAATATTTCTCTTTGCACCATAGTCAACAAGAACAACGTTGTATTTTGCTTCCCCTACTGCAGGACATTCATAAATCTCTTTAGTCGATTCTTCTCTTACAACGCCTTTAATTTCATACTCTTTAACTTTTTTAAGGCTCTCCGGCACCGAATAACAAATTGTGGCATTCATAACACCGGATTCACGAATAATTCTTGTAATTTCTCTTGTATCGACTCCGCAAATACCGGGAATGTTATGATTTTTAAGGAAAACATCAAGGTCATATTGGCATCTGAAATTTGAGGGGTAGTCACAAATCTCACGCACAACATATCCTTTTACGGCACAATTACCCTCAAAGTCGTCTTCAATAACGCCATAATTTCCTATCATAGGGAAAGTTTGCACAACAATTTGCCCGGCATAGCTCGGGTCTGTGAGGGTTTCAAGGTAACCTACAACACCTGTTGTAAAAACTATTTCACCGATTGTTTCACCTTCGGCACCTATTGCTTCACCTTCAAAAATTTGACCATTGCTGAGAACTAAATAAGCTTTTTTCATTTATAACCCTTCTTTACGCAAGAGTTGCGGCCATAACCGCTTTAATCGTATGCATACGATTTTCTGCTTCATCAAATACTATAGACTGTTCGCTTTCAAAAACATCATTCGTAACCTCAACTCCGTTAAGGCCGAATTTTTCGTATACACTTCTTCCAACCTCTGTTTTAAGGTCGTGATATGCGGGGAGACAATGCATAAATTTGCAATTTTCGCCGGCATTTGCCATAAGCTTAGCATTAACTTGATAAGGCAGAAGCGCATCTATTCTCTCTTTCCAGGCCTCATCCGGCTCACCCATTGAAACCCAAACATCAGTGTAAATAATATCTGCATTTTTTGTAGCTTCCATTGGATCATCTATGAATTCAAGAATTGCACCTGTTTCAGCTGCAACTTTTTCACATTCTGCAATAAGAGAACTATCCGGAAAATATGCCTTAGGTGCACAGGCGACAAAATGCATACCCATCTTTGCACACCCTACCATAAGGGAATTACCCATATTATACCTTGCATCGCCCATATACACGAATTTAAGTCCTTTGAGCTTACCGAAATGCTCTTTTATTGTGAGAAAATCCGCAAGAATTTGAGTGGGATGAAATTCGTTAGTTAAGCCATTCCATACGGGAACATCTGCATATTTTGCAAGACTTTCAACAATTTCCTGACCAAAACCTCTGTATTCTATGCCGTCAAACATCCTACCAAGTACTCGTGCAGTATCTGCAATGCTTTCTTTTTTTCCTATTTGTGAGCTTTTAGGGTCAAGGTATACGGGATGCATACCTAAATCCGCTGCGGCGACCTCAAAAGAACAGCGAGTGCGAGTGCTGGTCTTTTCAAATATCAAAGCAACATTTTTGCCTTCACAAAGTCTATGAGGAATACCGTTCTTTTTCTTTTCTTTAAGCTCTGCGGCAAGGCTAATTAAATATTCAATTTCTTCCGGTGTAAAATCCAATAATTTGAGAAAATCTCTTCCTTTTAAGCTCTCCATAATACCTCCGAATATATTTTACTCAATTTGAGCGATTATACAATAAAAATGCATTTTAGTCAATGTTTAATGCATAACTACTATATTTTTTATCTTTTTATTCAATTTTAGTGCGATTTTATGCACAATTGATAGTAAAAATCACAATAAAAAAAGCGCACAATCCCCCTATGGGAGCATTATGCGCCATTGCATTATGCCAAAGTTGCGAGGCCGTAGTTATAATTTCCTATAAAAATAACCACTGTACCCATAAAAAACAAAAACGAACCACTTATTACCCTTAGGTATAAGAAGCACCTCTCCGAGCCAACCGGTAGCCAATGCTCCTACAAGAAAAATTAAAGGTGAAGGAAACATTGCAAGATAATAGGCCAAAATAAGAGGTAATAAAACAGTTTAGTATATATTCTTTTTTTGCTGTCATTCTTCCAACTGTGACAAAGATGAATAACAGAAACTAAAAGCAACAATGCAAGAAATATATATTTAATCACTGTATCCCTCACAAAACCCATATCATTATTTATTTTACTCTTAAACGGTATGATAGTCAAGAATTTAATAAGTATTTTCAATCAAATTTACAAGTTGACTAATTTTTACATATTTTGCGCAGGTTTTTACTATTTTTTTGTTGACATATCACAAAGGCGGTGCTATCATTCAGTTAAAGGGGGTAGTAATTATGACTACTACAAAAAAATTATTGTCCGTGATTCTCGCAATAGCTCTTATTTGCACAGCTGCATTCTCAGCAACTGCAGCAGATATAAGCACAACTAAAACAGGTAAATTTTTAAAAGCAATTTCCTCAACAAAGGAAGCAACAGTTTATGCTGAAAATATTGATGCTTCTCCTGTTTCCGTAAAAGATCTTGTTGTTTATGCAAAAGTAGAAGGCGAAGATGATAACGCAAAAATTTCTTTAAAAGGTCAAGCGAATATTAGCTTAGGCAGTCTTAACGCAAGTGCATACTATGACGGAAAAGACCTTTGCGGCTATTTCTGGCTGTTTAAAATTAACGCAACAAGTATCATCAATAAATTCACCGATGATTTTGACATTAATTCTTATGCAGATTCGCTTAATGATATTTTTGACATTGCAAACAGCCCTGCATTAAATTCTCTTTCATTAACAGAACAGACAGCTGAAAAAGAAACATTTATTGTTTCTCCTATTGATTATTTGGTAGCTGCTCTCGGTGTATCAAAAGAAGATATTATTTCAAAGGCGGATTCACTTAATGTCGATTTGAAAGATAAATCTGATAAAGAAATTAAAGATATAATTATTGATCTTTATAATAACGGAGCACTTGATGTTCTTCTTAAAGCGCTCAATGTAAATATTGACGGCAAAACTCTTGTAGATGCAATTAAGAGCACTTATGTATTCTACTTTGACGGTGATAACCTTAAGAATTTTGAAATTCTTGATGAGAACGGCAAGGTTACCGAAAGCCTTAAAGATTCTTCACCCGTCGGCATTAAATACATTGTAGCAGGCAAAAACGGAGTAAACTACTCTGCTCCTAAGTTTTCAATTGATATTACTAGCCTTGTAAGTGGTATCATTAATCTTGTTGCAAGCAAAATCGGTGGTTGAGGCTAAAAATTATACAAGTTAAAGTATTTGTTCCCCTGCAGTGATGAGCTGTAGGGGATATTCTATTTATATTGCATTGAAATTTTGTAATAAGATTCAATTCATTGTAAGATTTTTCTTAATAAGTGTCTATATTTTACGATTATTTTTTCTGTAATATATTTGCTCTGCAGGCAAAATTTATAAAAGATAAGAAATTTAAGATTATGTTTATTTAATTTTACAGTATTTACAATTTAAAGTTCACCAAATCAAGCAGAAATTTGAGAAACAAATTTGTGTTTTTTTTAAATTGACTTTTAGGCTTTTGGTGATATAATATCTCAAAAAATAAAACACTATGGAAAGGAGCGTTGCATTTGAGTAAAAGTGAAAAATTAAAGAGTGTTTTTGTTTTTTCGGTAATTATAATTGCTTTGATAATCGGCATTTATTTAACCGGAAACACAGGCGGGAAAGAAGAATCCATTAAAGAAGTTATGAAAGATGCGGTGCTTCACGAAACCGGCAAGATAAATCTCTTCGGTTTTGCCGAGGTAAATCCGGGACTGATTTCCGCTTATGTTGTTACAGCTTTTCTTATAGTCTGTGCAATACTTATCAGAATATTTGTTATCCCGAAATTCACTTTAAAGCCCGGAAAATTTCAATTTCTTCTTGAAAAAGGTGTTGGCTTTTTCTCCTCTCTTGCTAAGCAAAACAGTCCACATAAAAATTATTTTGTTGGTGGTTACATTTTTGTAGCAGGTGTTTACATCTTTGTAAGCACAATATTTGAGCTTTTCGGTATACAGGCAGTTACAACTACCGGCGGTTCAATTTCTTTACCTGCTCCACTATCTGACATTAACGGAGCAATTGCAATGGGTGTTACTTCCTATATGGTAATTCTATTCGGAGGACTGTTTAACAATGGCCTTAAAGGTATGTTTACCGCTCTCAAAGATTTCTCATTACCCATATCAATGAGTTTCAGGCTTTTCGGTGCATTACTTTCAGGTGCTCTTGTTACGGAGCTTGTTTATTACTACGCTATGACGAGCTACATTATCCCGGTGCTTGTAGGTGTTCTTTTCACCTTGCTCCATGCACTTATTCAAGCATATGTTTTGACAATGCTTGTTTCAATATTCTACGGCGAATCAACAGAAAAATCTCCCAAGAAAGAAAAGAGGAAAAAATCATGAAAAAATCATTAAAATCAATTTTTGCAATTCTTGCAGTAATTTTTGTTCTTGCAGTATTAACTGTTCCGGCATTTGCAGATGAAGCTCAGCCGGTAGAATCAACTGCCGTTTCCGAAACAGCAGAAGAAGCAGAAGAGACATCCGAATCTGATTCGACTAACGCAAAAGCAATATCCGCAGCAGTAGTTGTAGGCATTGTTGCGGCAGTTGGTGCTGCAAGCATGGCTATAGCAATTAAGAGTGCTTCAGAAGGTATGGCTCGTCAGCCCGAGGTAGCAGGAAGTATCAGATCAAGCATGATGCTCGGCCTTGTATTTATTGAAACTGCTATTATTTACGCACTTATCGTTGCAATTCTTCTTATCTTCGTTCTTTAATTGGAGGTATAAATTATGCCTTTAAATATTGACATTCAGCAAATATTGCTTCACATGCTGAACTTTGTTATTCTTTTTGCCGCTCTTTACTTTATTCTCTACAAACCTGTTAAAAATTTCATGGATAAAAGAGATAAATATTGCGACGAAATAGAAAACAAAACTTCAAAAGCTCTTGAAGATGCTGAAAACATCAAGGCAAGCTATGAAAAAAAGCTTGTTGATGCCGACAGTGACATTCAGAAGATGAAAGCAGAAGCGCAAAGCGAAAATTATAAAAACGCAGAAAAATTAAAATCCGAGGCTCAAGAAGAAGCCGATAGAATTATTGAAAATGCAAAGACAAAAGCTGACAAAACCGTTGAAGATGCAGTAAAGAATGCAAACAAGGAAATTTTAGAACTTGCTCAAAAGGCTGCAAAAAAGCTTGTTATTGAAAGCACCTCAAACGCTTATGACAGCTTTATTGAATCAGCAGAAAAGGAATAAAAAAATATGACCCAAAACAAAGCATATTTGTATTCAAACGCTGAGCCTGATGAAAATCAAAAGAAAAAGCTTATTGCTTTTCTAAGCAATAAGCACAGTATAAATGACTTTGAATTTATAAAAGATGATTCAATCAAAGGCGGATTCAAACTTCTTGCCGGCGATAAAGAATACGACTGGACAAATGAAGGCAGGCTCAAACAATTAAATAATGCATTGGGTAGCCTGACCGATGATACAAATATCATACCGCTCATTAAGAAAACCGTTGAAGGCTTTGAAGCTAAGCCTATTTATGAAGAGGTAGGCACAGTGCTTACGGTAGGTGACGGCATTGCAACAATAAGTGGCCTTGACAGTGCGGAATACGGAGAAATTCTCTTATTTGACAGCGGCGTAAAAGGTCTTGTTCAAGATTTAAGCGAGGATACTCTTGGCTGTATTTTATTTGACAGCGGCGAGAATGTTTCCCAAGGAAGCACCGTTAGAAGAACCGGTAAGGTTGCGGATATGCCTGTTTCTGATGAATATATCGGCAGAGTTGTTGACTCATTGGGCAATCCCATTGACGGGCTTGGAGAGATAACTCCTGTCGGTTACAGACCTATTGAAAAGCACGCCCCTGAAATTACAGACAGGCAGCCTGTTAACACTCCCCTTGAAACCGGTATACTTTCAATTGATACCATGTTTCCTATTGGCAGAGGTCAGAGAGAACTTATTATAGGCGACCGTCAAACGGGTAAAACTGCAATTGCAATTGATACAATTATCAATCAGAAAGGCAAAGATGTAATTTGCATTTATGTTGCCATCGGTCAAAAAGCAAGCTCAGTTGCTACAATTGTTAATACATTAAAAAAATATGGAGCAATGGACTACTCTATTGTAGTTAATTCACCTGCAAGTGACCCCGCTCCCCTTCAATATATTGCACCTTATGCGGGCTGTGCATTGGGTGAATATTTCATGGAAAAAGGCAAAGATGTTCTTATAATTTATGATGATCTTTCAAAGCACGCTGTTGCTTACAGAACTCTTAGTCTTTTACTCGGCAGGACCCCCGGCCGTGAAGCATACCCCGGTGATATTTTCTATTTACACTCAAGACTTCTTGAAAGGTCAACTCACCTTTCTGATAAGCTTGGTGGCGGCAGCTTAACGGCATTACCCATTGTTGAAACTCAAGCAGGCGATATTTCGGCATACATTCCAACAAACGTTATTTCCATTACAGACGGCCAGTTATTCCTTGAAACAGACCTATTCTTTAGTGGTCAAAGACCGGCCGTTAATATTGGTATTTCCGTTTCCCGTGTTGGCCGTGATGCTCAGGCCCCCGTTGTTAAAAAGGCTTGCGGTACGCTTAAAATAGACCTTGCTCAATATCAGGAAAAATTGGTATTTACTCAGTTTTCAAGTGACCTCGACCAAGAAACAAAAGATAGCCTTGAATTCGGTAAAGGTCTTATGCACATGCTTCGACAAAAGCAATATAATCCTATTTCAAGGCATCGACTTGTAGTAATGCTTACGGCTGCACTTAATAAATGCTTAATGGGCCTTGATGAAATCGGAATTGACGAATACATAAAGAATCTTTGTGAAACATTTGAAAGAACAAACCCGTTGATTTGTGAAAAGATTGATAAAACAGGCTTCTTAACTGATGAAGAAACTCAGGCAATAAAGGACTTTGCCGTTAATATGGAGAAATAAATATGGCTACATTAAAAGAAATAAAAAGTCATATTAAAAGCGTTACCGATACTCAAAAAATCACAAACGCAATGTATTTAATTTCTTCCACAAAGTTAAAATTCACTAAAAATCAATTTGCAAATTTTGTACCCTACTTTAACAATTTGGAATTGGAAATGCAAAATATTGCAAAAGGAATTTCGACAGATGAATGTGAATACATGGGGTGCAAATCGGGAAGTATAGGTTTTTTTGTTATCGCTTCCGATAAAGGTCTTTGCGGAGATTTTAATAAATCCATAATAAGAAAAGCCGAAAAGGAAATTTCCGATTGCCCTAATTGCAAAGTTTATTTAATCGGTGAAGTATTAAAGAAATACTTTACCTCAAAAAAAATTAAGTTTGAAAATGACTTCGACTTTGAAATAAAAAGCCCAAATACCGAAATTGCTCAGAAAATATCCGACTTTTTCTGCAAGGAATTTACTGATGGAAAACTCAGCAAAGTGATTGCCATTTATACTGACACAACCGATGGCACAGAGTCTACTGTAATAAGCAAACAGATTTTGCCCTTAGACTCTATTGATGGTAAAGCTGATGAGAATATTGAATTTTTCCCATCTCAAGCCCAAGTGCTTGATAATATAATTCCAATGTATTTGGTTGGCGTTTTTTATTCAATTATATTACAAAGCTTTGTAAGCGAGCATAATGCTCGTATGATTGCGATGGATGCTGCAAATAATAATGCAAAAGAGTTAATTGACAGCCTTACTTTGCAATATAACCATTTGCGTCAAAACGCAATCACCCAGGAGATAACCGAAATCTCAAGCGGAAGGAAACAAAAATGACAGGCAAAATTATAATAGTTAGCGGCTCGGTAATTGATGTTTTATTCTCTGCCGACGAGCTACCGAAAATCAATGAAGCTCTAACCGTTAAGGTAGGAGATAAAACTAAATATATGGAAGTTGCTCAGCACTTAGGTGAAGGCAAAGTTCGCTGCATTATGCTTTCTGAAAGCGACGGTATTGCAAGAAACATGGATGCTGAGGCAACCGGTAGTGGTATAACAGTTCCCGTTGGAAATGCCACTCTCGGCAGACTTTTCAATGTTTTTGGCGAAACAATTGACGGCGGCGAACAAATAAGTGAAGATGTTGAAAGATGGAACATTCACAGAAATCCACCATCTTTTGAAGAGCAAAGCCCATCTGTTGAAATACTCGAAACAGGCATTAAAGCTATAGACTTACTTGAGCCTTATGAAAAAGGTGGTAAAATCGGGCTTTTAGGCGGTGCAGGTGTTGGTAAAACAATACTTATTCAGGAGCTTATCCATAATATTGCTACAAAGCACGGCGGTTATTCAATATTTACCGGTGTTGGCGAAAGATCAAGAGAAGGCAATGACCTTTGGCAAGAAATGACAAAAAGCGGTGTTATCGATAAGACTGCACTTGTATTCGGTCAAATGAACGAAGCTCCCGGAGTAAGAATGAGAGATGCCCTTTCAGGCTTAACCATGGCAGAATATTTCAGAGATGTACAAAAGAAAGATGTTCTTTTATTTATAGACAACATTTTCAGATTTGTTCAAGCGGGAAGTGAAGTTTCCACAACTTTAGGCAGAATGCCCTCAGCAGTTGGTTATCAGCCAACACTTGCAGAAGAAATGGGAGAGCTTGAAGAAAGGATTACATCTACCAAAAACGGCTCCATAACTTCCGTTCAGGCTATTTATGTTCCTGCAGACGACCTTACGGACCCTGCCCCTGCAACTACATTTGCCCACCTTGATGCCACTACTGTTTTAAGCAGAAAAATTGCATCTGAAGGCATTTACCCTGCTATTGACCCCCTTGCCTCGACCTCAAGAATACTTGAAGCTGATATAGTAGGAGAAGAACATTACAGAGTTGCAAGAAAAGTACAGGAAATCATTGAGAAATATTCAGAGCTTAAAAATATAATTGCCATTCTCGGTGAAGAAGAACTAAGTGAAGAAGACAAGCTCACTGTTAACAGAGCAAGAAAGATTCAAAAATTCTTATCTCAGCCATTCTTTGTAGGCGAAAAATTCACCGGACTCGAAGGCAAATACGTTTCCGTAAGTGATACAATTAAAGGCTTTGCATTCATAATTGACGGTAAGTGTGATGACGTACCTGAAAACGCCTTCTTTAATGTTGGCACAATTGAGGATGCTTTTGAAAAAGCGGAAAAAATCAAATCGGGTGCTTCAATATGAAAGAGTTTGATTTGAAAGTGGTACGAAACGGAGGCACATTATATGATGGTTCTTGTACCTCTCTTATAATTCCCACTACGGATGGATTTTACGGCATTCAGGCAAATCACACTCCCCTTGTAGCTGCAATAAGCTCAGGAAAAATCAAATATACGGTTGAAGGTGAAGAAAATTACATCTCAACTGATGGGGCTGTGCTTAGTTTTGAGAATAATTTAGCTACAATAATAACTAAATAAACCAAATCAGCACCGGTAATATATGCCGGTGCTTTCTTTATACTGCAAAAAGCTGTTTTCGATACTTTTTTGACTCTACCCCAACTACTGACATAGATCCAATAAAAATATCGGCGTGAATAAATCACGCCGATATACAATTAATTTTATTAATTTGCAGCTGCTTTAAGCTCTCTATCAAGCCAAATGGAACCTACTTCAAGGGCACTTGAAAGACCGATTCTTTCGGCTTGTTTAACAACTTTATCTTTTAATCTTGTAATTGCAGGATCTGTTCTGACAAGTTGAACGCTTACCTTATCGGCAATCTGTTCACCATTAACCTCTTTTGTGCTTGCAACTTTAAGAATAGCAACAAAAGGTTGATCCATATACCCATAATAAATGAAGCTACCGCTTCTGACAAGGGGCTTACCCTTATACATCAAAAAATTCTCTGCCATTATATATTCTCCTGTTATTATTTTATGCCCAAATATGTTTTTACCATAGCTTGAAGTAGCTCATCTCTGTCAAGTTTTCTAACAAGGCTTCTTGCATTGTTATGTGTGGTAATATATGTGGGGTCCTCCGAAAGAATGTAGCCGACAATTTGACTGATTGAATTATAGCCCTTTTCGTTAAGTGCTTCATAAACAGTAAGAAGAGTGCGTTTCATCTCTGCTTCGTTTTCATCTTTAATTGAAAATTTAATGGTCTTATCTGTCATATTGCCACCTCCAAACTGACAATTTTATATATAAATTATAACCCTAAATGGAAAATATTACAATAGTTTTTATAAAAATTAAGAGAATCTTAACTTTTAGGCCTTAAGAACAACGCCGATTTTTGAAAGATTGGCAAGAATTTTATCAATATTTTTCTGCACTTCTTCCATTTCAAGAGTCCTATCCATAGCCACAAAATTAAATCTGATGGTTATGCTCTTAACTCCGAGGCGTTCAAAAGTATCAATAACCTTATAGCTTTCAAGTTCAGCAATATTCTCTTTAAGCCAGCACTTTTCAAGATCTGAGAATTTTGTGTCAGCCCCCAAAATAACTGAAAGGTCATAATAAATCGGCTGCATACCGCTGCTTTCTTTAAATTGAATAGCGTTAGCTTGAATTTCATTAAAATCATCCATATCAAATTCAACGCAAACTACAGCAGCGGTTTTGTCAAATTTTGTTCTAACAAATGGATAAAGAGTGTTGACTGAACCAAATGCCTTACCCTCTGCACTAATTTCAGCAGTATTTTTAGGATGTTGCCAATTATGAACAGGAGTAATTTTTGTGTAGCAAGCCTTAGCCTGTTTAATTTCGGCGACAATAGTATTAACAACTTCAAGTGCCTTAAAATAAAGGGCTTTTTCATCACCGCTCTTGTCATAAAGAACAATGCCTAAGTGCTTTCTTTCGTTACAGGTACCATCTTCCTTAGTGCCTTCAACTACTCTACCTATTTCAAACAAGCCGTAGTAGTCGGCAAATGTTTTATTTTCACTTGCAATTGAAATAAGAGTAGGAATCATAGAATTACGAAGAACGCCATTTTCGGAATTTTCAATATTAAGAACCTTAACATTATCTTCAACATCCATACCAAGCTTCTTAAATTTTCTGCCGTCACACCAAATATATGAGTTAACCTCATGGAAAGAAAATTTCTTAACAAGAATATCTTTAATTTCCTCGTCTTCTGATTTACTATATTCAACAGGAACCGGTTTAAGAGGACTTCTTGTAGTGGTGATTTTGAAGTTGTCATAACCGTAAATACGGGTAATTTCTTCAATTATATCAGCTTTGATAGTAACATCTTTAGTTGCTCTCCATGTGGGAACATCAACTTTGAAAATTCCATTATTATAATCTACTTTAAAGCCAAGAGCAGTAAGAGTTTTTATAATTCTTTCATCTGAAATTTCAATACCTGTGTATTTATCAACGTAAGGCTTATCAAATTCAAGAGAAATATGCGGATATTTCTTCACATATTTATCCGTAATTTTCGATGCAACTTTTGCACCTTTATCTATGCTCATAACAAGCTGTGCAAACCTGCCAACTGCGTCCATGGTGAGCTCAGGATCAAGCATTTTTTCATATCTTGCACTTGCATCTGTTCTGTGACCGAGTCTTGAAGAAGATTTGCGGACACTTACACCATCAAAGCAAGCAGATTCAAAAACAACAGAGCCTGTATCCTCAATAATTTCACTATCAAGGCCACCCATAATGCCGGCAATGGCAACAGGAGTGTCATTATTGTAAATCATAAGTGTGTCTTCATCAATTGTTCTTTCGACCTCATCAAGAGTGGTAAATCGCATTTTTTCCTTAGGAGTGGCAACTTTGATATGGTCAATCATATTTGCGTTAAAAGCGTGAGTAGGTTGACCAACCTCAAGCATAATATAGTTAGTAACATCAGCAAGTAGATTTATGCCTCTCATACCGCAGTAATAAAGACGAATTTGCATCCACATCGGACTTTCATTTACTGTGATATTATCCATTTTGAAAGAGGTATATCTGTAAACAAGGTCTTCTCTGTCAATGGTAACAGGTACTTCATAATTGCCGTCATAAGAAAGATCGCCCCTTTTCATCGGCTTAAGTTCTCTGCCGGTAAGCGCTGCAAATTCCCTTGCAATACCGTAATGTCCCCAAAGGTCCGGACGATTGGTAAGAGACTTATTATCAACCTCAAAAATTACATCCTCAATGGGATATACTTCTTTAATATCAGTTCCGCAGGGAACATCCTCTTTAATTTCCATAATGCCTGAATGGTCATCACTTATGCCGAGTTCTTTAGCAGAGCAGCACATGCCCTCGGATTCATAACCTGCAATCTTTGTAATGGAAATTTCGCCGTCGGGGACTCTACCCGGAGCAACGGCAAGAGCTACTTTCATACCCTCTCTTACATTGGGAGCACCACAAACTATATTGCAAATTTTGGAACCTGCATCAACTTTGAGAAGATGGAGCTTTTTTGAATCCGGATGATTTTCAACCGAAAGAATTTTACCTACAACAACATTATCAATGTCGCTGCCTTTATAATAGATTTCTTCAACCTCAGCTGTAGCAAGGGTAAAATTATTTATAAGTTTTTTTATGTCAAGGCCACTAAGGTCCACATAATCTTTAATCCAATTTATTGAAACAAACATCTATTATGCCTCCTTAGAATCTTTTTCAGGTCTTGTAAAAGACTTATCTGTAAATTGTGAAAGTTCTTTTAGATTTCCGCTGTTGAAAAGACGGATGTCCTTTACGCCATAGGTCATCATAGCAAGACGAGTCATACCGAGGCCGAAAGCGAAACCTGTATATTTTTCAGGATCGATACCTGCTGCAATAAGAACATTCGGATGAATCATACCACAGGGACAAAGCTCAAGCCAGCCGCTGTCTTTGCATGAAGGGCAGCCTTTGCCGCCACAAATTTCACATTGAATATCAAGCTCAAAGCCCGGCTCAACGAATGGGAAAAAGCCGGGGCGAAGCCTTACAGTTACATCTCTTTGGAAGACCTCAGAAAGCATTGTTTTCATAAAATAAATAAGATTTGAAATGGAAATATCTTTATCCACCATAATACCTTCCATTTGGAAGAAGGTGTTTTCGTGGCAGGCATCAATCTTTTCGTTTCTGAAACATCTGCCGGGGAAAATTGCTCTGATGGGGTTACCGTTCTCAAGATTGCCCTTGTACTTTCTGAGAATGGTATTTTGAGCTGCGGATGTATGAGTTTTAAGAAGCTGATTTGAAGAAAGATAATAAGTATCCTGCATATCTCTTGCGGGGTGATATTTGGGAATATTCAATGCCTCAAAACAGTTATAGTCATCGGTGATTTCCGAATAGTCCTCAACGGTAAAACCCATAGAAAGAAAGATATTTTCAACCTCTCTGCGAACTAAAGTAATGGGATGATAAGAACCCAGATCAACCGAAATAGGCATAGATTCATCATAAGATTCTGTTGCATCAATAAGCTTCTGCTCTTCTATCTTTTTGATTTCTTCAATTTTTTCTGCAATAGAATTTTCAATGTATTGTTTTACTTCATTAATCTTTTGGCCGGCTTCTTTCTTATGCTCATTGGGAACATTTCTAAGCTCTTGCATAAGGCCTGAAACAAATCCTTTTTTGCCAAGGAATTCAATTCTGAGCTGTTCAACATCTGTTGACGCCTTAACTTGCTCTGCTTTTTCAGCAAAGAGTTTTCTTAGCTCTTCGGGTTTTTCAAACATAGTTAAACAATCCTTTCAATAATAAATAAAACCCCCATCACCTTACGGTAATGAGGGGCGAATAATATCCGCGGTACCACCCTGCGTTTCCGACAGAAGTCGGACACTTTGAAAAGTTATAACGGAACCACCGTCAGCAACTACTATCACTTCACTGCTGCCGCTCCCGGATGAACTTCAATAAAACGCCGTATTGCTCGCTCTCAGCCGGTGACGAACATTCTCTGAAATACAGCCGAAATACCTACTTTTCCGTTCACTGCGTTATATTACAATAAAAGGCAGGGTGAACCCTGCCGATTACTTTGCCAAAAGGCAAACGGGCTCTGCAACCGATATATTGCAGATGCTTATGCTTCCTTAACTACAACCTGCTTGCCGTTGTAATAACCGCATTCAGGGCAGAGTCTGTGGCTTCTTTTGTAAGCGCCGCAATTTGAGCATTTCTCAAGCTGGGGAGCGTTCATCTTCCATACATTTGAGCGTCTCTTATCTCTTCTTGCCTTGGAAACTCTTCTCTTAGGTACTGCCATGTGAAAAGCACCTCCTTAATATGTGCTTATTATTAATTATCAAGAAGCTGCTGTAATGCGGCTAACCTTGGGTCAACCTCTTTTTTGCAGCTACATTTTCCCTCGTTAAGATTCACACCGCAACCGGGGCAAATGCCCTTGCAGTCCACTTTACAAAGGAATTTTACGGGTAAATTTAGAAAAATATCGTCTGTTACAAGCTCATCAAGATTAAAACTCAAATCATCAATAAGAATCAAATCGTCATTATCTTCATTTTCAATACTTGAAACAAGTGTGTGATTGATACTTAAATTAAAAGGATACTTAAAGGGCTTTGCACACCTGTCGCAGTTAATATCCAGAGAGCAATCTACATCAACTTGCATTTCTACAATGCCCGCTCTATTAATTATGCTACCCTTAACTGTTACGGGTGTGGTGAATGGATAAGCACCGTTAAGTTCTTCACCGGACAAATCAATCTCATAATTAAACTCAAGAGACTTGCCCTCAATATTAAAAATTGGTTTTAAATCTAATATCATAATTAAATACCAAAAATCACGCGTGTAATATTATATAATTAAAAGCCGATTTTGTCAATATAAATTTATTCAAAATCAGATTTTTTCGCAAAAGTCAAAAATTCTTGCAGGAAGCTCTGATTCATCTGCAGAAATAGTAAATGTGAAATCCTGCTCAGCAATTTTGCTGAGTTCAGATACTTTCTTAAGGAAATCAGCAAGTTGCTCAAAATCTTTTCCGCCTATTTTGAGTGTAGCATCAACGAGTATATCTGTTATATCATGGTCACCTGCAACAATACCGCTGAGGAAACCATAAAAAGCGTCATAACCGGATACATTGAAATGATCGGTTTCAACAAGCCTTGCACGATAGTTTACATCGTATGTAAGAAGTCTCTCCTTCTCTACACAAACCACATTACCGTTTGATTTTTCAACAGCACCGTTTACAAGTCCGATGAGTTTTTTTGTTTTGCCTGAGCCTTTGTTGCCAATAATAAGATTAACCATGTTTATTCCTCCAAATATATATAAATTTTCTGATATTCTATGTTATTTGAGTCTTGCTTCAAGCTCGTCTTTGGCAGCCTCGTAGCCGGGCTTGCCGAGAAGTGCAAACATATTCTTTTTATAGCTTTCAACACCGGGCTGATCAAACGGATTTATACCGAGAATGTATCCACTGATACCACAAGCAAGTTCAAAGAAATAAATAAGCTCACCGAGGTTAAATTCATCTTGCTTATCAATCTCAACAAGAATGTTGGGAACCTCACCATCTGTATGAGCAAGCATTGTACCTTTAAGAGCTTTACTGTTTACGTAATGCATTGTTTTGCCTGCAAGGAAATTAAGGCCGTCACCGTTTGCTTCATCAAACGGAACTTCAACATCGTTGATTGGATTTTCAACCCAAAGCACAGTTTCAAACATAAGCCTTTCACCTTGTTGAATGTACTGACCGAGGGAATGAAGGTCTGTGGAGAATATTGCAGATGAGGGGTAAAGTCCTTTACCATCTTTGCCTTCGCTCTCGCCGAATAATTGCTTGAACCACTCATTCCAAAGAGTGAGTGAAGGCTCATAAGAAATCATCATTTCTACTGATTTGCCTTCTCTGTATAAAACATTTCTAAGTGCTGCATATTTATAACAGTCATTCTTTGAAATATCCGTATCAGTATATTTTTCTCTTGCTGCAGCTGCGCCTTGCATAAGTTTATCAATATCAATACCTGCAACTGCAATCGGAAGAAGACCCACTGCGGTAAGGACAGAATATCTGCCGCCTACATCATCGGGAACAACAAAAGTTTTATAACCTTCTTCATCTGCGAGAGCTTTAAGAGCACCTTTTTTCTTATCTGTTGTTACATAAATTCTGCTCTTTGCTTCTTCTTTGCCATACTTATCTTCAATAATCTTTTTGAAGATACGGAAAGCTACCGCTGTTTCTGTGGTAGTACCGGATTTTGAAATAACATTGATTGAAAAATCTCTGCCATCTATGAGCTTGATAAGCTCTGATATAGCGGAGGAGCTGAGAGTGTTACCTCCAAAATAAATGTCAGGGGTATCTTTTTTTACAAGATTGTAATTATTAGATTTAATAAATTCAATAACCGCTCTTGCGCCGAGATAAGAGCCACCGATACCGAGAACAACAAGAACCTCCGAATCTTTCTTGATTTTTTCGGCAGAAGCTTTGATTTCGCCGAATTCGGCTTTATCATAATTAACCGGTAAATCTAACCAGCCAAGATAGTCGCTGCCTGCACCTGTGCCTTCACGAAGAGTTTTGTGTGCAGCAGTAACCTCCGGCTGCATTGCAAGAAGCTTGCTTTCATTTGCATACTTACCTGCATAATTGAAATTAACTTTAATGGGCATAAACTATACATCTCCAGGGTAAAAAATTATACAATTTATTTTACCCGATAACCGTTGATTTTGCAAGTTTTTTTATAATAATTTATAATATTTTTACAAAATCACTTTTCAGAGGCTTTTCAGAAATGGTTTTCCAAAAAGATCCGGCGTAAATTTCAACATAATATTCGCCACAGTCAAAATTTTCAAATTCCAATTCAAGATATTTCGGCATATCGTAAAAATAGTAATCGCTCCATAGATTTTTTTCTGCAGCAACAGTTCCATCTTTTCGTTTCACATAAACATTATAATCATTTACATAGTCAGATTTAACGTGAGCTTGAGAAAATTTAACATGTAGTGAATTATTATCTGCTATTGAAACAAAAATCTCAGATTTATCGTCAAACCAAGGGGCGTCTGCGGTTTTATATCTTTTATCCGTATATGTGAAGGAGTGAGGATTCCAAGGCTCGTCTATTTTCCAAACATAAGGGAAGAAATTATCGGTAATAAGGTCATAAGGATATACTCTTACTCTGCCATCTTTATCCGCTTCCACTAAAAGCATCTGAGCCGCTTTTTGGTTATTAGGGAAGCAAGTGCCGTAATATTTATCAAATTCGTCACTTTCAAAATAGCTTAAAGAGCCTGTTCCCAGGCAAGTAAAATGCTTTTGATGTATTGATCTCGGGTCGTTAATAGGTGCATGAGAATGACCGGAAAAATCAATTATTTGAGGATAATTGCAAAGAATATCATAAAGCTCATCCTCACCCCAAGCTATACTGCCGTAAACAGTGTTCGTTATATGAGGATGCTGGAAGAAAAATATAGGCTTTGTACGGCTGTCAGCAGTAGCTTCTTTAAGTGCTTCGGCTGCGAACTTTCTTTGAGGCTCATCAAAATGGCAACCTCTTGTACAACCAACGGAAATAAAATGAAACCCGTTTATAATTCTGTGAGTATTAGGCTCTATATTAAAAATTTCCTTTAATCTTTTTGTAGCGTTTTCTTCGCCATCATGAAAAAACTCGTGAGAAGCAAGGGAAACATTCCAAATCGTCCCCTCTTTTACATTCTTATCAAGAGTATCTTTAAAAGCCTGCATTTGTGTGGGGCTACCACTGTTTGCAAAATCTCCAACAACATATATTGCGTCAAGGGTATTATACTTCTGAGCTTCACTTAGTTCGTAAGCTTTTTGAATTGCGTGAGCCATGCGTTCTCTTTCAATGCTATCTTCATCTTTATAATGAACATCGCTGCAAACCATGAATCTTAAAATCGGATTAAAATCTTTATCAAACATATCTATTCTCCATTTATTTTCTTGATAAAATTATATCAATACCGTAAATT
>CAVHYZ010000018.1:22623-28506 GCA_963640495.1 Acutalibacteraceae bacterium
CGGTGATGAAAATGTATAGGACAAATGTATCAAATACAAGCGATTTTGTAATTTTTGAAATAATAGATGAAAATTTAAATAAAATAGATTCCGTTGTTATAAACAAGTATACACCTAACTCTGTTTTACACTTTTATCGTAGTGTAGATGATTATATTGAAGAATATGAGTCAAAATTGCTCAGGCTTATAAATCAATATGAAGGCAAAATTGATTATGACAATGCCATGGAAAAAAGAAGCTCAACTGAATTTATACTTTATAAATCAGTTAAAGGTTTGTAAAAATAAGCACCCTAAAAGTTAGGGTGCAATTTTTTATTTCTTTGCAAAAACAAAGTCAGATGAAAGTTTTTGCTTAGCACGTTTGATAACCGTACGGGCAACACCTTGAACAATAAGTTTATCAACGGCAATATATTCGCCGGGGTATACAGCTTCGTTCATATATTCAAGTATTGCTTTGTCATCATGAATACCGGTGTAGCATTTTAAGGTATTTTCATTTTCACCGTTCATAGCAACAACAATATCGCCTACTTTGCAATTGGAAGTTTTCTCTATTACGACATAATCTCCATCACCAATTCCGGCATCCACCATAGAATCTCCACTTGCAATTAAAATATAAAAATCTCCGTGGCCAAAAATAGACTCCGGCAGTCTAACATATTCTTTAACTTCCTCTTCCTCTTCTTCGGGGTTACCGCAATTTATATTGCCGACAACCGGAGCGGAAAAATAATTCATACAACAATGAGTGAATTGATAAGTGACAATGTCTTTGCCGTTATACTCAACCATTCCATCTTCATCCATCTCAACTAAATAGTTATGGACTGTGGATTTACTGATACCAAGCTCTGCGGAAATTTCTCTTACAGATGGAGAATAACCCCTTAAGCGAAAATATTTATTTGCGTACTTAACAATCTTTTTCTTTATTTCATAAGATGAGTCTACCATTACTACACCACCCTTGCAACAATTGGACAAGCTGTCCATCTGTAAAAATTATAACACCCGTATACAAAAAAAGCAAGTGTTTTTTAAACGCTTGCAATTAAAAATTATTTCAAGAAATTCTCGCTAAGTGCTATCAGCATTCATACAACATATAATAGTGATGTATATTTTCTTTTTTGTAATAATCGTGTTTAATAATTTTGAAGCCCAATTTTTTATAGAATTTCACATTATTTTCATCCTGCGCTTCGAGACCGAATTTATAACCGAGAGGAGATAAATCTTTAATACCCTGCATAATAAGTTTTGTCGCTATCCCCTGCCCTTGATGCTCGGGTGCAACAAAAACCGGAGAAATGATCCAAGTGTTTTCGTCAAACACTTTAACATCAAGATGACTATACGCCTTGAGAGTGCGTAAAGTATTCGGCCAAAACCAATATAAATAAAGCCAATCAGGACATTTCAAGAAATCCAAAACACCGTATTCGTTATGTGCTTTCCTCCAAACGCAAATCCCACGATTTTTTTCATCAATATAAATATAGTCTTCCCCGTTGGATGTATTCAAGCGTTCCATCATAAAATGGTAAACAAATTTTATGCGTCTATCGGGATTTTTTGTAGCATAAGAATGAACAGGATCATTCACATAAGCGCGACCTGCAATTTTTGCAAAATTCCTTAATTCTTCTGTGGAGATTTTTTCACCGGGCTTTATTATTTTCATAAAATTTTCCTTTGATTAGATTTTTACTGATTATACCATATAATTTTATATTTATAAAGGTGATTATAAAAGATTTTTCTCAGGCAATTAACACAGAAAGCAAAAACAGACACCCTATTTCTAAGGTGTCTGCATAAGAATCATAATTGATTATTTATCAAGGTTTCTTGTGCACTTTGTAACAGTCTTGAAAACATCTTCAAAGTGGTTAAGAGCATCATCAATAACATCATCTGTATCAGCAAGAGAGGTGTAAAGACGAGAACCGGCAAGGGTAACGATACCGTGTGCCATATATGCAGCACCCATCTGCTCCATAGCAACCTTACGGCGAAGCATTTCGGGCTTAGCCTTAAGCATAGGAATAACAGAACCGGGAAGTAACATAGATGAGAAGTCATAGCTCATTGCTGCAGAGCACTCAAGATGGCAGATTGAACCCTGGTTGTATGCAACGAAGGGAAGGCCATACTTGTCAATAAGGCCTTGAAGGCCATTTGTGATTCTGTCACCTGCACGGCCGGCTTTTTCGCAAGCATTTGTCTTTTCAATTTCTTGAATTGCACAGTAGCCTGCATAAGCTGAAAGCGGGTTAGCAGCAAGAGTACCACCAACATAAGCTCTCTTCATCATTGTGCCAACGCCTGCAGCCATACCGCTGACATATTCTTTCTTACCGCCTACGCCGCCTGCTGCGGGATAGCCACCGGCAACAATTTTGCCGAAGATGGTAAGATCGGGTACAACGCCGAAGTAACCCTGAGCACCGCCAAGACCAACGCGGAAACCTGTAACAACTTCGTCCATAATGAAGAGTGCGCCGTATTTGTCGCAAAGTTCACGAACGCCTTTGTTGTAATCAAAATCAACCGGTCTTGTACCGCTTTCCGGACCAACAGGCTCAACAAGAACTGCTGCTGTGCCGCCACGGAATTTATTAATCTTAAGCATTTGCTCAAGCATATTAAGGTCGTTAGGTCTAACTTCATCGGTAGTTGCAAGTGCACCGTGAGGAATACCGAAGGACTCAAGGAAGTTTCTGGAGCCGGGAATCTTAAGGCCGTAAACCATCTGATCTGACCAGCCGTGATATGCGCCGCCAACCTTGATAATTCTCTTATTCTTTGTAGCGTTACGAGCTATACGGATAGCAGCCATAACAGATTCTGTACCTGAACCGAGCATACGGAACATTTCAACATTGGGCATATGCTTGTTAATCTCTTTTGCAAGAAGAAGCTCAGCCTCATGGAAAAGACCTGTAACAGGGCCACAAGTGTTGATAAGCTCAATAGCTTTTTCACGAACAGGAGCATAGTTGCTGCCAAGGATTGTAGGACCGCCTGCCTGAAGGAAGTCAAAATACTTGTTTCCATCAATATCATAAAGATATGCACCCTCTGCCTTTACCATGCAGATGGGGAATGGATAGTTGAATGCGAGGTTGTGCTGAACACCACCGGGAATGTACTTTTTAGCTTCAGTGGTAATTTCTTTTGACTTTGCACACTTTGTTTCGAAGTGGTCAAGAGTCTTTTTGAGCTCATCATCGGAAATGCAGTAGATGGGCTGTGCAGTAAGATTGTGAAGCTTGTCGTTAATGGGTTTTGCGGGTTTCCACTCTTGGATTGCGTAACCGTTACTCATTTTTAAGTTCCTCCTGTTTTTTAATATACTTTATGAAGTGCCGGATTTTGTCATAAGTTTCGTTGGGATCATCAAAAGATTCATGATTTAAAAACTTTTGAAAAATCAAGCCAAAATATGCGCCGAAAATAAACGCAGAAATATCCTCTGAAGAAAACTCTTTAAGAGGGATTTCATACCCTTCTTTTTCAATCTCATCACTGATAAGAGAAAAGATTTTAGCAACGGAGCTGTTACCGGATGAAATAATATTACGGGTTACGAGCTCACTCATAAGGTAAGGGTAAGGGTAAGTATCCTTTGTAAGTTGGCAGAAAATCGCCTCAATATCAACTTCTCCTTCTTCGCCGGCGGCGGAAATAATATCATCGATTTCTTCGTTTGCTATTTGATTAAGCAAATCGTCAAGAGAAGTAAAGTGTGTAAAAAAAGTGGAGCGTGAAACATTCGCGTGTTTGGCAATGGCATCTATGGTAGCATTGCCGAGGCCTCTTTCTTCAAACAACATTTTTGCACTATGCATAAGGATGTGGTGCGTTCTGGCTTTTTTTCGATATTGTTTCTTTTTCTGTTCCATAGCCGCTCCTCATAGGCAAAATATTAATTGTGCCTAAATTATATCATACTAATATGTTTTTGTAAAGAGATTTTTGTACCAAAGTACAAAATTAAACTTTTGTTCATTTTTATTGTGATAAACGTCAAAAAAGAACTATTTGATTTGGTTATAATGAATAACAAAAATTACATTTCAATAGAAATAACATCTTGATTTTCAGCTATTTCACCGAGAATATCTCTCATATGCAAGGATTTTTGTTTTTTAATGGTAACTTCAAGGGTGATAGTACCGTCTTTTTTGTTTCTGTGCATTTTATAGTTTTCCATACTGATTTTTTTAGAATCGAGGTGTTTTCTGAATTTTTCAATAGCGTTCACTTCATCAACAAGAACAACAGAAAATTCATTTACGGTATTTTCAACATGCTGAAAAAAACCGTGAAGAACAATTTGAAGAATTACTATCATCAATGTAGCCGAAACGCCTATAATGAACTGCCCCGCACCGATAGCTAGGCCAACGGCGGAGGTTACCCACACACCGGCTGCTGTAGTAAGTCCTTTAATCGAAACATCCTTAACAAAAATCATGCCTGCTCCGAGGAAGCTGACACCGGAAATAACCTGTGATGCAATTCGTGAAGCATCTGCTTGGAGCCTAATGCCCTCGATTCCGACAACATCAAAAAATCCGTATTTTGAAACAAGCATCATAAGGGCTGCGCCCATAGCAACAAGAACATGAGTTCTTATTCCGGCATCTTTTTGTCTCCTTGACCTTTCATACCCTATGGCTGCACCGCATAAGGCAGCAACAAACATTCTTAATACATAAATATAGTCCTCAGTGAACTGAGAGCCGATACCTTCTAAAATTTCTTTCATGGTTTCTCCTTTCCGCAAAGCAATATAAATAATAAAATATTTTATCATCATGCTATTTTAATGTCAATGAAAAAAGGTGAATTTCAGACAAAAGATTTTCACTGTATATTGTTTTTTCGGTTGAATTTTACATAAAATAATGCTATGATTTATATAATATATTTATGAGAGGATTTAAAATATGGAAATATTGAGAAAAGAATATACTATTCATTCATCGTCAGGAGTTGCAGATTTGTTTTTGCGAGTATGGTATCCAGAAGATGGTGCCAAAGCCATCTTTCAAATAGTCCACGGTATGGCAGAGTATGGTGAAAGGTATGAAGATTTTGCAAAATATCTTTGCGAAAAAGGCTTTGCAGTAGTTGTTGACGACCATATAGGTCATGGTAAATCCGTAAAAAGCGATGAAGATTTAGGCTATTTCGGCGAAAAGAACGGCTGGAATGGATTAGTAGAGGACGAAAAATCCGTTACGGAACTTATGAAAAAGGAATTTCCAAATCTTCCTATCATCTTCTTCGGCCACAGCATGGGATCGTTTATCGGCAGAGAATATATACGCCGTTACGGAACTGATCCAAGTATAAATGCAGCTATTATCTGTGGAACAAGCGGTAAAAATCCCGCAGCCCCGATTGCAATCCGCCTTGCTGACATCATTGCAAAAATAAAAGGCAGCAAGTATAAGAGCGAATTTATCAATAAACTTGCTTTCGGTTCATACAACAATAAAGTTGCCGTTGTAGATACTGAATACGATTGGCTTACCACAGACCAAGCACAAGTTTATAAATATATTGCAGACAAATACTGCGGTTTTTTATTCACAGCAACAGGTTATAGAGATTTATTCACCCTACTTAATGTTGTTTCAGCTAAATCATGGTTTGAAGGAGTTAACAAGTATCTTCCCATTTTGCTTACCGCAGGTGAAGACGATCCGGTAGGCCAATACGGAAAGGGTGTAAGGCAGGTTTACAATCGCCTTAAGGAAGCAGGAGTCAAAGATGTTACCATAAGAATTTATCCCGGTATGAGACATGAAATTCTTAATGAAAAAGATAACAAGAGAGTTTACGCAGACATTGCAAC
>CAVHYZ010000019.1:0-16725 GCA_963640495.1 Acutalibacteraceae bacterium
GCACACCAATCATGATACGCATTGTATCAAAATTGGTGTGCAGTTATGGCGGAGAAGGAGAGACTCGAACTCTCGCGCCGGTTACCCGACCTACGCCCTTAGCAGGGGCGCCTCGTCACCAACTTGAGTACTTCTCCATGGTAGCGTTAAAACTTATATTAAATTAGGTTGTTTGTAAATGTGGCGGAGAGAGTGGGATTCGAACCCACGGTACCCGTAAGAGTACGACGGTTTTCAAGACCGTTCCGTTATGACCACTTCGGTATCTCTCCAAATTGCTAATGTATAATAGCATAACGGCAGGATTATGTCAAGAATTTTTTGCAAAATCTATTTTATATTCCGAATTATTATGATATAATCTAAACATTAAAATTTGCAACCTGCTTTTAATTTTGCAGATATAAAGAATCTTATGAGAGGGGTTATTATATGCCAAACAGTAAACAGTTTATAGAAGAATTCGGCGGCAAGACGTTTTCAGAGCATCCTTTTTGCGATGCAGATGCTCTTGCATTGACAGAGGTATTTTATATGCCTTTGGAGCTTGTTGTTTCAGCAGTGTTTGATGACAAGCCCGTTAATTTTGCAGATGCATGCAATGAACTTTTTGATTTAAGGAATAACAAGCACAAACCTTTAGGTCTTATGATAACCTCCACACCCAGTAAGAGGCTTATGCAAATGGCCGCAACCGCAAGGTACAGTGAGCTTAAAATAGTCAACATCCATGAGGTTTACTCCTCTGCCCCGGCAATACAGTATTGTGCAGGTACATTTCTTTTGCCGGATGGCACTGTTGTTGTTATTTACAGAGGCACAGATGATACTATTGTAGGCTGGAAGGAAGACCTTGATATTTATACTAAGAAGGGCACGCCCTCCTATGATTTGGCTCTTGACCATCTTGAAAAAGTTGCCGAAATATTCCCCGGTGACATTATTGTATCCGGCCACTCAAAAGGAGGTAACATTGCACTTAAAACAGCCTGTGAATGCAGTGAAAGCACAAGAAAGCGCATCAGAAATGTATATAATTTTGACGGCCCCGGATATTCTGATTATTCCATTTTTTACACCTCTGCCTATGATGAAATTTTACCGGGATATAGGCACTATGTACCCTCATCCTCATTTATCGGCATGCTTATGAACCATGACTACGATTACAAAGCAGTTAAGAGCAGTCAGCTTCTTGGCCCCATGCAACACGACCTTGCCTCTTGGCAAATAAAAAACGGTGAAATTCAGCTTACTGATGATGTGGATATACTTGCCAAAATTACAGATGAATGGATGTCAGCCATGCTTAAAAGGCTGGGAGATGCCGGCACTGCAGCCCTTGACACTGTTGTAACAGCTGTTACGGAAGGAACGGGCAAAAAAACTCTTACTGAGGTTGCAAAACACTCTTACTCGGCAGTAGGTGGGGCTGCAAAAGCATACAAAAATCTTCCCCCTGAAACAAAAGAAGAATTCAAAAACGATTTTAGAGGCACTGCAAAAGTTTTGCTCGGAGCAATAATCACCGTGCTTCAAGATACAAAGCTTGCTGCAACAGCCGTTACGGATTTAATTTTAAGAAAAGTTGCTTCGGAAATACTGTAAAACATTATAAATCTATGCGGTGTAACCATAAGTTGCACCGCTTTTAATTCCATCAGAGAATGTTATGAATAAATTTCTTGATACAATGAATTTCGACAGTGAAAAAATCGGTCTTGGCTATACTTGGATTGCTTTTTTTAGAAACAATCACAAGAACTGTTGGAATAATTCTTTACTGCAAAAAATTAAAGAAATGGAATATAAAGGACTATCAGAATAAAGTTTATACTTAAAAGCGTTATAGCCTTACATATTTATGCCTTAATACTTAGAGCGGATATTATATTATTGTATATTTTTAACAAATTACTAACAAAACATTGGTTAATATGTGGAATTAAAAAATATATTGTTACATATTATAATAATTGTGAGTAATCATGAAATAGATTATCATGATAAAAAATTCTATGAAAGAAGGATTGCCAATGAAAAAGGTTCTCGCAATTATCCTGGCTCTCGTTATGGTTCTCGGTGTTATTCCGTTCTTTGTACTTGCAGACGAAGACACCACTACCGCTTCTGCAGCAGATACCGTTGCGGCATGGAACGAAAATCTTGCTCCTGTTCTTGCTGAACTCTACGACAATGAAGAATCCGCTCACTTAAAGTACGTTGCCGAAAACAATGAAGAGTTGAGAAAGACAATGATTACCTACACCGTATTTGCTCTTTATGACAATGCTTGGAAAAACGGCTTTGACAAGAGCATATCGGTAGAAGATGCAGAGAAGATTCTTGTTTCACTTATTGAAAAAGTTGACGCCAATATAGGTGACAGCAAATTTAAAGAAATCTTTGCAGTTCTTCAAACAGCATCTGATCTTAATGACTTACTTCAAAAGGTTAACAGCTATGTTAACATTTCCGATGTGCTTACATCAGACGAATGGTCAACAACATTCAAGCACATCAAACACGCTATAGATTTCTATAATCTCTATGAGAAGCAAAGAGATGCCGTTATTGAAGCTTATGCTCGTATTCTTTCAGTTCAAGCATCAAACCAGTATTACAAGGATATGCTTAGATACTGTGCGGAAAATTCAAACTATGATGTAGTTAAAACTGCTTGCAACAACCTTATCACTGACATTGAAACAAGTGTTGATGAGCTCATTAAAGAAGAAATTAAAAACCGTATAGGTTACACATCCAGCGAACTTTTCACATCTTTAGCTGAGCTTGCCATGAATACTAACTCTTATACAGCAGTTGCTCTTAAGGTTTACAATATCGGCACAAGCGTAGCAGATAAGCTCTGGAACACAAGTGACCAATATGCCCTTATGGATGAGCTTTATACTTTATTCTACCTTGAAACAGCTGTAGTTGACTGGGCTAAAGCAGCTCAAGTTGCCGGCGATGCTGAAAAATTTGTTTTCGGTACAGGTGCTGTTCTTGGCCTCAGACAGGTTGGCGCTCAAACTCTTTATGACCTTAAAGTTGCGCAAAGCGGCGGTATTGTAGGCAAAGTTAAGAATCAAATCAACCTTAATGTCGGCTTTGAAAATGTTGCTGAAATGGCATTCCTTACACTTGCAGAGGAAGCACTTTTCAGCACAAAAATCTCCGATCTTCAGCCAATCAATTCAATCGTTATCACAACAACTAACGCTTATATAGGATTTGACGGCTATCGTCTTTACAACAGCGATGCAATCATTACCAATAACGGTAACTTCTACTATATCAAGCACAGTGATGCTATTGCAAACTATGTAAAAGCAGCATTTTTAACCTCAAAAGATGCAAGTGTTGAGCTTAAATCTTCAACAGATTACAATGCAACTCTTATTCTCAAGAGACTCGAAAATAATGACATCGCAAATTACTCCTTCACCGATGTTACCATAGGCGAAAACGCAAATGTAACATTTAGCAGTGCAGGCACAACATACACATACGCAACAAGTGACGGAGAAACTGTTACTAACTTTAACACCGAGTTCCAATATCCTTCAATCAATGCCGTTACAGCTAAATCAGTTGCAACAGCAGTTGGCAATGTTGTTAAAGATGAAACTACACAAAAAGTTGAAGAAGTTAAGGGTAAGGTAATTACAATTGACGCTCTTATCAGAGAATTCTTTGCCAAAGTTGCTGCAGCTTTTGAAGCTCTTTTCAAAATTAATAATTAAAATATAATTTGATATTTTGCTCACCTAAGGGATTAACCTTAGGTGAGTTTTTTAGACAAAAAACAGCGTAGATTTGATTCTACGCTGTTTTTACTTATGATAGACTATTCTTCTGCTTTATCTTCAGAATCTTCTGTAGACTCTATTTCAACATTCACATCGGATACGGTTGTCTTTTCTTCTGTTTCCGATATTATTTCGTTTTCTGCGTCTTTCTGTATGATATTATCTTCGGAAATTTCAGACTGTTTGCAGGATTCTTCATTTTCTTCGTTATTTGAATCAGTTTCATCATCTTCAGAATCTTCTTCATTTTCATCAGATGGAAGATTATTTGCAATATCATCAAGAGGAATTTCTTCTATCTGCAATTCCATTTGTCGTATTCGCTCAGCCTCAAGCTTCATTTGTTCTTTGAGATTTTCATAATCCATCTGAGCTTTTTCACACTTTTGCTGATATTTTGCATTCCATACGGGACGTTTCTTTTTAATAATAATTGCAACGATTATAAGAATTACAAGTGTTGCAAGGGCAATTCCTGCACCAAGAGCAAGACCACGCTGCTTAAACGAAAGCTCTATGGTGTGTTCGCCTTCAGGAAGATTAAAGCAAAGATAAGCATCATTAAGGGCGATATAATCATCCTCCGATATTTCAACGCCGTCAATCTTAATGGTCCAGCCCTTATCATAAGGAATGGAAGTGAACATCATACAATCGGTATCTGCTGTAACTGTGCCCTTAATATAAGTTTCTTCAAAAGTTTCTACATTAAGCTCATGAGCTTTAAGAGTATCATAGCATTCATTAAGCTTATCATCGTTTACATAGTAAGCGAAGAAATCCATTTGATTATAGGTATCTGTATCTTCATCAAGAGAAATTGTTACCTCAACGGTATCATCCGGTGTTACAATGCCAAGGTCAAGAATATAAGGCTCATCAATGCTTTGAACTTTTATGTCATCGCCCTTTGAAACAGTGATTTCTTCAAAGTTATCCGAATCTACAAATAAGTAACTGTGTCTGGTTTCCGGAACAGTAAGAACAACGGTCATTTCCGCCTCGCCGGAGCCTTGCTTATTGAAATAAACATCTCCTGTTTCAAAGCCTGTGTTAATTTCGTCAATATTATAATAACGAACATCTGAAATATCCATGGATTCAAACACGCCTTCAACTCCGGTTGCCAGCTGAGCCCATTCACCTTGAGTTAAGAAAGGATTTGTATATGCGGAATACCAATTTTTTAGGTCACTGTTTACAGCCATTCCGATAGTAAGATAATAATTATTCTTATAAGCGCTAAAGCTTTCGTTTGATGCAACAAGAGTGTAATAATCGTCTGTTACGGTCACCGTATCATCATTATCCACAACATATTTAAGGGAATTCATCATATTGTAGATAGGTGTTTGCATATAGTAGGTGTAGCTGTTTATATAGTTTGAATAAAGCCCCAAATCACTTTGCATATTTGCCATTTTTTCATATGCCATAGATGAGAATGTGGAAATACCGTTATATCCAAACCAAGCGGGGTCCATTCTTGCCCTATTGTATGTCAGCTCCATACGGTAGCTGTCATCGCCATCCTCAAGCTCATCAAGTTGAGATTTTATCTCCTTGAAATCATCATAATCGGAAGTATAGCTGCTTTTTGTTTGAGACATACTATATCTGTCTGTATTGGAGCAAGCTATTTCCGCCACAACGCAGCAAAGAAGAATTACGGCAATTGCTGTTTTTTGCTTTTGGGTATCTTTTAATATATAAAAAACAAGAGTATATGTTACAGCAAAAATCAAGCTGAGAAGGATTGTAATATCTTCCACATTTTTGGAGCCTAATTCTTGCACAAGAATTATCATAAAGACTACCGCAACGCCTGAACCGAGTATCTGTCTGCCCGTGTATTCATTAAGGTTCTTAAAAGCCTTAAATGCCATAACAAGAAGGACAAAACAATACATATATGAAAATCTGTATGGCAAATCGTTTGGAAAGTGGAAGCCGTGCATAATATAGTTAAGATAATTCAAGTTAAAGCTGAAATAAATTATGCCTAAGGTGAAAACACTTGCTATTTTTTCTTTGAGATTTATCCTCTTTGAGAATATATAGAGAGGAACAAGAATAATTGTACCTATTCCGCAAAATACATTGGGAAGTACATCTTCGCCGCTTGAGCGAATTGTCGGGTCAACAGATGCAAGATGATTTGCAAGGAAATCAAAAATCGTAAAGTAAATCTTATAACCCGATGGCCATGTGCCCGAGGTTGCGGAGCAGGATTTAAGTATTAAATATGTGGGAATAAGGGCAAAGGCAGAAAGGCACCCGGCTGAGAGTGAGCCGAGAGCGAAAGTAAATCCGCTTCTTAAAAAGATACTTCCTTTTGCTTTTTCAAGCTTTGTGTATTTTTTGTTGCCTTCGCTATCAAAATAATAAACAGTATTGTCGGCAATATCAAAAGTATTATAATTTGAGAAATAATATACAAGAAAATATATAACTGAGAAAATGCAGGTCATATATCCCATATAGTAGTTTGAAAGTAGGGTAAGAGTTAAGAAAGCAATATAAACAGAAGGCTTTCTGCGATTTATAATTCTTTCAATACCGTACATAACCATAGGAAAATAGACCATGGCATCAACCCACATTACATTCCAGTAATACGCCACAAACCATCCGCACATTGCGTAAAGAATACCGAATGCGGCTGTAGTGAAATCATGACGGTTTTGCGATTTTTTAAGGTAAAAAGTAAACGAACCTGCTGCAAAAGCACCCTTTGCAAGAATCATTGCAGCAATAGCTTCCGGCATATTCTCATGGCCGAAAAGAAGCATGAATATCATTGAAGGACTTGCAAGGTAATTAAAGAAATTACCTAAGAACGGGCCACCAAGGCCTGTATTCCAAGAGTAAATCATACTTTTAAACTGAGTTATCCTGTCATAAAGCTCTGCGAAAAGAGGGCCATATTGGTGATAAAGGTCCATTCTGAGTATTGTTACTTCGCCAAAAGGAAAAAGTTCATAACAAAAATATACAAGCAGCATTATGAGTGCCGTGCACATAAGAGATATCCAGCAATATGCGTTATCACTGAAAATTTTTTGAAAGAAGCCTTTCTTTTTGAGTGTGTTATTGTCCATTATTTAATCCTCCATTGAGGTATTTTCTGTTATAAGAGGGATTTATACCAACAGTACCATCTGAATGAACCGTGGTAAGAGTTACCCCCTGCATCCATTCACTTTCCGGCTTATCTGTCTTTGTGCCAAGGTGATAAGGATTGTACCCAGCAGGCAAACTGTAAACCAAATACACTCCCTTATAGATGGCGCACCAATCATTTATATGGTCATGGCCTGCATATATTGCTTTTGTGGTGCCCGTTTCAAGCACCGCATCAAACATTCCGCTGTTAAAAGGTGAGCTGCCAACGCTCTCGTATTGTTCCCCATAAAGAATTTCACATTCGCCGGTGGGAATATATTTATATTCGCCTTGTTCTTTAAAAACGTGCTCATATTCTTTTAAGGGAATATGCATAAACAAAAGGGAAGGAGCATTGCCGTATTTTTTTATAAGGCGGGCGGTTTCGGCTTTATAGAAATCAATCTGCTCTTTTTTGAGGAAATCATAGCCTTTTATTTCGGGGGAAAGATTATACTGTGGTCTGTAACTATCAATAATACTTCTCCCTGTATCAAAAAGGAATACTGTTTCTTTAAGCTTTCCGCCGCTACCGAGTATATTTATTGTGTGATTGCCATATCCGAATAATTCTTTTGGACCGTGTTTACAAAGGCAATGGTCAAAATCCGCAAAATTCTTAAGAAGAAGCCACTTGTAAAAGCCTTTTTCTTCCCTAACCTCGTGATTACCGAAAACAGCAGTCCAATATATTCCGATTTCTTCCATCATTCTGCCGAATTTAATGGCATCCGACTGCTGATATTTTGATGTGATAATATCGCCTGTAAGCACTATGAGATCAGGCTTTGCATCTTTAATTTGCCTTACAAACAGCTCAACTGTTTTGGCATTAAGCTCATAATCTTTATCAAAATGAAAATCCGTAGAAGAAAGAATAACAAAATCTTCGTCTGTAATATTGCCCCTGTCATCAACTTTGGCAATATCCGTTGAATAATTGTTTTCGGAAATTATTTTTACATTTGTTTCAACAGGTGAAACTCCTGCCCGTTTACTGAAAAGGGCTTTCGGATGCTTGCCTTTGCTTATCTTAAAAGCAAACTCTTCACAATCAATTCCGATTCTTAATGCTGCTTGCCTCATAAAAGCCCAAGGTTTGTATAAATTCAAATAAATCAGCCTCTGTTCTCTGCAAGGAGAGTATGTTTCATATTCCAAAGTTTTTCCGAAAGGTCAACATAATAATTATGAGGGTATTCAAATCTGAGCACTTCATCCCAAAGCGTGTCTATTTGTTGCTTGCAAAAATCTCTTATTTCTTTTGTTTCTCTGGGCTTATAAACACATTCACCCTTTACAAAAATGGGCTCTAAAAGCTCTCTGACTTCAAAATTTGTAACCTTCTTTTGCTTCCAAGTATAAACGGGATCAAAAAGAACATAGGGCTTTTCCGGGTCTATAACTTCATCTGATAGAGCGATGAGATCGGCAATAGCTTTACCCGTGTCTTTATCATAAAACCTGTAAAGACGTTTATTACCGGGGGTGGTGATTTTTTGAACATTCTCGCTGATTTTGATTTTGGGGATAACTTTACCGTCTTTTTCGACGGCAACAATTTTATATACGCCGCCGAAAACAGGACTTGAAGATGATGTAACCAATCTTTCGCCTACGCCGAACGAATCAATCTGTGCACCTTGAAGAAGCATATCTCTTATGATAATTTCATCAAGAGAGTTTGAAGCAACTATTGCACAGTCCTCATATCCTGCCTCATCAAGCATTTTTCTTGCCTTGCGTGAAAGATATGTAATATCGCCGCTGTCTATTCTTATGCCTTTAGGTCTTTTGCCAAGAGGTTTAAGAACTTCATCAAACACTTTTATAGCATTTGGAACTCCACTTTTAAGCACATTATAGGTATCTACAAGCAAGGTGCAAGCGTCGGGATATTCTAACGCATAAGCTTTAAAAGCATCATATTCCGTATCAAAAAGTTGAATCCATGAATGAGCCATCGTGCCGAGGGCAGGAGTTCCGAAAGCTTCGTCACTTATTGTACATGCAGTACCTACACAACCACCGATATATGCAGCACGGGCACCGTAAATGGCACCATCCCAACCGTGAGCACGGCGAGAACCGAATTCCATAACAGCTCTGCCGTCTGCAGCCCTAACAATTCTGTTTGCCTTTGTGGCAATAAGGCTTTGATGGTTAATGCAGATAAGCACCATTGTTTCTATAAATTGAGCCTGAATAACAGGGCCCTTTACTTTTATAATCGGCTCACCGGGGAAAATAGGTGTACCTTCGGGAATTGCATAAACATCACATGCGAATTTGAAATTCGCAAGATAATCGAGAAACTCTTCGTCAAAGCCCTTGCTTCTTAAATAATCGATGTCTTCTTTTGTAAAGAAAAGATTTCGAAGATATTCCACAAGCTGCTCTACACCTGCCATAATGGCAAAGCCACCGTTATCCGGAACTTTTCTGAAAAACATATCGAAATAGGCAATAGTATCTTTAAAACCGTTTTTAAAATAGCCGTTTGCCATGGTGATTTCATAAAAATCCGTAAGCATTGTTAAATTGCGTTCAGCATCAAATTTGCTCATAAAGGGAAACACCTCTCATTACATGATAAAACAATTATATATTATATATAATATTGTGCATTTTTTCAACCATTTATGCCACAGATATTTTGTTAATTTTTTCAGAAAATTTTGTTAATTTAAATAAGTTTTTATTGCATTTTAGTAAATATCGTGATAGAATTCGTAGTTGTGTATGTGAGATTTTGTCATATAGCTTCCGTGACTTTCTCACAGCGTAAGTTTATTACAGAAACGAGGAAATCTTATGAGAATCAGAAAAAATGAAATCGGTACCAGAAACATCGTTGGTCAAAAGGTTGAGGCAAGGCGCAAAGAAATCGGCATGAAACAGCGTGACCTTCTTACTCAGCTTCAAATCAAAGGTATCGAAATCAACGCATCAGGCCTTTCAAAGATTGAAGGTCAGCTTCGCTCAGTAAACGATTATGAGCTTAAAGCTCTTTCAGAGGTTCTTGGCCTTTCAGTTAACGAACTTCTCGGAATCAGCAAAAAGTAAACAAACAATAAAGCCGTGTCAAAACAAGATACGGCTTTAGATTTTCAATATAAATCGGAGGACATTTATGAAGTCCCTTAAAATATTTTCTCTTATTTTATCAATTATCTTAGCAACGACTTGCCTTGCGGGATGCGAATCCATCAGCTTTTTAAAGCCTGAGGAATCTACTACAAAGAAAGCTTTCAACCAAGAAGCTTTTGATGAGGAATATTACCGCACTTCAGTGGCAAATGAAGAAGAAAAAGTGACAGAAACATCAGAAGAATCCACCACAGAAGATGATACTTCTTCGACCGAAGTCGAAACCACCGCAAAAAAAGAAAGTTCTACATCTCTTACTGAAAAAATCACGGAAATTACTTCTGTAATTTCAACTACCGCTGCAAAAACGACCACAACAAAAAAAGCTTCTAAATTATTTGCCACCACCACAAAAAAGACAGTTACAGATACCAAAAGAGAAGAGAAAAAAACAAAAACCGACTATAAATACGGCGTTATAAAGGTTGATATTGTTGCAACCTATTATGATATTTACAGTGATGGTTCAAAGGTTCAAACAGATAAAAAGTCCTATACAACATACGATTATTCAAAATTCAGTGCTACCACAAAGGATTTGCTTTCCGAAGCAAAATCCAACAAAACAAAATACTCATCGGATATTAACTCCGTTGTAAGCGCAATTAACAACTACAGAAAAGATGCGGGCAAATCAGAGCTTACTCTTGATGATAATCTTTCCACAGCTGCATCTGTAAGAGCCACTGAAATGGCATACAGCGCTAAGCTCAAAAGCACAAGACCCGATGGCAGCAAATACAGCACAGTGCTTTCAGACCTTAACATTGAATATACAAGCGCTATCGAATTAACCGCCAAAAACTGCACAGACGGCAGTTCTGCTGCCTCAGCTTGGAAAAAGCAAAGCAGTAGCACCGTAACAAACAGCGATTATAAAAAAATTGGTGTAGGCATAGCAGAAGGCCCCGAAGGTGATACCTATTGGTGCGTTATGTTTACAAATTAAGTTATAAGAAAGGAAAAATTTTATGGTATCTTTAATTAAGCAAAAAATAAAAAATATGGATAAAGCAAAGGTTCTCACTCTTAAAGACGAAGTTGCTTACCAAAAAGGACAGGTTGTAAGCAAAACTCTTGCTCAAAATGCAGCCCTCAGTATAACTCTTTTCTCTTTTGATAAGGGTGAAGAAATCAGTACTCATTCATCAGGCGGTGACGCTTTTGTAACCTGCCTTGACGGCACAGGTCTTATCACTATTGACGACAAAAAATATATTTTAAACGAAGGTGAATCAATAGTAATGCCTTCCGGCCACCCACATGCAGTATTCGGAAAAGAACAATTCAAGATGCTTCTTGTAGTTGTTTTCTGATAAAAATATAAACACGGAGGTAAAATTATGGATACATATGTAACAGGTGAAACCTTAATAGGCGAAATCGTTGCTAAATACCCTGAAGCAGTTGAAGTTTTATTTGCGATAGGTATGCATTGCATCGGATGCCCCGCATCACAGGCAGAATCTCTTAATGATGCTTGTGCAGTTCACGGCGTTGATGCTGATGAGGTTGTTGACCTTATCAATCAAAAAATCACCGATGTAAAAGACGGTATAGCAGAATAATCAACTGTATTTAAAGCTAAGCAAGCAAAAACCGGGACTGTATGTACAGCCCCGGTTTAGTAATATCCAATTATCAGTCTGTGCCAACTCTTTCAAATACACAACTTGCACAATCAGTTTCAGCAGAACCTGTCCAGTAAAGTCTGCCGTCTTCGCTAAGTTCAAAGTAGCCCTTACCGTTTTCATATTCGGTAGTTTCGGATTCTTTGCCTTCTTCGTTAGTAATATTTTTCTTAACACAATCGGTATAATAAAGGAGTCCGTCTTCACCTTGGGTAACGGTCATAGTCCATGTTGTGTACTCTGTTGCACCGCTTGACCAATGAACAGTAATTTCAGCTTTATCTTCCTCAGCTTCAATTTCCATTGTTGCTCTTTGGCTTGTGGAGTCCTGATATGAGCCTTCCATAGAACTGTAGGTTTCAGCCTTTGCACTGTCGGAATTGTCGCCGAGAGATGCATCCTCAAAAGTATCTACAAGATTATCGAATTGCTCCTCTGTCATACCTTTTGCCTGAAAAACATACTGGCCGTCTGTTGTGCCCCAACGAGCAAGCATTACATCGCCGTCTGTAACTGTTTCTTCACTGATTGCTTTACTTGCGAATGCACTTTTACCTTCGGCAGTATAATAACCGCTGATGTCATTTGCACAATTATCAGAAAAGCGCTCTGAGCACTCATTGCCGTTTAATGTGAATTTGTACTCACCGATTTTGTAATCACCGCAATCAATAATTGTATATGTTGCGTCTGTAACACCCATCACGCCGGGAGTTGTAAGGTGTGAGCCAAGGAGGGTATTAATCTCGTCAATAGAAGTATATTCTGTTACGGGATTTGCAATTTCAGTTGATTCACTTGTGGATTCTGTTGCCTCGGTTGTTGTTTCATCATTGTTTGTGCTGCCGCAAGCTGCGAAAGAGCAGAGCATAAGAGCAGCAACAAGGATTGCCATAAATTTTTTCATGATTTTTGCCCCTTTCTATATTGCTATTTTAATTTGCATATAAGTAATACCACCTAAAAGTTAACAATTCAAGAACAAATTATAATTTTTTTTGAAATATAAAAGCTCTTAATCTTCATTTTCTTTTTTGAGCTCTTCATAAGAATCAACGGCAAAACGAACACAGCTGTCACAATCACATAAAATTTTGCCTATTTTAATTCCTTTTAGCTCTCCGCATATTGTTGAGCCGCATTTTTCCTTAAAGAGATTATAAAGCTTGCCGGAGTCTTTGTGAATGGGCTTTCCGTTATATCTGTCAAGGCCCAAAAGCATTTGAGCACCGCACAAAGCACCACAAGTGCCTTCCGTTGTTGCCATACCGGAACCGAAACCTGCGCCCAATTTTTTAAGGGTATCATAATCTATTCCTATTTTTTCCGCATAGGCACAAATTACAGCCTGGCAGCAATTATGGTTGCTGTGCTTTAACTCTACTGCATATTCTTGCTTGGTCATAAACTGTTACCTCACGTTTAAAATTCAAAAACTTCTTTGTTCTTATCACTGCCGATATATCTTACGGTGATTTTTTTAATGGTACTGTTTTCAGATGGAGTAATTGTAATATTATCCCCGTCAAGTTCAAAATGAATAGAACTGCCATTATCATCATACATAGTGTATTCACCTTTTCCGAAATATGCGTCAACGGTAATTTCTTCAAAGCTCATGCTGTTGCCGTTTCTTTTGGGGAGCATTGGTATAATTGCTCCGCTCTTTGCAAACACAGGATAATTTTTAAGAGCACACTGTATTTCATATTCCCCTGCCGTGTATTTTTTACCGGTAAATATATCTGTCCATTCGCCTTCAGGCAAATAGAATTTCACATTGGGCTTATTTTTCTTTGTCGGCTCTGTTACGGGAGCAACAATAAGTTCGGTGCCGAAATAATACTGATTACGATACTTTTTATCATAAGCAATAGGTGATTTGTCATAATAGTACATTGGGCAAATGAGAGGAACACCCTCCTCACTTGTTTTAACATTAGCCGTGTAAAGATAAGGAAGCAATCTGTGCCTAAGCCTTAAGAAATATTCGGCTGTTGCTTCTGCCTTCGGGTATTTCCACGGTTCTTTTGAAAGAGAGGTATTATTTGAATGTAAGCGGTTAATCGGTGAAAATACGCCATATTGAATCCACCTTAAATATATTTCATTCTTGCCTAAATTACCTACATGGCCGCCTATATCATGGCTCCACCAAGTGTAACCCGCATTAGAAGCATTTGCGGTAAACCAAGGCTGAAGTTGAAGACTCTTCCAGCAGACAACAGTATCACCTGAAAAGCCTATGGGATAGCGATGAGAGCCTATGCCTGCATATCTTGAAAGTATCACTCCGTTATTTCCGTTACGGCAAATATCAAGGTAGTGATAATGATTAAGAAGCCAAAGAGGGTCAAGGCCCATCATTTCTTTGGACGATGTACCCTGCTGCCAATCTATCCACCAAAAATCAACACCTTCGTTTTCGTAACGATGATGAAGAATATCAAAATACGCATCACGGAAAGCCGTATTTGTAAGGTTAAATTTAACCGGCTTTTTTTCATCGGGATTTTGATTGCAAGCCTTGCACATATCTTTATACTGTTCTTCAAAATATCTTACGCCATCATGAGGATGAAGGTTCATTGTAATGGCCAGATTTCTGCTTTTAAGATTATCAAAAAAGGCTTTGTGGTCAGGGAACAAAGATTTTTCAAAAGTATATCCTGTCCATCCCGACCCTTGAATTATGGTAGGCTTAACATCAAGAGGAACATTTTTTACTATATGCCAATCCATATCAATAGTGGCAACGGTAAAAGGAATATTTTTGCTCTCAAAGTCATCCATAAGTTTAAGATATTCTTTATCCGTATAGGCATGATAGCGGCTCCACCAGTTGCCAAGAGTATATTTGGGTAACAGTGGAGTTTTGCCAGATAGTTTATAAAACTCTTTAAGCCCACCCAAATAGTCATCGCCAAAGGCAAAAATATATTTATCTGTGCCATTGCCCTCTCTGAGAGAAACGGTGCCATCTTCATTAAAAAGAAACGACTCGCTATCATCAATTTCGGCAACTCCGTTTGAAGAAAACAAACCCTTTCTTACATGGCAAAGGAAAAAGTGGTCGCTTTTCTCCGTTTTCGCTTTCCAATCTCCTATTACTCCGAAAGTGCCGTCAAGGGTGCGGGCGGTACCTCCAAGATTGGTTTCATTACCGGGGAACACCCATTTTTTGCCCTGCATAGCCTCTGCCTCAAGAGTGGTTAAATTAACTCTAAAGCCACCATCATCGGTAATAAGTGTTATTAAATTGTGATTTTTTTGAATTTTAACATTAACCTTGGCAAAATCACGGCAGACAGCCATTTGAGAGGCTTTATTCGTAAAATAGCCTTTTTCTATTCTGAGAATTCTGTTGCTTATTACGCTTAAACGCACATCACCGTAAACAAAAACTTGATCGGATATGGCAGGTGCATTTTTCATTTCAAATCTCGGCATAATTTTCACCTACTCTTTTACTAAAGATAAAGCCCCAACTGAAAAGTCGGGGCGCAAGATTATAAATCATTTAATCACATCAAAAAGGACAAGTAAATTATAGACAAAACCGAAAAGCTGTAATATTTTGAATGTAAGCATAAAAAGTTCTCCTTTCTGCGTGTTTATTTTATACATTGATATTTTACAATATTATTTTCAAATAATCAATACTATAATTTGCAAATATTGAACTTTTTATCTTTTTTATTTATTTTTTTTACTCTGCGGTGCAAATTTTCCGAATCCATACACTGTTTCGTAACATATCCTCTAAACCTGGTATATGTATTATAATTCACCCGAATCTTTTATCAACGTTATACATATCACATCAGATGATATAATTTTATTTTTTCTTCTTTTTTATAATAATACAGGCAACTATAACAATTATTAAAACTATCGCAATTATTATATACAATGTGCTGTTACTGCTCTTTGTTTCCGTTTCGGCTTCATTTTCAGCTACAGCATCCACATTTTCTTGCAAAGTGGTTTCTGTTTCCGAGGTAGTTTCTGTTGTATTTTCAGTTTCTGCGTTTAAAGCGGTTTGAGATTCATCTGTTACAGGATTTTCCGTTTCAGTCTCTTTTGCGTCGACAACACTCGTTGCTTCTTCTGCCTTACTTTCGGCTTCGACAGTTGTTTCTTTTACCGAAAGAGTTTTTACATTATTGTAATCAATCATAATCCTCGCCGACGGTTTTACGGGAATGAAAGATGCGGAAATTTTAACACCCACACTATCTTTATCTGTAACAAGAGGAAACTTAAAGCCCATAGGATAAGTTGTGCCGTCAAAAGTAACGTTTTTTAGTCTTTCGGCTTCTGCTGTCTCGCCTTCGGTTGAGCCGTCAAGGTAGTAATAAAAACTTAAATCCGCCTCTTCATTAGCAACAATTGTAATATACTTTTTACCGTTTTCTATAGTAATCAGAGCTTTTTGAACCACATATTTATTGCCCATGGATTCCTTTTCCTTCTCAGCATGATAAAGAACTATAGGCACGGAATAAGAACCGTCAGCTGTAGGAGCTGATGCAAAAGCCGGAATTGAAAGAGAAAACACAATTGCGATTATCATTAAGAGTGCAAGTAAGATTTTTTTGGTATTTTTCATTGTAAGGTCTCCTGTAAGTTTTTAAATAAGAAATTATGAGCCGTTTCTTTGCCGCCTGAGCTTATTATTTTTCCGTTTTCAATTACAAAAGCACGGTCACAAAGAGCTTCAGCACACCTTAAATCATGGGTAACGGTGATAATTGTGGTTTTGAAATCCGAGTGAATGTCGTTAAGAATATCCACCATATTTTTAAGGCCTTTATAATCCTGCCCCACCGTAGGCTCGTCAAGTAAAAGAACCTCCGGCTTGCTTGCTAACACAGCGGCAATTGAGAGCCTTCTTTTTTGACCCTCGGAAAGAGATTGAGGGTGACGTTCCACAAGCTTTTCAAAATTAAAAAGCTTTATTA
>CAVHYZ010000019.1:16735-28403 GCA_963640495.1 Acutalibacteraceae bacterium
CTTTATTATTTTATCTGCATATTCATCAGAAAATGCATTATATTCAATTTCCGCCTTAACTGTTGGCATAAACAGCTGATAATTAGGATTCTGATACACTACGCCAACCTTTTTAAACCACTCTTTACTTGTTTTGTTTTTCTTTAATGCGGGCAAAATATTTTGTTCTATATTTCCACCGGTAGGCTTATATAATTTAGCAATAAGCCTTAAAACCGTTGTTTTGCCGCATCCGTTTTCACCAAGAAGAAGTACTCTTTCCCCTTTTTTGACATCAAAATCTATGTCTTTCAGGATTTCTCTGCCACCTGCCTTGTAGCTAAGATGATTTAGCCTAAATGCCACAGCATTATCCGGTTTTAATAAGCGGGAATCCTCTATAATTTCCGTTTGAGAATGAAGAAAGCTTTCTTTGTTTTTTATCTCTATGGTTTGATGATTTTGAATAGTCCAAACCCTGTCAACATATTTTATAACCATATCTATGCGATGCTCTATTATAATTATGGCATATCCGTTCATGGCCAAGCTTTTTAGAGCTTTCATAAGCATAACAGAGCATTTTATATCTAAGTTTGCAAGAGGCTCATCTAAAATTATTATTTTTTGTTCTGTAGCCAAAGTTGAGGCTGTAATAAGCCGTTGCTTTTGCCCCCCGGAAAGAGTTCTTGTAAACCAAGAGGGGTCAAGGCTCATATTTTTGCAGGCAAACTCAATCTGCCTTTTTATTTTATCATGTTCAAAATTAAAATTTTCACAGCCAAAAGCAATTTCGTCTTCAACTGTCTGTTGTATAATTTGGGAATCTGCATTTTGAAGCACGACACCGACATTACGGCAAACTTCGCTAAGGCGTTTTTCTTTGATACTTTCGCCGTCTATTAAAATTTCACCTTGAACCTCGCCTTGAATTACATTTGAAATTATTCCCGATATCAAAGATAAAATTGTGCTTTTGCCTTGGCCTGACGGAGCAGCAAGCAAAGTAATTTCACCATAGTTAACCGTAAAATTTGAATTTTCAATAACTTTCTCTTCTACATTAAGGTAAGCAAAAGACACATTTTTCATTTCAACTGCAGGAATCATATTATAACCACCCCCACAGTCAGCATAACAATCAAAGCAAAAATGATAAAATCTCTTGCTTTCGGAACTACTCTGCAATAAATTGAAACATCACTATTATCAAGAACAAATCCTCTTGTCTCTACGCTTAAAGAAAGGGTATCCGAAATATTTACAAGCCGCATTATAAGAGGAATAAGAAAAGCACGGTAAAATATTTTAAAATTCAACACGTTACCCGCCCCTCTGGTTTTCATAGCTTCCCTTATCTGCTTTATCTCCGCACTTAAAAGAGGCGTAAAATTAAGAGCAATAAGCATTCCTAAAGTAATACCTCTCGGAACTTTGAACTGATTTAAATTTCTTGTAAGGTCTATCGGTCTTATACTCATACCGGGAATTATCGCTACACCCAAAGCGATAAATCTTATGCCGATTGAAATTGCATTTTCAACATCCCTATTTGAAAAATATGTTATCAGGCCGAATATAATACTGACTGCTAAAGACGGAAAAATCACTTTCAGGCATGCTTTGTACAACCCGGTAATAAGAAAAATCAAATAAATTCCCGAAACAAAAAGAGCACACACTTTAACATCCTTTGCAGCAGAAATCAGCCCGAATATCATTATAAAAACCGTAAGAACTATTCCAAAAAGCGGATAGATTTTTGACTTGTTATTTTCTATCATTTTTTAAGAACTCCTGATTTTTGAAGCTCTTTTGATATTTTCACTCCAACAAGAGCACCGATACAGCAAAGAGCAATAACTGCCAAAGACATAAGAACAGCCATAAGAGGTTCCGGATTTACCAATGCTTTTACCGCTGCACCGGAGTCTTCTACACCGATAGCTTTGTACCAAAAATGCAAAAACGGAAGAGAAAGCGGCAAATATAAGGCACTTGCAAGATAGCAAGCCGCATTTTTCTCATAGCTTTTGAATATAATTAAAGAAATTGCCTCTGCTAACGCTGCGCAAATTGATAAGCATGCAAACATAATCGGATTTATGAATACAAGCACAATACCACTGAAAATGGCAATAAAAAGCACAGACCCGGGTTTTCTGACCTTCATAACTCCTATTGCCGGGAAACACGAAAATTGAAACCCTAATGCAATTTGAACAATGCCAAATACGGGCACAGAAATAACAAGGGGCATAACCGCACTTGTAACAAGAGTCACTGCAGAGATAATCGCCAAAAAGACAATATCTTTAACTTGAAATTTTTGAAATACTTTTTTCTTCATTAAACAACCTCTTTCATTTCCCCGTTTTCAACTTTGTAAATTCTATCGGCAATCGCCATAGTAGATTCACGGTGTGAAACAAGGATAATACTTTTCTTTTTCTTTTGCTCTGCAAGAGCTTTTAATATAATACCTTCGTTAATGCTGTCTACATTGCTTGTAGGTTCATCAAGAAGAATTAACTCACTGCCTTTTAGGAATGCCCTCGCAAGGCCTATTCTTTGCTTTTCGCCGGCTGAAAGATTATCACCAAGCAAACCCGCACGGCTTTGGTAACCATCAGGTAAGGTCATTATAAAATCATGAATTGAAGCAAGCCTGCAGGCCTCCTCTATTTCTTCCATAGTTGCATCCGGCTTTGCAATTCTTAAATTATCCTCTATTGTTTCATCAAATAAATATGTGCTCTGACTTACCATTGTTACATTATCAAGAAGATTATCGGAATTTATGTTGTCAATATCCGTTTCGTTATAGGAAATAGTTCCTTCATCTTTTTGCCAAAATCTGAGTAAAAGCTTGAGAAGCGTGGATTTGCCACATCCGCTTTCGCCTACTATGCCTATAATTTCACCTTTTTCAGCGTGCATTTTAATGTCTTTAAGCACCTGATTTTGACCATCATAAGAAAAGCTTAAATCTGATACATCCAAGTTTTCATATTTAAAATTTTTGCCATTTTCAACAGGGATAACCGCAGGTTCCTCGGAAAGCAAATCAAGCACTCTATCTCCACTGGCAAATGTCTGATTAAGATTTGAGGGCAGAGCGGCAACGGCAATTACAGGGCCAAAAGAAGAAAAAACAGCAACGATGCCGACTATCATTTTCCCTAAAGATATATTATCGCTGTTAAAGAGAACAATCCCCACTGCAAGCGTTGCCACAAGCACAAGAGAAACAGTAAGCTCAACAGCCGAAGAAGCACGTGTAGAAAGGTGCTTTATTTTTTTTGTTTCTTCAAGGAGTTTATCCGAGCGTTCATTAACTTCTTTTTTTCTTGCTTCACCGGAATTTGAAAGAACTATATCTTTAATTCCTTTTATGCTATCGAGAAAAAAAGCGTTAAATGACGAAAATTCTTTTCTATATTCAACTCCGGGATTTTTCAGCTTTGCAGAAGAAATAAGTGGTAACACCAGTCCGACAATCAGATAGCCTGCAAGCGCTGTAAGCATGAGATAAACGCTTGAAAAAGTGCCGATAAAAATCAAAACACAAGTGCTTACAATTATTGCAATGCATATTGGTGAAATGGTATGAGCATAGAAAACCTCAAGAGTTTCTATATCAGAGGTAATCATTGAAATAATGCTGCCCTTTTGCTTGGTTTCAAGCTTTGCCGGACAAAGCTTTCTTAAAGCACCGAATATTTTGTTGCGAAGAACGGCAAGAAGCTTAAAAGCTATATAATGGTTGCTGTACTGTTCAAAAAATTTAAGAATTCCTCTGAGAACGCCGCAAAAGATGCACATAAAAATTATTGCATTATAAGATATAGCCATTACTTCCCCGGTAATTTTTGCAATTCCGAGAGCTCCGAAAATCGTGACACCCATTGCGCAGAAAAATCCGACGCTGCCGTTAATCACCGCTAAAAGCATAACATAAGCTAAGGACCCTAAAAGGAGTATGAGGCTTGCCATAATTTTGGCACCGCTGCGTCTTGTTTTGTTACTCATGCAAGCACCTCCTTATAGCCCATTTCAAGACTATGCTGAATATTATAAAGCTTTGCGTAACCTGAATTATTTTTTATAAGTTCTTCATGGTTTCCAAACTCTTCAACTTTTCCATTTGATAAGTAATAGATATTGTCTGCATTAATTATATTTTCAAGCCTATGTGAAATAACAATAACACTTTTTTCATTGCTTAATTCTTTGATGGTATTCATAATAATCGCTTCGCTGTCTATATCAATATTGCTTGTAGCCTCATCAAAAATGTAAATTTGCTTATTTGCCACAAGATTTATCGCAAGAGCAAGGCGCTGTTTTTGGCCCCCTGAAATATTGGAAGCATCTTCTGTTACAACTTTACCAAGACCACCGTTGTTGACTACAAAATCATAAAGATTCACTTTTTTCAGTGATTCATAAATTTCATTATCGGTTACATTCGCTTTTGCAAGTTTGAAATTTTCTTTCACACTTTCATTAAAAATGTATGTATTGTAACTCACCACTGCAACATTGGAATAATAAGAATCTCTGCTGATGGTGCTTATTTCTTTACCACCGATTGAAACAAAGCCCTCTTCACATCTAAGAGCCCCGGTAATCAAATTAACAATTGTAGATTTCCCGCATCCGCTTTCACCAACTATTGCGGTGTACCCTTTTTCGGGAAATGACATTGAAATATTATCTATAACTTTTCTTTCGGGAACATAAGAAAAGCTGACATTATTGAGTTCAATGTTTTTATTTTCGACTTTTTCACTTCCCCATACAGGGTCCGGCAAATCAAGTAAAGCTAAGATTTTCTTGCCTGCAGAAAGGCCGTTCATTGCCACATGAAAGGCACTGCCGAAAGCTCTTAAAGGCAAAAAGAAGTCCACGGCCACAAGAATCAAAAATAAAGCTTTTGTTAATTCAAGGCCGTTATTTGCTGAGCTGACAGCAATAGCAATACCGCATCCGGCTCCACCATAAGCAATTAAATCCATAATTGTGGCACTTGAAAGTTGCATGACTAAAACTTTCATTGTGATTTTTCGAAATTCTTCGCTTTTCTCATTCATCTTTTTATGGGCAGCTTCATCTGCTTTGAAAATTTTCAGTTCTTTAAGCCCTTGCACACTGTCAAGAAATCCGTCACCCATAGAAGTGTATTTGCCCCAATATTTTGCAAAAATTTTTTTTGCATATTTTGAAACAGCCACAATAGACATAGGAATAAGGGGAACACAACATATAAGCACAAGTGCATATTTCCAATTTATACCTACAGTTATCGCAAAAAGTAAAACAGGGCAAAGCATTGCATAAAAGAACTGAGGAAGGTAAGAAGAAAAATACAAATCCAACTGTTCAACGCCCTCAATTGACACCTGTGTGAGGCCCGCCATATTTAAGTCCCCTGCATTTCTTAATCCCAAGCGAACTATTTTGTCATATATTTTTTCTCTTAAAGATTTTTTCACATTTCTGCCGATTGTATCTTTTAAATCTCCCGATTTTCTTGAGGCAATGTATCTTATAAGCAAAGCACTGGCAAGGCCGACAAATTGCAATAAATAATCATTAAAATCTGCTTTTGCCATTGCAAGCTTTATTATTCGGCAAATGTAAGCAATAGCAAGCACATTTGAAAGAAAACTTATCAGCATTGCTACCACTGAATAGAATACATATTTTATATCTTTGCCGAGAAATTTTACAAGGTTTTTATCAATCATTTGTTTTTCTCTGCTTTCTTTGCTTTCTTTTTAGATTTAATTGTAGAAATTAAATGAACCATTGCAAGAATTGGATGATCAAATAACATTCTTGGGCCGGAATATTTCATAACTTCTCTGATTTTTTCTCGCATTGCCGGCTTATAACAATGAATTGTACAGCTGGAGCAAAAAATTCTGTCTTCGCCGTGAGGGCATTTTTCTCTGCGCTGTTTTGCATATTCAAATAATTCCTTGCATTCATCGCATAGCTCACCTTTTTTTGTTTTATGATTGCCATGACAATACTTTTCAATCATAAATTTAAGCACTTCAAGCTCTTTTTCTAAATTCATAATACATCTCCTGAAATAAAAATTAGTTAGTTTTAACTAACCCAGCAGCTAAAAAAACAAACTCACCTTAGCGAGTTATCGTTTGCTAACTAATATACAACAACTTTATCGTAAAGTCAAGATTATAAAATGAGTAAAATACAAAACCGGCATGAATAATCACACCGATTTTGATAAAAAAATTTATTCGTTTTTCATGGCCTCAAGAGGCGAAATTTTAACAGCTTTTTCTGCCGGATAAGCACCCGAAACGAGACCAAACGCCATTGAAAATATAATACCGAAAAGGAACAGCCAAACAGGAATTACAGAAATTCTGTTTTCCATCATTCCTTTGAACATGGTGCTGAAGCTACTCGTATCTATATCTTGCGTCAGAGAATATATGATATTGACTATCAAAGACACTATCGAGCTTAGTATTGAGCCTATAAGCCCACCTAAAAAGCCTATTCCCGCCGCTTCCAGCAAAAACAGCTTTCTTATATCCGATACATAACAGCCAAGCGCCTTCATTATACCTATTTCTTTTGTTCGCTCTGAAACGGACATAATCATTGTGTTCATAATTCCGATAGCCGCAACGAGCATACTGATAGCGCCTATACCACCCAAAGCGAGCTGAATTGTGCGTGTTTCTTTTTGCGTAGATTCTCGCATTTCCTTCATGCTACTCGTTTGGTAACCCATTCCGTTAATTTCTTCTTGCAGCGAAGAAACATTGTTTATATCCGTGGCATAAACTTTAACTTCACTATATGAGCTGCCCGAGTTTTTGGCGCCTGTTGCTGCACATGCATTTTTTATAAAAGCCTTTAAATCAGTGGAGTTCATAATAACTCCCTCTTCACTGGCATAATCAATATTATTATCGCTCTTAACTTTTCCAACAACTTTATATTCTTCCGAATAAACTACATTGCCGTTTTCATCTCGAACACCTAACGTAAGAGTGTTATTCATCAAATTCACATAAGGGTCAGGCATTTCATCATCAGCATACTGCTCATAAGTATTAGGATCATATCTGGAAATAGTGTTTTTTCCTTCCGATCTTCTGCTGTCCGCAAGCACATACTCAAAATATTGGCCTATGGCAACGGTACCTTTCTTGTTTGGAAGTTCTCCCTCTACCATTTGGAAGCCTAAATTGCTGAGAGCTTCTTCATCATAACCTGATATAGTAGAATATTGGGCAACATATCTGTTATTACCGCCGGCACTTAATTGGGTATCGATTATTTCATCAGGAGAGGTTTTAGCAGCAACAAAATTCACCTTCTCGTTTGTTTTTAATTGAGAAACGAACGAATCATCAAGCTTTGCAGTGCCACCGTAATTAACATAAACATCTATTGCGGTTAAATCCCCCATATTATTAAGCCATTGTTCCTGAGATTTGGAAATGCCTACACCAATGGAAACCATACAAACGATTGACGCACAGCCCACAACAACGCCAAGCACGGAAAGGAACGTTCTGCCCTTACGCCTTCTCAGGTTGCCAAAACACATAAGCAAAATATCTTTAAAACTCATGCTTTACACCTGCTCGTCATCGTTCCAATCTATATCAGCCGGAACTTCTGTCTTTACTTTTTTCTTTTTCTTAATGATAATAATAGTTATAACAATTGCAATCACAACCGCTGCCACAACAGCAATTATTATCCATTTTGTGTTGCTTGTTTCATCCGTATCGTCGGTAATATCGCCTGAATTATCTGGATATGGTTCAATATCCACCTCTTGAGCGGTAAGAGTGAAAGGCAATTCAATGGTTTTTTCCTCAGTCATTTCATCTTCGTATTTGATGATGAACTTCAGGTTTATATCTCCACCTTGGTTTGGAGTAATGAAGAAATCTATTGTACCGCTCTTGCCGGATTCAAAGTTACCGAGGTTTTGATTACTCTGTTCACAGTAAGCAAGAGATTCATCTTCAATTACAACAGATGCCTCAACATTACTTACAGTACCTTTACCGCGATTTATATATGCAATGGAAATGTCTGCTTCTTGGTATGCGTAAGCCTCAGTGCAGGTAGGCTCCGAAACGGAAAATCTGTCCGGAAGATATACGGGAATGGTTAATTTCTCTGAAGAATCAGAAGATGTGCGCTCCTCCCCGTTAACATACTCATACTTAAAACTTATATCTAAACTTGCTCCTGTAACAGCTATATTTGCGGGAACAAGCATTTCGATAGTTTGTGTTTTTGAACCGCCGGCTTTAAGGGAACTGAAATAAAAAGTATTTGATGAAGATGTAATGGAAAGATTTTCGTCGGTTTGAACTGCCATTATAATATTTTCAACGGCAAGGTCTTTGCTTGTATTTTGGAAGGTTATCGAAAGATTAAATTTATCACCTGCGGCAATGGATGAGCCCCCATAGCTGTAATTTGAAACTATAATATTAGGTGTGGCTGCACCTGTTACCTTACTTTGCTTTGCAGCAGAAACAGGAATAAGAATACTCTCTGTTGCAGTACCCTGAGCAGTAGCAGAATTTGTATTATAATCGTAAGAAAGATTTACACCTAAGGTTTGGGGTGATGACTGAACTTCGGTGCCGACCTTCAATTTAAGAGCCACCGTGCGGGTTACGCCGGGCAAAAGTGTGCCTACAGTCTTTGAAATTTTGCTTTCGTCAAGGGTAAGGCCTTCGCCTGCCTCAAAAACCGCAGAAGCATTATATGCGGCTGTAGTAGAGGTGTTGGTGAAATTTATATTAACAGAGAAGCTCTGACCGGCCTTAAGGTTTGAAGGAACCTCTCCCCTATTGATTGTAATTTTAGGTGCTGATTTTTCAGCTTCAACATATTCAACGCACTCACCCACTGAAACCGTAAGAGTTTCCGGGGCAACATCTTTGTCCTTATAACGAACTATAAAAGTTAATTCTTTGCCGCTTCCGGAATAAACGAGGCCGGTAAACACTACTGTATATCTGAGCCTGTCTTTAGTTTTTATAGGGTTGTCCTTCTCTTGAGAAACCGGAACAACTGTGGCAGTACCGTAACGGAAAGAATCTGTTGTGCGGGTAATATCAATATTTGTAGTGTCATAATCCGAGGCAAGCTCAAGATTACGAATTGTAACGGCAACAGTTACCGAATCGCCTTTATTTATCTTTGCAGAAGAAGATGTATAACTTACAACAACGCTTTGTGATGAGTCCGCTGTTGCCTCTGTTTCATCGGATTTGTCTGTATCTGCAAATGCCGGAACTACCGATGCAAAGCCCATAATAATCACAAGAACAATGCTTAAAATTTTAAGTGATAATTTTGTTGCTTTCATAATTCTCGAAGAAATACTTTTATTTGTATTTCCATGTTCTCCTTTTTCCTAAATTCTATATTTTTTAATTACTGCTTCATTACGGATTCATTTGGCTTATCGCCGATAATTTCACCGTCTTTAAGGGTTATGATTCTGTCTGCGAAAGCAGCCAGCTCCGGGTTATGTGTAACTATGATAAGTGTTTCGTTGTATTTTCTTGCGAAAGTTACCATCATGCGCATTATTTGGTCTTGAGTTTTTGAATCCAAATTGCCTGTGGGTTCATCTGCAAAAACCAACTTCGGCTTATGCACAAAAGCCCTCGCTATGCCTGTACGCTGCTGCTGACCACCGGACATTTGAGTGGGATAGTGATTCATTCTATCTCCGAGGCCGACTTTTTTCAGCACAGATTTAGCCATGGCATCTCGTTTCTTTTTCTCAATTCCGCAAAAAGTCAATGGCATTGCCACATTTTCAACTGCCGTAAGCATCGGCAAAAGATTATATGCCTGAAAAATAAAACCGATGTTTTCCTGGCGAAAAGCCGCAAGCTCATGCTCACTCATAGCTGTAACTTCTTCGCCGGCAATAAATATCTTGCCTCTTGTTGGCGGTTCCATGCCTGCAAGCATATTCAAAAGAGTACTTTTACCCGAGCCCGATGCGCCGAAAACGCAGCATATTTCTCCCTGTTTAATCTCAAGGTCGATTTTACGCAAAGCGATGACAATTTCTTCTCCCATACGGTAGGCTTTACCCAAACCTTCAACCTTGATAAAGGGCTCTGAAAATTCTTTATTCATATTCAATTTTTACCGCTTAAATCAGCGGTATGTTTGCACCCATTGTGCTCTCCTTTCCCCTTAAATTACACGAAATTTCGTCATTAAAGCAGACCTCTTTACCCTGTGCCGAAAGCACAAAAAATTTCGTGTTGAAAACAGCAATTTTTAAGCAACAAAAAATAACTTTGCCTTTTTTACATCCGCAACCAATTATACAGTATTACAGTAAAAATTCAAGGCAAAATTTATGTATAATTTGTTAATTTAAAGATGATAATATTTTTCGGTATTAGCATTATAAAAGCTGCAAAAATAAAGCGTAACGAACATTGATTCATCACGCTTTAGCGAGTATTAATAATGACATTAATATGTAAACCCGGCTTTTTGCCATGTTTACATCCCCATAAACTGCCGCTTTTAAAAAAGTAGACTTTTTTAAACAAATTTCTAAAAAATATTTGAAATGAGTATTTCTTTTTGTAATCTCAGATATGAAAAATCGGCAACAACCATTAAGGCCGCTGCCGATTAAATTTACATATTAATCCTGTTTCTTACCCGATTTACTATACGCTGTCTGTTATATCTTTGCACCATTACGAGCATTAAATCAAAGGATGCTGCTAAAATTGATGTAATAATAAACACAGGATACGCTCCGAAAAAGGTACCTGCAACTATGGGTAAAAAGATGAGCGTTGCTATTGTTTCATGCACAAGTTCCGCTTGGCACATTGCCTGTGCAATTTCATCCCATGTGTGAATACTTTTATCAAATGCAAAGCTGTCATAAGAATGTATTTTCCGTGTCAACTTTTTTATTTTCAGCTTTTTATAAACTTTAATTTCGGTTTTGGTCACCCGATACCACCGCTTTGTATAATCCGCTTTGTTTTTCATCAGTAAATTAAACATAAGCCCAACAAGCAAGCGCATCATAAAATGATAAGCTATTGTGCCGAATGTTATGGCAAGAGTAAGCAAAAATTCAAGAGATGTAACAGCATAAAGCAAAGATAAAATAACTGTTATAAACAAAAACAAAGCAGAAATTAAGTTGAATTTTTTTGCCATGTTCATCACTCCGACAAATGCACTTTAATCTCATAATTATGATAACATTTTGATTATTTTTTTGTCAAGATTATACGGCGTAAAAACAGGCAATACATTATGAGAAAACTGCCTTTATCAAATTTCAACTGCAAACAAAGCGGATGAAAATAAACTTTTCTTCATGACAAGTAGATTCTAAGTGAAATGTTGCTGCCGCAACTTAAAATGATTCTGACTAATCGCGAAATTTTTTCTGAGCAAAATGCAAAAAACAAAAATACCCTTTTGTCTTGAACAAAAGGGTATTTTTTGGTGACCCGGACGAGAATCGAACTCGTGTTACCGCCGTGAAAGGGCGGTGTCTTAACCGCTTGACCACCGGGCCACATTTTTTATAGGTCGGAAACGGGTTTCCCCGTTTCCGATATGGTAGCGGAAGGTGGACTTGAACCGCCGACCGTACGGG
>CAVHYZ010000020.1:0-26042 GCA_963640495.1 Acutalibacteraceae bacterium
CATTATAATCATGCCTGTAAACAAAGCCGGTTCAAATGTTCGGCAATATTCTTTTGCTTAAAGGCAAATACATAAAATTCTTCCGGCAGATTTTCTCAAAGAATTTGTCGTATCAGTTACCGCTTTTTATTTTTAGATAACACTTATTTGTCAATGTAATTCTATCACGTTAAAAAAGTTGCGTTAATCACTGCGCTGAAATTTCTTAATACCCTAAAAGAACATAAAGGGCACAGCCATAGCTTGACTGTGCCTTTTTAAATGCTGCTTTTTCTTAATCATCTATTTGGACATTTTCAGAAAGCTTACTGTGATACTTTGCATTCATAAGGTTTTTCACGGATGCATATACTTTTGCCTTTTTTAGAAAGGCGTGAAATGAATTGCTGTCAAGTTTCATATCACAGAGACTGCTGATGTTTATATTTTCTTTAAGCTTTTTAAGGCTTATATCAGAACTTGCCTTTATGTAAATATCTTTTGTTTCATTAGGCAAAATATCAAAATAATTATCGCTGAAAGGTACACTCGTAAGGCTGCTTTCTGCTTTTACAAGGCGTGCAAAATTATCCGTATGAATGGATATATGTAATGTGTCACCTTCTGCTGAAATTTTTGAAGTAAGATTTGCTTTTGGCAATTTTAATTCTTTTTCTTTTTTGAATAAAAGAGTTTTTTGCTCTGTGAGTTTGTCGTTTTCGTACATTCTTACAACCATACCCGTTTTAGATAAATCATATTCAGCTTTTAATGTTGAAACATCACAATCAAAGAGAATTTCATTTTTCACAGGTGCAATTTCAATTTCTTTTGATTCTTTATTTAGTATTCCCGTTTCAAAATCAAAAAATTCACAGGATACTTTTAATTTTTTTGGTTCGTTATAATCATTAATAACAAATATTTTTACATAATCTTCGGTATCCTCAAAAGAAACCGTTAGAGGAGCATTGAAGTGTTTAGCACCGTATTGCAGGGCCTTGTAGTTGCCATAATAGTCAATACCTGACCAAGAGCAAACGCCCCAACAATCGTTGAATTGCCAATACATTGAGCCGTTGCATCTTCCTTTATTTCTGCGCCAATGCTCTGTTGCATCTCTGATACATTCAAGCTGGGTAACTTGAGAAAGATAAATTATATCTTCTAACTTTACGGGTAAATTAAATCTTGAAACAATGTAGAAAAGCATCTTATCATTGCCACCGGTGCACTTTTGATGAGCTTTTAATACAGCGCTTGATAAGGAATAATCTTTTGGCTCTGCGTATTTCTTTATAGACTTCATATCAGGCAAACTTTCAAATCCGAATTCACTGCAAAATCTTGTCATTCTTTTACGGTAAAAATTCATAGGCTGGAGGCCGTGCCAAACACTCCACAAATGAGTGTCTCCCACGTTATCTGCCCCAACTCCTTTATTGTGAGATATGCCGATTGGAGAGCCTTGTGTATATGGCGTCGCATCATCGTATTTTCTGATTTCCGGCTCAAGAATATGGTAAAAGAATTTTTCTGTCCACGAAACATAATCGTGCATGTTTATCCACGCCATGCTCATATCTTCTATTTCATTATTTCCATTCCATAAAGCAAGACTCGGGTGATGGCAAAGTCGCTTAACATTGTATTCGATTTCTTTTTTTACTTCAGCCAAAAATTCATCATCAAAGAAAGGATAAGCCTGACAAGCAAATTGAAAATCCTGCCAAATCAAAATTCCCTGTTCATCACAGGCGTTGTAAAACTCATCACTTTCATAATATCCACCACCCCAAACACGAAGCATATTCATATTTGAGAACTGTGCGGCATCAAGAAAATATTTTAATTCTTTTTCTCCGAATCTTGTAATAAAACTGTCCGGCGGAATATAGTTTGCTCCCTTAATGAACAGGGGAACACCGTTAAGAATAAATTGAAAATTTTTACCGTACTTGTCTTTTTCTCTGTTAAGTTCAATCGTTCTTATGCCGATTTTTTTCTCCGCTGTTTGGAGTAATTGCCCATCATTAAAAAGTTCTGCTTTTATAGTATATAAGGGCTGTTTGTCTTTGCCGGAAAGCTCTTTGGTCCACCAAAGCTCCGGATTCTTAATGTAAAATTCGGCATTTTTTGAGTTTTGGATATATTTTTCTCCGTTTGGATAAATTAGTGTTATTTTGCATTCACAATTTTTGTATTGTGTGATTTCTGCGGATGCGGTAATAGTTGCAGAGCCATTTGCTAATTTTTGTTTTACCTGCAAGTAATTTATCCTGCCTGCACAGACAAATTCAATATCTATATTTTTAGTTATGCCGCTTGATGGCAAAACAGGGCCCCAGTCCCATCCGAAATGGCATTGAGGCTTACGTATGTGTACAATGCCGTTAAGTCCGTTTGAATTCACAGGCGTAGGGCTTTCTTTATACTTCTTTTTTACATAATTAACCGGAGAATAAAATTTAATTTTAATTTCGTTTTCTCCGATTTTAAGGTATTGCTTTATGCTCACGCTGTAAGCAATAAAACAGTTTTTACCGCTGAAAGCAAGATTTTCGTTAATATAAACATCGCATATTGTATCAAGCATTTTGCAATTCAGCAAAATGTTATCACTTTCAATTTCTTTGCTGTTTATATCAAATGTCTTTTTATATTCCCAATCTTTATCTGCAACCCATTGAACTTTACCTTCATTCAGACCTATAAACGGGTCGAGAATGTCACCGCTTGCCATTAAATCAAGAAAGTTGCAACCGGGTATAGTTGCTTTTTTCCATTCTTTGCTGTCTGTGCTTTTGAAAAGCCAATCTCCATTTAGTGATTTTTTCATATTTTCTCCAATCAACATAGTGTTGAGTTGTTTATATAAGAATATTATACTTGATATTTAATACTAATTCAATTGATAAAATTATAATTTCAGATATATGCAAAAATAATAGCAAAGCATTGAATAAGTTGTATTTATGTGATAGAATACGATAAAAATTTTGATGAAAGAACAGGAAAATATTGTGAAAAAAACAATGGAAAAAATTTACGGAAATTTGAAAATGAGCTGGCCTGTGGTGATTATATTTGCAATTGCGGCAGGCGTATATACCGGGGCTATTATGCTTGTGCCTGCCCTCAAAGACACCTCATTTACCGATATAGGTGCCTTTGTTGAGTGGTGGGTTATTTTTGCGGTTATCATTGTTACAAATTGTAAAAAGAATTATGAAGCAATGCTGAAATGTTTTGTTTTCTTTTTGATAAGTCAGCCTTTGATTTACGCCGTGGAAATACTTTTCGGGACCTTGACTGTTGACTTGGCATGGCAATATTACAGAAATATGTGGCTTCCTGCTACTATTTTGACTTTGCCCGGTGGCTTGATAGCTTATTATTGCAAAAAGCAAAACTCTCTCGGTGCCATAATTTTGGGAGTCGGCAATACATTTCAAATTGTGATGGGAGCTTCTTATATTGTTAAAACCATAAAGGATTTTCCGCATCACATTTTAAGTGCGGTTGTATGCTTTGCGTCAATTCTTATAATGTCTTTTGGTATTCAAAAAGAAAAGAAAAACCGTTTAATCTCTATTTTAATTCCCGTTGCTTTGCTTATTATTGTTTTTGTATTTATGAAGCTAACAGGTCGTGTTATTGCTTGAGGAGATGTAGTTATGAGTGAATATGAGTACCATATTAACCTAAGAAAAGAGGATGGGGCAAGATATGTAATTATGCCAGGTGATCCAGGCAGAACAGAAAAAATAGCATCATATTTTGACAACGCAAAAGAAATCGCTTTTAACCGTGAATTTCGCACATTCAGAGGTTACCTTGAAGGTGAACCTGTGTTGGCCGTTTCTTCGGGTATAGGCGGCCCCTCAACTGCAATTTGTATGGAAGAACTTGCCCATATAGGAGCAGATACTTTCATAAGAATAGGTACTTGCGGCGGTATGCAGATGAATGTTGACCCCGGCGATTTGGTTATCGCTACAGGCACAATCCGAATGGATGGCACATCCAAAGAATATATGCCTATTGAATTTCCCGCTGTTGCAAATCTCGATGTTACAAATGCCATAGTAGAAGCAGCAAAAACTCTTGATTATAAATATCATGTGGGAATCGTTCAGGCAAAGGATAGCTTTTACGGCCAGCAAAATCCCGATTCCATGGGCGTAGATTATGAGCTGAAAAACAAGTGGAACGCATGGATAAAGGGCGGATGCCTTGCCTCTGAAATGGAAAGCGCCACAATGTTTATTGTGTCTTCATTAAGAAATTTAAGGGCTGGGGCTGTATTCCATTGTGTTTGGAACCAAGAGCAAGCAAAAAAAAGTATGCCACAAGAAAGAAAGCTGGATACAAATTCGGCAATTAAGATTGCCGTTGAGGCTGCAAGACTTTTAATAAAATCTGATAACGCCAAATAAAACAGAGGGACTTGTTCACATTTAAGCTGAACTGTCCCTCTTATTTTCTATTTAATTTTTTTGTATTTGCCTGCTTCTTCTTGATCTCTCTTTTTAAGATAAATTGCAATACCGGTAAGAGCACAGGCACCGAGAATGACAACCGCTATGATAATTCTTATAATAACTTTTCCGCTGATTAAAGTGGATTTTTCACTTAAAGTCGTTGTTTCTTCAACTATAGTGTCTGAATTGGCGGAGTCTGTTGAAGTGCTTTTTGTTGTTGGAACATATTCTGTGTTTATTCTTTCTTTAACACCTATTTCCACCGTGCCGTCATCATTTAACCTTAAGGCAGAGGCTGCCGATTGGCCTACCGCAGAATAATTTCCTTCATCAAAAGCCCATCCTGCAACTCCGTCAACAACAACATAATTCCAATACCCTTCATCTTGGCATAAATACATAAACATATTAAATGTTTGAGATTCTTTTATTGTATAAACTTTTGTCGAATTTGAGTTTGGTTTTGTATAAACAGAAATTTCATTATCCGTTACCGTTCCCTCCACATAGCTGCCATTACATTTGTAAATGTTGTCACTGCCGTCTGTGGTAATCCAATAATTTTTTCCTTCATACTCAATTTCAAACCAATATCTGTACCCATCGCTTATGCTTTCATCATATTCATCAAGAGCCTCAAAATAGTATGAATTTATGTTTATGATGCTATTTGCAGGGAGAGCTTTGTCGGCTTTTTTGCTGAGACTTAAATCTGAATAAAGAGGAATTTCATTTTGCACATAGCCGATATCTTTTATACCAACTATGCTTATTGCATCAGAGGGGGAATCATAGCTTTCGTCGAAATAAATCCATCCGTTTGTTCCTTTATAGTTTACGTATGCTGTGCAAAGTGAACCTTTACTGCAGAAATATTTGAATTTAAGCTCTGTTCCTACCGGGATTTCATCAGTAACTATTTTATATTTGTTGTCTTCGATTTGGTTTAAATTATATAACTTGATTCCCTCTTTCATAACTGTGAGCTTGCCTGTATAGAAAGAAGTGTCTTCAATGATTCTGCCTATTGGGCAGTCAGTTGTATAGGAATAAGCATAGACCCAGCCTTTTATGCCGTTATATTCTACATATCCATAAACGTACGCACCATCAACATCGCCGTAAGTAACATTAAAGTCAGCTTCGTATGGTATTGTACCCAGTTCTTCATAAATTTTTGAAGGGCCTGAATAAATCTTAACTCCTTCTTTGACCATAACATGATATTTATCTGTATGATAGAGCCTTACTCCATCCGTTTTTTTAAAGGAATCTGCTTTTGCAGAGATGTGTTCAACTTCAATATAACCTGTTCTCTCGTTACCCTTTTTATCTGTTGCCTTGATTTGAACATAGTCTTTTCCCTCTGTGTCAAAGCTATTAAGGGTTAAAAGTTCCGGATTTGTAGCTTCTCCGGTAACTGTCACAGATGTGTTATAATCAAGATGTATTTCTTCGTAAAGAGGAATCTCATGTTCTTCTCCATCAGAATGCTCAGCAACAAATGTAGCGCCGCTTTTTGATGAAACATAGGCTTCTGTTTCAATAGTATCTACAGAAAATTCATATGAATTTGCACTGATGCAGAATATGGAAATTACAATTATTCCAAAAATTATGGAAGCTAATCTTTTCATTTTGTACCTCTGCATATTGATAAATAATTTTATTTTGTCATTTTTTCCTGCTTGATTTTATGGTCTATAACATGGCGAGAAGCAAGCTCGCTTTGAATATCTTCTATAGAAATTCCCATTTGAATCATAAGCACCATTACATGATAGGTAAGGTCGGCAATTTCGTAAATCGTTTCCTTTTTGTCATTGGCTTTAGCGGCAATAATAACTTCTGTAGATTCTTCACCCACTTTTTTGAGAATTTTATCAATGCCCTTCTCAAAAAGATAAGTGGTGTAAGAACCTTCTTTTTTTTCAATTTTTCTGCCTTCGATAAGTTTCATAAGGCTTTCAAGAGAAAATCCCTCCAGTTCTTCACTTTTCCAAAGGGAATTTTCAAAACAAGAGGTGGTACCAAGGTGACAAGCAGGGCCGTCTGGCTTGACCTCAACTACAAGAGCATCTTTATCACAGTCTGCTGTAATGGAAACAATGTGCTGATAATTTCCGCTTGTTTCACCTTTGAGCCAAAGCTCTTGCCTTGAACGACTCCAAAAACATGTTAAACCTTTTTCAATGGAAATACCTAGGCTTTCTTTATTCATATATGCAAGGGTTAATACCTTTTTAGTGTCACAATCAACAATAATTGCGGGAATTAATCCCTTTTCGTCAAACTTCAACTCGTCAATATTTATCATTGTAAATCTCTCCTTTATATGCGCACGGGAATATTATTTTCTTTCAGTACATTTTTCAGTTCTTTAATGTCTACTTCGCCAAAGTGGAAAATAGATGCGGCAAGACCTGCATCAATCTTAGGCAAAGTTTTGAAAAGGGTTACAAAGTCATCTATTGAGCCGGCTCCGCCTGAGGCAATTACAGGAACACTTACTGCTTTACAAACTGCATCAAGCATCTCAAGGTCAAAGCCACCTTTAACACCATCTGTATCAATGGAATTAAGAACAACTTCGCCGGCACCGTTGTCGACGCATCTTTTAATCCATTCAATAGCTTCCATACCCGTGTTTTCTCTGCCTCCCTTGGCAAACACCCTGAAAACGCCGTCAACTCTTTTAACATCTGCGGATATTACTACACATTGGTTGCCATAGAGCTTTGCAGCTTCTTCAATTAAGCCGGGATTTTTAATTGCGCCGGAATTTACACTGACTTTGTCCGCTCCGCATTTAAGCACTCTGTCAAAATCTTCAACGGTGTTAATTCCACCGCCCACTGTTAGGGGAATAAATACTTTTTTTGCTGTTTCGCAAAGAATATCCGTAAACAATTTTCTACCATCAGAGGAGGCTGTTATATCGTAAAAAACAAGCTCATCAGCGCCGCATTTACTGTAATAATCAGCTAATTCAACAGGTGAAGAAACATCATTAAGACCTTCAAAATTTATTCCTTTTACAACCCTACCGTTTTTTACATCAAGGCAGGGAATTATTCTTTTAGTAATCATTTGGCAACCTCTACAGCTTCTTTAATTGAAATTGCACCTGTGTAATAGGCTTTTCCTATTATAGCACCATACATGTTTATTTTTGCAAGACTTTTAACATCTTCAATAGTTGAGACACCGCCGGAAGCGGTAATTTGCATATTATACTTTTGAGAAAGCTCTTCATACAGCTTAAGATTTGTTCCTTGCATGGCACCGTCTTTTGAAATATCTGTAATAATAAGTGTTTTTATACCTGTTTTTTCCATTTTATCACAAAATGTATATGCGTCATAATCTGATTTCTCAGTCCAGCCTTTAATGGCAACAAATCCGTCTTTAAGGTCAACACCTACCGCTACTTTGTCACCATATTTTTTTACGGCCTCGGTAAGAAATTTTTCGTCCTTTACGGCAGCTGTGCCAAGAATAATTCTGTCAACACCAGAACTTATATATTTTTCGGCTGTTTCAATGTTTCTTATACCTCCGCCGATTTCCGTAAAAAGGCCGGATTTTTCGGCTAGAGCCTTGACTGTTTCAATGTTTGGTGTTTCGCCTGTTTTGGCACCTTCAAGGTCGACAATATGTAAACAGGCTGCGCCTTGATTTTTGAAATCTTTTGCCACGGCAAGGGGATTATCATTATAAATCGTCATCTTGGAATAATCGCCCTTATAGAGCCTGACGGCTTTGCCGTTATATAAATCAATTGCGGGAAATATGAGCATTTTATGCCTCCAATTCGCAGAATGCTTTTAATATTTTCATACCTACCTCACCGCTCTTTTCAGGGTGAAATTGGCAGCCGTAGATATTGCCGTTTGCAACAGCAGCAGTAAGGGGAACACCGTACTCGGTGGTTGCCACAGTATTTTTATCGCAGTTTGCGGCATAAAAGGAGTGAACAAAATAAACATAATTCCCTTCTTTTATGTAATTGAAAAGTTCGCATTTTTTTTCGGTAAAATCAAGTGAGTTCCAACCGATATGAGGAATTTTATATTCTTTTGGAATTACATCTGAAATCGGTCTTATTTCTCCGTGAATTAAACCAAGTCCTTCAAATTCTCCATATTCAAAGCTTTTGTCAAAAAGTAACTGCATACCAAGACAAATACCCATAAGTGGTTTACCTTTTGCTACTTGCTCTTTAACTATTTTATCCATGCCTGTATTTTTGAGCTTTTTTGCTGCATCTTCAAATGCACCTACACCGGGCAAAATGATTCTGTCAGCTTTTTCAATTATTTTTGGGTCGGCAGTTATAACGGCTTTTTCGTTTATTGCATCAAAAGAACTGCAAAGAGAAAATAAATTGCCTACACCGTAATCAATTATGGCAACCATTAAAGTACCCCCTTAGTTGAGGGAATTTCTTCTGCAAATTCTTTATCGATTGCTACGGCTTGTTTTAAACTTCTTGCCACAGATTTAAAAGCTCCCTCGGCTATGTGGTGAGAATTCCTGCCATCAAGCTGCTTTATGTGGAGGGAGCATGGACAGTTACGAACAAAAGAAGTAAAAAATTCTTCAACTAATTCACTGTCAAAGGTGCCGATTTTTTCTGTTGGTATTTCAAGATTATAATTCAAACAGGTTCTGCCGGAAATGTCAACCGCACTCAATATGAGAGCTTCGTCCATGGGGAGAATCATACTGCCATAGCGAACAATTCCTTTTTTATCCCCTAAGGCTTTTTCAAAAGCCATTCCGAGGCAGATACCAATATCTTCAACAGAGTGATGGTCATCAACATTTGTATCGCCTTTGCAGGTAACATCAAGATCAAATCGGCCATGCTTTGAAAAAAGAGTGAGCATGTGGTCAAGATAACCTACACCCGTATTTATATTGCTTATGCCTTTACCGTCAAGATTTATGGATAGGTTTATATCTGTTTCGGCAGTTTTTCTGTCAATTTTTGCTATTCTCATTTTGCTTCCTCCATAATCTCACCGAAAGTTTTTATGAGTGCGCTCATTTGTTCTTGTGTGCCGATGGTAATTCTGTTATATTGGCAAATTGATTTTTTAGTAAAATGACGAACAAGAATACCTTTGCTTTTCAGCTTTTTATATAATTCTTCGCCGTCAAAATCAGGATGCTTTGCAAAAACAAAGTTTGCTTTTGAATTAGGCATTTCAAACCCAAGTTTCTTAAGCTCGGAAATTGTATATTCTCTGTTTTCGATGATCGTTTTGCAATTTCCCTTCATATAATCATCATCCTCAAGTGCGCCTATACCTGCAGCACTTGTCATTCGGTTGACATTATATGGATTTGTTGAATATTTGATTGTATTTAAATCTTGTATGATTTTTGCGTTTGAAAGCCCCATACCGAGCCTTGCCCCTGCAAGAGAGCGAGATTTTGAAAAAGTTTGTGTAACAAGTAAGTTATCATAATCATTAATAAGTTTAACAGCACTTTCTGCTCCGAAATCCACATAAGCCTCATCAACTACCACAATGCTGTTTGGATTGCCTTCAACTATTCTTTTAATATCGGAAAGAGAAAGAGCAATAGATGTGGGAGCGTTGGGATTAGCAATGAATATAGTCTTATTTAAGCCGATGTAGTTATCAATGCTAATTGAAAAATCTTCATTGAGGGGGATTTCTTCGTAAGGCACTTTATTTATTTCGGCAAATACCGGATAAAAACCGTAAGTAATATCAGGAAAGACAGCAGGATGATTATTATCGCAAAATGCCATAAAAGCAAAATTGAGTATTTCATCAGATCCGTTTGTCATTAAAACTTGATCTTCTTCTAAACCGTAATAAGAAGCAACCTTTTTTGTGAGTTTTTTACTTTCGGGGTCTGAATATAAATTCAAATTTTTTGCGGCTTCCCCGGCATATTTAACAGCATTTTTTGAAGGAGGGAAAGGGGACTCATTAGTGTTTAGCTTAATATAGTTCATATCCTGAGGCTGTTCACCGGGAGTGTATGGCTCAAGGCAAGAATATTTTTCGCTGAAAAATCTGCTCATTATTTATCATCCTCTAATCTGATTACCGCACTTTTTGCGTGGCCTGTCAGTCCTTCTTGTTTTGCAAACTCTGCCACATCATAAGCGACTCTTGAAAGAGCTTCACGAGTAAAATATGTATACTGAGTTTTCTTTATGAAATCATCAACTGAAAGGGGACTTGAAAATTTAGCCGTTCCGCTGGTTGGAAGTGTGTGATTTGGGCCTGCAAAATAATCTCCGAGAGCTTCAGGACAGTTTCTGCCCATAAAGATAGAACCTGCATGGCGAATTGAATCAAGATAATCAAAAGGATTATCAACGCATAATTCAAGGTGTTCGGGGGCTATTTCGTTTGCAATATCAATAACCACATCAAGAGTGTCGGCAACAATGATTTTGCCGTTTGTATCAATAGATGTTCTTGCAATTTCCGCTCTGTCAAGGAGGGGAATTTGTTTCTCAAGCTCTTCGCTTACTTCTTTTGCAAGTTTCATACTGTTTGTTACAAGCACGGCACTTGCCATTTTATCATGTTCTGCCTGCGAAAGAAGGTCGGCAGCAGCATATTTTGCGTTTGTGTTTTCGTCTGCAACAATGAGAATTTCACTGGGGCCGGCAATCATATCTATTGAAACCTTGCCGAAAACCTGTTTTTTAGCTTCTGCAACAAAAGCGTTGCCGGGGCCTACGATTTTATCAACCTTCGGTATGCTTTCGGTGCCGTAGGCAAGGGCAGCAATAGCCTGTGCACCGCCTACTTTGTAAATTTTATCAACTCCTGCAACTTTTGCGGCGGCAAGAATTGCAGGATTAACTTTTCCGACATTTGATGGAGGAGTAACCATTACCACCTCTTTAACACCGGCAATTTTAGCGGGAATTGAATCCATAAGCACTGTTGAAGGGTATGCTGCCGTGCCGCCGGGAACATATAAACCGACTTTATCAACGGGGATAATTTTTTGGCCCATTACAATTCCTTTTTCGTTGTTGATAATAAAAGAATTGCGCACTTGCTTTTCGTGAAATTTGCAAATATTAGCAGCTGCCTTTTTAAGTATTTCAATAAATTCCGGCTTTACCAAATCAAATGCTTCATTAATTTCCTCTTTGGATACAAGTAGGCTTGAAAGCTCAACTTTATCAAATTTTAGAGTATAATCATAAAGAGCCTTATCACCGTTAGCTCTGACATTTGCAATAATATCGGATACAATTTCTTGCACATCTGATGTTGATGTGGAGCGAATAAATATATCTTGGTTATCAATTTCACCGTACTTTAATATTTTAATCATTTTTTTGCCTCCACCTGAATGGATAATTCTTTAACTGTTTTTTCTATTTTTTCGCTGTTGAATCTGTAACTCGCTTTATTTGAGATAAGTCTTGCACTTATGGGTACAATACTTTCAAACACTTCAAGATTGTTTTCTTTAAGAGTAGTTCCTGTTTCAACAATATCTACAATTACATCGGAAAGGCCTAAAATAGGAGCAATTTCTATAGAGCCGTTAAGATGTATAATATCAATATCTCTGCCTAAAGAATTGTAGTAGCCGGTGGCAATGTTTGAAAATTTTGTTGCAACTTTAAGGGTTTTGGATTGGTCGTCATGAAAATCTTTCGGTGCGGCAACACACATACGGCATTTGCCTATGTTAAGGTCAAGAAGTTCAAACACATCAGGTTCATATTCCAGCAAAATATCTTTGCCTGCAACACCAATGTCTGCAGCGCCTCTTTCAACATAAATAGCAACATCAGAGGGCTTAACCCAAAAGTATCTCACTCCTGTTTCAGTATTTTCAAATATAAGCTTACGGTTAGTTTCTTTAATGGAAGGACATTCAAAGCCTGCCTTTTCAAACATATCATAAACTTTTTCGCCAAGTCTGCCTTTTGGCAGAGCCACATTAAGCATTTGTTTCAATTAACTCTGCCTCCTTGTCTTTTAATTTCATTAGTTTTTTATATTTCAGCTTTTGGGGAACTGACTTTAATGCCATAACCGAAACGCCTGTATCTGCAATTTTTTTAACGGCAGAGCCGAGAGATGAAATGTCGGAATTTGAATCATAAAGAATTACGGTATCAACATCAAATTTTGCTTTCGGTTCACCGATTCTTTCAAGAGTGCCGAGATATACGGCAAAACCGATTGCTCCGGATTTACGGCCCATCTTTTTCATGAGACCGTCATATTGACCACCGGAAAGGACGCTTTCGGGTATACCATTTACAAAGCCCTTGAATGCAATTCCGTTGTAATATTTAATATCGCCTGCATAAGAAAAATCAATTTCAAGCATATCTTGAAGAGACGGATAAACTGCATTTACAATATTTTCAAATTCAGAAATAATATCACATTTGGGAATAATCTTTTTAAGTTCATCTAAAACAACATTTGGCTTTCCGTGGAGCTTTGCAATGCTGCAAATTGTTTTTACTGCTTCATCGCTCAAATTATTTTCTTTACATTCGTTTTCTATGGCATTGATATTTTTTTGGCCCACATAGCCGATTAAATTCTCTTTAACGGTTGTTTTATCGGTATATAAATCAATAGCATAGGAAAGAATATCAAGATTTGAAATGCTCAAAATACTGTCATTTGAAATGAGCTTGAGGCTTGATGCGGCAAGGGATAATATTTCAGCGATAATATATGAATCAATATCACCTATACATTCAATTCCGGCCTGCATAATTTCTTTGAAAGAATGACTGCTTTTTGATACACGGTAAACATTTTCGTTATAATAAACCTTTCTTCTTTCATCGGGGTAATCTTTTGTGTTTTTTATGATAGATAAAGTAACATCGGGCTTTAATGCCATAAGTTTTCCGTTTGTGTCATTGAATGTAATGATATTATCTGAAACAAGAAAATCTTTATTTTTAGCATAAAAATCATATTCTTCAAATTTTACCATTTTATATTGAGAGTAGCCGTATGCTTCATATAAATCGCGCAGAGCAAATAAAATTTGTTCCTCATTATTAACGATATAATTACTTGCTTTCATTTGAATCTAACCTTTCAATTGCTGATTTATAACCGCCACTGCCGTAGTTTAAGCACTTGCTTACACGGCTTATTGTAGCTGTGCTTATGCCGATTTCTTTGGAAATATCAAGGTAATTTTGACCTTTATCAAGACGACGAGCAGCTTCAAGACGCTGTGCCATATCTAAAATTTCCTTTACTGTGCATAAATCATCAAAAAATTTGTAACAATCATCAACGTCTTTAAGGCCGAGAATAGCCTCAAAAAGTTTATCGGTTTGTTCATTTCTGTAATTCAAAACAAATCCTCCAATCGTGATTTTATACATTAGCATATTATCACATTAGCGTACTAAAGTCAATACATCTCATTGCATTTCTGCATTTTACACAAATATATGTATTATAAATAAATAAGAGAGTATGATTTTGACGAGTCATATTATCTGTACTTGGCAAGTTTTCATTGATTCAAGTGCCCTTTGATGGCTTCCTGGAGTTACACCGGCACAGCAGGAAGAATCTACTATAATTTGTACTTCCGGCAAAAATGCTTTTATAAGCATTGCATTTGAAATGACGCAAATATCTGTGCAAAGACCTACAAGAGTAACTGATTCAATTTTTTCTTTATTGTTTTCAGCTGTAAGATATTCTCCAAGCTCCTTACTGCCAAATGTAGGCTTGTTTATTATTTTATGACTTGATGTATCTAATTCCGTCACTATTTCAAAGCCTTTCGTTCCTTCAATACAGTGAGGAATAGGTAATAATTTTCCTTCTTGAGTTTCAAGATAATTTTCTTTATGGGTATCTCTTGTGAATATTATTTCCCCCTCAAAATTTTCAATCTTATTTCTTACTTTCGGTACTATCTTTTCTGCCTCTTTTGTGCCGAGAGCACCTGTTATAAAATCATTTTGCATATCAACAACTATAAGATAATTCATTTAATTTACCTCCGTAAATATTTTTCGGATTTATTAACTAATTGTATTTTTCTTAAATCATTGCAAAATATTGCCTGCTATGTTAAAATTATTTCAACTATTGGAGGTGAATATTATGGAAAACGGTTTTTTTGCAATGGTTTCCAGAATGAAATATATAAACCGCTGGGCGCTTATGAGAAATGAACACAGCGAAAATTTAATGGAACATTCCTTTGAGGTCGCTGTTATTGCTCACGCTCTTACGGTTATCGCCAATAAACGCTTCGGTAAACATTTAGATGCAAACAGAGCTGCACTTTTGGGAATTTATCACGACACACCTGAAACTTTAACAGGCGATTTACCCACGCCAATTAAATATTATAGTGACGAAGTCCGCTCAGCTTTCAAAACGGTTGAAAATGTTGCCTGTAAAAGCCTTGTGGATATGCTTCCCGAAGATTTAAGGGAAGCATATGAGGCTATGTTTATTCCTTGTGATGAAGATACAGAGCTTTGGAAATATGTGAAAGCAGCAGATAAAATCAGCGCTCTTATAAAATGTATGGAGGAGAAAAAAGCGGGCAACAGTGAATTTGTACTTGCCGGTGAAAGCACTGCCGAGGCAATTAAAAAATTGAATTTACCCGAGGCAGAAGTCTTCGTAAATGAATTTTTGTCTGCTTATGAGTTAACACTTGACGAGCTAAAAAAATAATCACGCATATTATACAGCATTTTTAATGTGTTATCAACTTATGAGGTGATTTTTGATGAAAAAAAGAACGATTTGTATTATCTTCTCTTTGTTACTTTTTACAACACTTTTATCTTCTTGTGGAAAAAAGATAAAGCAAGAGGAAACCACCCCCGTAACCACCACCGCAGCACCGGACTTAACAAAATGGAATACTGCTTATGAAGAATATATGCTTTCTTTGCTGTCAGGTGAAGAAAATCTTGCAGGCTACGATTATGAATTCGAGGAATGTAAATTCGGAATGGTTGACCTTAATGCTGATGAAATCCCCGAACTTTTAATTTCAGAAGGGGAGTATGATGCATCAAAAGTTGATGTTTATTATTATGACGGTCATGAAGTCAATTTTGCAGGCTCTGTGGGTGTAAAGGGTGAATTTTCATATAGTGACGAAAGCGGCAGCGTCAGCACTTATTCTCTTGTTGATGATGCGGATAGATATCAAGAAACTTATACGGCATATTTGTTTACAGGCACAGAAATCATCCAGCAGTGGCAGGGGATCAGCTATACGGAAAACTCCAAATATATCCCCGTTGAAATAGGTAGGGACTACGGTAAAGAAGTAACCTATCTTTCCGATGATACTGAAACCACATATGATATTTATGCTAATTCTTATGAGCAGTATATCTCAAAAAATACGGAAATCTTTGGCAGAAACGGTTTTAGTTTTACACAAGATAATGTTATCTCCGTTTGCGAAAACGGTCAAGTTTCAGCTGTATCCCAAACCGAAGTCCAAAGTGAAGAATATACCTCGAATATAAAACTTTCGGATGATGAAAAAGCCGCATACAGCACTGTTCTTTACAGCTTTTATGAAGAAAATACCAGTGCTGCAGCCTCATTCAGCTTTGAGTATATTGATGATGATGAAATTCCCGAACTTCTAATTTCGGAAGGTGGCGAGCATTCCTCAAGAGTTAAAATTTATACCTTTGACGGCACAGGCGCAGTTCTTCTTTGCACTGCCGGCTCCGACGGTAAAGCAGGATATGTTGAAAGAAAAGGTTATATCATAAGTCCCTATTCAGGCTATGGAGCTACGAGTATCACCGTTTATAAACTTGAAAACGGAAACGCCTCATCTGTTTGGGAAGGCACGGAAATTACAAATGATGACGGTAGTAAAGAATATACTTCAAATGGTGAAACAATTACCGCAAAAGAATATAACGAAAAATACGATGAATATATTTTAAATGTTGTTTATAACACAACAGATGGGCAGAAAAGCTCAAAGATTGCAGGCTACAGCTTCACAGAGGAAAATTTGATTTCCGCCGTGGGTAAAGATATAAGTTAGTATTCAAAGTTAAAAAACAAATTAAGACGTTACAAAGGGGTGTTGACATTATGCAGCACCTCTTCTTTGATATAGATCAAAGTCTGATGTTGACTATTTTAGCATTTTTAGACTATAATTTTTAACAAAATGATAAATTAGAAACAAAAAATGTAGAAAAAGGAAAAGCCAACTTGGAAAAACCAAGTTGGCTTGTTTGATCAGGTGAGTAACTCAGGCCTGCTCTTCCTTCATCTTTGCGAAACATTCGCTGCAGTAAACAGGCTTGTCCTCGCGTGGCTCAAAGGGAACTCTTGCAACTCCACCGCAGGAAGCACAAACTGCCTCATGCATAACGCGCTCGCCACGGGCTGCGTTCTTGCGTGCGTCGCGGCATGCTTTACAACGCTGTGGCTCGTTTACAAAGCCTTTTTCAGCATAGAATTCCTGTTCACCGGCGGTGAAAACGAATTCGTTACCGCATTCCTTGCAGATGAGAGTTTTGTCTTCGTACATGTTGTTAACCTCGCTAAAATATGTATTTGCCCTTGGACGGAATTGCACCGACACCTTTGTAATGTACAACGCTCACTTTAAGCTACGGGGGCATATTATTTATTTTTTATATTTTTTTCTGATACGCTGAATGGCATTATCTACGGACTTTTCCGTGCAGCCGAGTTTTTTTGCTATTACAGAATAACTTTCTCCGTTCAGCCTTGAATTAAGAACCTGCTTTTCAAAACCCGAAAGAGAATTTTCCGTAAATTCAAAAATTCTTTTTGCCTCATCGCTGTCCGCAACAAGGGCGGCAGGGTCGTCGCCCGAAGGCTCATTTGCTTTTTCATCAATGGAAACGGCAGTGGTAAGAGCTGCGTTTTTATCGTTTGAATTTTTGCGTAGGGCAGATAATATTCTGCTTTCTATGCACAAATTTGCATAAGCCCTAAAAGGAACCCCTTTTGAAATGTCAAATCTTTTAACTGCTTCAAGAAAGCCGATCATTCCTTCTTGAATAAGGTCTTCATCGGAAATACGGGCGTAGTCTGAACTGAACTTTGCGGCTTTTGCTTTGGCAGCAGGCATAATTTCGGAAATAAGCTCTGCCATTGCGGAATCGTCACCTTCTGCGGCTTTTACAGCAAGGGAAGCAAGCGTATTATCATCAAAATTTTGAGACATCCTAATCTCCTTAAAACCTATTCATAGAATTATTATAAACAAATTTTCCGTTTTGTCAATCTTTTTTGTATAATAGGTGTATATTACACAATAAGCACTACTTTTATTTAGCAATAATGCACAATTAAAATTCAAATATTTTCTTTTTGTCCATAAATACTGTTGATTTTTGTAAAAAATATCTCTATAATTTTATTAAACAATATGTCACCGGGGAGATGGACATGAATAAAAACATAAAAAAAGGTATAGTTGCAATTGCTTGCATCTTTGCAATTCTTTTTATCTTGTGTGCTCAGGGCGTTTTTGCGGTAGTTAGTACGAAAACATCGCAAAATTATTCATCTTATGTTGCTCCAAAAGGCGATTTATCAAAATTTGAAACCATCGGCAAATGTATTTTATCCGGAATCAAAAATTGCCAAAAAGAGATTGATGTTTCATCTTATAATTTTTTGGCAGACAGCATAGATGAGCTTAAGGCTTATGTGTATTTTGATATACCCGAGGCTTTTAATGTTATAAATTTGAGTTATACCTCCGATAATAAAACAAATTGTGTGTGCAAATTAATTCCTACATATAAACTTACTTTAACGGATTATAACAAAGTTTCGGCTGCCATATCCGAGATAGCAAACAGATTGGTTGCGGATGTAAAAAACAGCAATTTGTCCGACGCTGAAAAGGCTTTACTCATTCATGACCGTCTTGCAAATTTATGCACAGTTAAGCGAGAAACCGATATGATAGTAGGCAACTTTGATACAGGCGTGGTCGGCGTGTTTCTCAATAAGCAGGCAACAAGTATGGGCTATGCAGCTGCTTTAAATTACCTCATTTCTATGGTCGGTATGAAAAGCTACACCTGTTTTTCAAAAACTCTTGAACGAGCATGGAATATAGTATACGTTAATGGAGAAAAATATCATTGCGATGTTGCTTATGACGAACTTACGCCGGATATAGAGGCTTATGGATGCTTTAATCATGACTATGTTTTGCGTTCTACGAATTATGTAAAAAATCATTGTGATCAGGTAGATGACTATGATATTTCTCCCAATTCCGATATTTCTGATGATTATTTTTGGGATAATTCTATAACGGAAGTTCAATATCTTGATGGGAAAATATGTTATACAGATTGCGTGAAAGAAAAAATATATTCCTATGAGCCTCCTTATTTTGAATCTTCTCTCAAAGAAGAAAAAGATTTAAGCGCTGAAAATTGGAAAATTAATTTGACGTTATCAAATGGTTTAAAATATAGTTGTACTTCTCGCCTTTCAAGCGATGGTAAAAAAATTTATTACACTTTACTAAAAGAAATTTATCCACTTGACGGTGAAGCTCCAATCTATTCACACATTGACGAAAAAGATTTATATATTGCAGGATTCAAATGTTATAACGGTGAATATTTGATAAATGTAAACACGAAAGTAATAAATTATATCGGTTCAAAAAAGGCCACAAAAGCAATAATATATGATGAAAACGCTCCGAAGGATGCAACTCTTGAAAGCCTTGGTATCATTGACGAGCAGATAACACAGACTTCTTCCGAGAGTACAGCAGAAGAAAAAGAGGAAACTTCAAAAACTTCGTGCAAAGAGCCAACCGGTGATTCGAAAGAAAATGATAAATCATCTTCCGCTTCTTCCGGCACGGTAAATCAATCATCAGCTGAAATAAGAGGATATAAACAAAGCGTTTCAGTTTCTTATAAGACCACCTGTACTTTTAGCTGTGAAAATAAAAATCTTCCCTCAGACGCAGAAGTTCAGTGGTTTGTAAACGGGAAATACAGTAAAAGCGGTAATTCATACACAGTAGTAAAAGCAACTGCCGATTTTAAATTACAATGCAAAGCCGTGCAAAATGGCAACATAATTGCCGAATCTCAAATAGAGAAAGTGGATGTTGATACCGGCTTTTTATCAAGGCTTATTGCTTTTTTTAAAGGAATTTTCGGTAAATTACCGAGTTATACTCAATAACAGATATATTCACATCAACTATAGGAGGCAGCAATATGAAAAACGGAGCTGAAAAGGGCGTTATAGCAATTGTTTGTGTGTTTGCAATTCTTTTTGGCTTGTGCAGCCAAGGCGCATTTGCCGCATCTTCAAAGAGAAATGCTTTAAATTCTGTAAGCGTTGATTTTAATTCATTAAGCGCACCCACAGGAAACTTATCTGCTTATGAGGACATTGGAGCATATATTCTTAAAGAAATGAAAGAATGTAAATCTCCTATTGATGTGTCATCATATAATTACACTTTAGAACAAATGAGAGAAGCTTGGGCGTATGTTCAGTATAATATACCCGAAGCCTTTAACGCATCTGAATTTTCAATTACATATACACTGGCAGACAAGGCTGTATCACTGAATATAACCTACAAATTAAGCAAATCGGATTACGATAAAGTTCTTAGGGCAATAAAAACTATTGCCGAGGGTATGATAAGTGATATTAAAGGCAGTAAGCTTTCCGATGCCGAAAAGGTGTTACTTGTGCATGATAGGCTTGCTACTTGGTGTGAGTATGATATGTCGGCTATAAGTACTGAAAAAGCTTCGGAGTACAGCTACTCCATGGTTGGCTTGTTCTTAAACAAAAAAGCCGTTTGTATGGGTTATGCTGCTGCATTTAATTATATTATGTCCATGCTTGGAATAGAGAGCTATTGCTGCAATTCAAAAACTTTGCAACACGCATGGAATATAGTAATTGTAGACGGCAAAAAGTATCATTGTGATGTTACCTTTGATGATGCTACTCCCGACGTCTACGGCAAAGTCCTTCATAGCTTTGTTCTTTCTTCCACGGAAGCTTTGAAGAATAATTCTCATGACGCTTCTGATTATGACTCCACACCTACCGATACCACATACGATAACTATTTTTGGAATGATTCAATAAGCTCGTTTCAATATCCCAATGGTAAAATTTATTTTGCAAACTCTGTAGAAAAGAAAATTTATTCATATACTCCCCCTTATTCACCTTCTACAACTTTTGTCGAGGAAAAAGATTTAAGCAAAGCAAATTTGAGCTTTTATTACGGACTTTCCAATGGAAGGAATGCGTATCCTATATCACTTGCTTCGGATGGTAAGGATATTTTCTATACAACCGGGTCCGGTATTTATACTCTCGACGGAAAAAATGTTTATACAGTTACCGGCGATTCCGGAAAAAATATGTGTATATCCGGCACCAAATATTATAATGGCGCTTTTTACATCGACAGGGCTGAAATCAATTCGGGTAAAGTAAATATTTCAAGAGAATTATACTCGGAAATTTTTGATTACAGCACGAAGAGTAATGATATAACTCTTGAAAGCCTCGGAATAAAAATTGACACAGAAGAAACCACAACAGAAAATACTATAGAAACTACAACAAAGAAATCAACAGATACCACTGCCACAACGGTTCCGACATCGTCTCCTCGTGTCAAGAGAGAAGCAAAAAAATTTTGAACCCGCCAAAAAAACCAGTATTTATGCGGTTTTTCGGCTTTTTTTGCTTCTTTGAAATTTTACAAAATTCCCCAATTTAGGGAGAGGGAATGTGTCATTATAGGAACAAAAGCTGTTTTTTGCCCAAAATCAGCAGATTTCTCCCTTCTGAGTGAAGACATCTGCGAATACCCATTTGATTTCTATTTGCTCGTTGCTTGTAACAATAACTCGGTCGATTGCTTCATACAGATGCTCTCTAAGGCCTGCATCAAAATCGGCAAGTGCCTTTTCAGCTTGGGCGACATCAGCCTTTTTTGCAGCCTCGTGTTGTTCGGCTTGAATCTGAACTTGATAGTCTTTTTCAAGCAGTTCTTTTTTTGAGCTTAATACTGCAATCTGGTCTGCAATTTGGTATTTGACCTTGATAAAGTCCTCACGGCTGATTTCGCCGGAGCGATACGCTTCATAGCGTTCCATTTTTTTGCTCTGGAGCTGTGTCAGCTCTTTCTCAGCCTGTGCAATAGCTCGATGGTACTCCATGCTTAGAGGGGATTGCCTTTTCTTTACGGTCTTTTTTGTCTGCTTAACAAAATTGATTTGCGTTCTCAACGCTTCAACAAGAATTTCTTCCATCTCGCTACTTTTAAGCCGAATACCGGAACACTCGCTGTCGTGCTGATACTTGGCAGATGCACAGGAATAATACTGGTCTGAGCCGTAGGTTTTGCGAAGCTTTCTGCCACAATGAGCACAATAATAAACTCTGTCGGGCTGGTCAAGAACCGCCTTGGTTACTTTCTTTGGATTTCGGAGCATTTCATTTGCCTGCTCCCACTTCTCACGAGGGATGATTGCTTCGTGTGCGTCGGGATGGATAATCCACTCGCTCATTGGGACACGCCGTTGGTTCTTATCACGAATGAAGCGACTCTCCCTTGTATGGTTGGTCATCACGCCTGTATATTTGATGTTACGAATCATATAGACGATACGAGGGTGCGTCCATTGAGGTTCCGTCTTTTCCTTGCGGCGAACACCTTTGTGTTCTTGCGGCGTAGGGATACCTCTTGCATTGAGGTTTGCGGCAATCTCGCTTGTGGTCTTGCCGGCAATCACGGCGTCGAAAATCTCACGGACAATCTCTGCCGCGGGCTCGTCAATAATCATTTTGTGTTTGTTCTCCGGGGACGGTTTGTAGCCGTAGGGGAAGCAGGTAATAAACTCTCCTTTTTCCTGTTTGGAACGCATCGCCGTCTTGACCTTAGAGGAAAGGTCTTTGCTGTAGTAATCGTAGACTAAGTTGCGAAAGGTGATGTCCATACCTACGGTTTTTCCGTCATGATTGGAGCTGTCGTAGTGGTCGTTGACGGAAATGAAGCGAATGCCGAGGAACGGAAAAATGTGCTCCAGATAGTCGCCCACTTCAAGATAATCACGACCGAAACGAGATAAATCCTTTACGACGATACAGCCGATTTTGCCTTGCTTTGCCAGTTCAATCATACGCTGAAAGTCGGGACGTGTGAAGTTCGTGCCGGAAAAACCGTCATCACAGAACTCCATACGAGGGAGGCTGCAAAGTTCGGGAGCTTCATCAATGTGCCTCGTGATAAGATTGCGTTGAGCCGAGATACTGTTGCTCTCATCCTTGGCGGCATTACGCCGAAGGTCTACATCTTCCTGGGAAAGCCGCAAATATAAAGCTACTGCTTTCGGCATTATGCCACCTCCTTCTTCAAGCGTTCTGTCGTTTCCAAAAGTTCTTTGAACTCCTGCATATAATTGAACGTGATTTCAAGCGAACCGTCTGCGTGAACCTTTATCAGCTCCACACAGGCAGAAAGCATACCCTCGGACAACTCGGTCGCACCGGAATACTCCTCAACAATCGCCGCCCAGCGTTTTGTGCCGATGAGCACGGCTTCCGTGTCTGTTTCGTCTTGATTCAGCTCACCAAAAGTATGTTCAAGCTCTGCAAGCTGCGACTGGTACTTTTCCTTTTGCATCCGATATTCTTCATCGGTCAGCAAGCCGTCTTTTAAGTCCACATATAGAGTGGAGATGGCAGAACGAAGGCGTTTCATCTTTGCATTTAGGGAAGCTTTGGATTTCTTTCTCGTCGCACCTTTGCTGACAGCCTGCTTTTGTACAAGCAACGACTTGATGATATGGGCGGTATCCATGAACACATTCATTTGAGCACGGATGGATTGAAATACCGCCTCATCCAGCTCGGCTTTTCTTTTTACCTTACTGGAGCAGCCCATTTTGCCGTGTTCTCCGTAGGTCGGACAGTTAAAGGTGAAATACACCTTGTCTTTCTTTGTGCTGAAAGAACGATGCAGCTTCATTCTTGCACCGCAATCAGCGCAGACAAGCTTTGCGCCATAGATGTTCTTTTCTTTCGGCAGATAGTCGTACTTGCCGCTGTTCGCTTTGGTTTTCTCGGCTGCAGCACGATTGATTTCCTGTACTTTATCAAAAAGCTCCTGCTCGATGATAGGTTCGTGTGTGTTGTAAGCGACCACCCAATCTTCCTCATTCACACGGCTGTAAGAAATCCCTTTGTGCAGACATTGTGTTGTCTTTCGCTGTGCCATGTGTCCGATATAGGTAATGTCCTTCAGAATATCGGTAACAATGTGCTTGTTCCAAAGAATTTTGCGCTTTTTCTGATTGTTGTTGGTTACGATGCCTCGGTCGGCTTTGTACTGACCGGGAGACGGTATATCCATTTCGTTGAGCTTTCGGTTGATGCCCATATAGCTCATACCCTCGCTGCGCCACAGGAAAATCTGCTGAACGACAGGAGCAGTTTCGGGGTTCACAATCAGGCGGTTTTTATTGTCGGGGTCTTTTAGATAACCGTACTTTTCCCAAGCACCGATATACTCGCCATTCTCCATTTTGGTTCTTAATGCGGAAAAGACCTTTCGGGAAATGTCTTTTGCATAGAAATCATTGATGATATTGGAGAGCGAAGCCGCCAGACCGGAGTTGCTTGTGATTGCTTCGGAATCGTAGTTGTCATTTACGGCGATAAATCGCAGACCGATAAACGGACAGACCTTTTCCAAAAATTCGCCGGTCTCCACATAGTTTCTGCCGAGACGGGAGAGGTCTTTTACGACCACGCAGTTGATTTTTCCAAGGCGAGCCGTGTCTATCATGCGCTGAAATTCCGGTCGCATGAAGTTCGTGCCGGTAAAACCGTTGTCGATGAAAACAGCAGCTTTTCGCATGGTCGGGTCTTTTGCGATATAGTCCTCCAAATAGGCAATCTGACTTTCGATAGAATCGGAGTTCTTTCCGTTATCTTCAACGGACAGACGAGCGTAAATCGCTACGTTATATAATGCCGTCTGCTCAGAGTACGACTGACTGAGCGATGGGTTTTGCTGTTTGTGGGATGTTCTTGCCATTCCAGCCAGCCTCCTTCATCAGAATGATTTCGCCTTGCGGCGTTCTTTGCATCTGCAAATATTCAAGAGCTGCGGTAAATTGGTCGGCGTGTCTGAACTTCACATGAATGTCCTTGTTTTCGTTGATTTCGACACGCTCAATCAAGCTGACGATTGTCAAGCGGGTAAGCTTTTCGATGTTCTCGTATTTACGGAACTGTGCAAACCACCCCTGGACGCTTGTCAATCCACCCTCAACGGCATTTCGCTGGCTTACGAGACCTGCAATCTGCTGTCGGATAGACTGAATACGAATGTCATAGTCATTTTTGAAAGAGTGATATTCCTCCTTGGTAATCAAATCGCTTTTCAAATCTTCGTAAAGCTCCATTTTGATATTGTTGAACTTTTCCACGTCAAGCTCCATAGCGGATATTTGAGCGTCAATTTTGCGAATCTCTCGCTTTTCCCAATCAAGGGCTTCCACACGTTTCATGGCATTATCAATGTCGATTGCCATACTGATGTGAGCCTGCACCGTAGCGAGAACTACTTTTTCAACCAGCTCACACTTGATGTTATGGGTCGTGCAGCTACTGTTGCTTTCGTTCTTGTCGGAAACAGAAATGTCGCCATCTTCCTGTGATAATCTTAGGTAGATGGCGGCATGATAAGTCTTATCATTTAATTTTAGCATAGTACGCCACTCCTTTTATTTGGGGTCAAGCCCATCAAACAAACGGAGTTCCGCTGATTTTTTGTCCGTCATTATTGTACTATACTCGGATGCGAAAATCCAGTTTGTCGGGATGAATACAGCGATGTAATGTTTTCCATCACATCGCCGCAATCATGTTCACGAAATTGTCGTTCATCGTTCTGTTGGTGTCGGCGTATGAAACACGGACAACCGTGTTGCCGACTTTGAACATATAGGGGTTCTTGACCTGCTCAACATAGGATTTCACTCGTTCCTCCATCGGGAGAGTTCGGTCAATCCGTACATCACGAATATCAACCAAAGAAGCGAGCAAATCATTATGGGTCTGCGTTTTTTCTATCATGCTTGCACCGCCTTTCGATACTTATTATTAGCCAAAAGTTTCCTCTTTATTCTATGAAACCAAAGCCAAGGCTTATTTACTCAGTCCAAGGCTAACCATAATAGCTTCGTCAATGCGTTTCATCTGCTCATCGGAAGCCTTTCCCAAGTATTTGATTACCCTCGACTTGTCTATGGTAAGTATCTGCTCGGCAAGTACCATGGAGGGATTTGTGAGATTGTCCACTCCCACAAGAGTAAAATGTGTAGGTTGATTCGCTTTCTTGGCAAAGCGTGAGGTGATTGGAGCGACAATCAAAGTCGGACCGTAATAATTGCCCACATTGTTCTGGATTAGCAGAACAGGGCGGCAGCCACCTTGCTCTGAGCCATAGTGAGAACCCAGGTCAACAAGGTAAATATCACCACGG
>CAVHYZ010000021.1:0-25312 GCA_963640495.1 Acutalibacteraceae bacterium
GTCGCTTTTTTCTATCTTTTTTTGATTTCAGTCTCACATCAATTGTAACTCTACAAAAATAAAGACTGATTATTGTGAAAAGTGTTGACAAAACATATTCCCTTGTGTTAAAATATTCAACCGTGGTGTTAGGGGATTTGCCGTGAAAAATCGGCAAATCCTTGACATAGAATTTTATGAAAGGAGAGAAAACATTGCCTACCTTTAACCAACTTGTTCGTAATGGCAGACAGACACTTGAAAGAAAGCCAAAGGCTCCCGCTCTTTTAAAAGGTTTGAATTCTAAAAAGAACGTTATGACTGATCAGAATTCACCTCAGAAGCGTGGCGTTTGCACCGCAGTTAAAACTGCTACTCCCAAGAAGCCTAACTCAGCTCTTCGTAAAATCGCAAGAGTTCGTCTTACAAACGGTCTTGAAGTATCAGCTTATATCCCCGGTGTTGGCCACAACCTTCAGGAACACTCCGTTGTTCTTATCCGTGGCGGCCGTGTAAAGGACCTTCCCGGTGTTCGTTACCACATCATCCGCGGTACACTCGATACCCAAGGCGTTGACGGCAGAATGCAGTCCCGTTCTAAATACGGTGCAAAGCGTCCTAAGGTTAAGAAGTAATACTGCAACTAATTTTTAGACAAATCTTCTTGCAGGCTGAATTTAATTCAACCAATGCAGTGTATATATATAATGTATATTCCTCTGCGTTGGCGCCACGAGAGTTTGTCACTCGAGTACCTATGATATCATTACTATGAAGGAGGGAAGCGACGTGCCAAGAAGAGGCAATATAGCTAAACGTGAAGTTTTAGCCGATCCGCTTTACAACTCTATCCTTGTTACCCGTCTTATTAACAATGTTATGCTTGACGGTAAGAAGGGTGTAGCTCAAAAGATTGTTTATGATGCTTTTGAGATTATCAAAGAAAAATCCGGCAGAGAGCCCCTTGAAGTTTTTGAAGAGGCAATGGAGAACGTTATGCCCGTTCTCGAAGTAAAAGCTCGCCGTGTTGGTGGTGCAACTTACCAAGTTCCTATGGAAGTTCGTCCCGCCAGAAGGCAGACACTTGGTCTTCGTTGGATTACAACTTATTCCCGTGCTCGTTCAGAGAGAACGATGAAGGAAAGACTTGCTAATGAAATTCTTGATGCAGTTAACCAGACCGGTGGCGCATACAAGAAACGTGAAGATACTCACAAGATGGCAGAGTCCAACAAGGCATTTGCACATTTCAGATGGTAATTTACCAAAAAAAATTATTAGAACACTGTTTTATTTACCTATAACGACAGAAATCGGAGGTTGTTATGCCAAGAAAAGTTTCACTTGAAATGACAAGAAATATTGGAATTATGGCACATATTGATGCCGGTAAGACCACAACAACTGAGCGTATTCTGTTCTATACAGGAAAAACTCATAAAATCGGTGAGACTCACGACGGTGCAGCTACCATGGACTTTATGGAGCAGGAGCAGGAGAGAGGCATTACAATAACTTCTGCCGCAACCACCTGTTTCTGGAAGGATCACCGCATTAACATCATTGACACTCCGGGCCACGTTGACTTCACCGTTGAGGTTGAACGTTCACTTAGAGTTCTTGATGGCTCAGTTACGGTTCTTTGCGCTAAGGGTGGTGTTGAACCCCAAAGCGAAACTGTTTGGAGACAGGCAGATAAGTATAAAGTTCCAAGAATGGTATATGTTAACAAGATGGACATTATGGGTGCTAACTTCTATCATGTTCTTGATATGATGAAAGATAGGCTCAAATGTAACGCTGTTCCCATTCAGCTCCCCATTGGTGCTGAGGCCGATTTCAAGGGCATCATAGACCTTGTTCAGATGAAGGCCTTTTATTATAAAGATGACCTTGGAAAAGATATCGAGATTACAGACATTCCCGATGATATGAAAGAAATTGCTCAGAAATATCATGAGGAAATGCTTGAGCATGTAGCAGAACAGGATGAAGCATTGCTTGAAAAATATCTCGAGGAAGGTACTCTTTCCATTGATGAGATTAAGCATTGCATCAGAAAATCAACTATAGCTAACGAGATGGTACCTGTAACTTGCGGTACTTCATATCGTAACAAGGGTGTTCAGCTATTGCTTGATGCAATTGTTGATTATATGCCCGCTCCCACTGATGTTCCTTCTATCTCCGGTATTAACCCGAAGACAGATGAAGAGGAATTCAGACACTCATCAGATTCAGAGCCGTTCTCAGCTCTTGCATTTAAAATCACTACTGACCAGTTCGTAGGTAAGCTTTGCTTCTTCAGAGTTTATTCAGGTACTGTTCAGACCGGCTCCAGTGTATATAACTCAACTAAGGATGTAAATGAAAGAATGGGTAGAATTCTTCAAATGCATGCTAATCACAGAGAAGATATAGACTGCTGCTATGCAGGTGATATTGCTGCTTGTGTAGGCGTTAAGCAGACCACAACAGGTGATACACTTTGCGATGCTAAACATCCTATTATCCTTGAATCAATGGAATTCCCCGAGCCTGTTATCAGAGTTGCTATCGAACCTAAGACCAAAGCAGGTCAAGAAAAGATGGGCATTGCTCTTTCAAAGCTCGCTGAGGAGGACCCCACATTCAAGGCATATACAGATGAAGAAACAGGCCAGACTATTATTGCTGGTATGGGTGAACTTCACCTTGAAATTATTGTTGACAGAATGCTTCGTGAATTCCATGTTGAGGCTAATGTAGGTCAGCCACAGGTTGCTTACCGTGAAACTATCACAAAGCCCGCAGATTCTGATACCAAGTATTCACGTCAGTCCGGCGGTAAGGGTCAATACGGTCATGTTAAGATTAAAATTGAGCCAAACCCCGAAAAGGGCTACGAGTTTGTTAACAACATCGTCGGCGGTGCTATTCCCAAGGAATATTTCAACGCTATTGAAGCAGGTATTAAGGGCGCAATGCTCTCCGGTACTCTTGCAGGCTATAATGTTGTTGATGTTAAAGTAACTCTTTACGATGGTTCTTATCATGAGGTTGACTCTTCGGAAATGGCATTTAAGATTGCCGCATCAATGGCATTTAAAGATGCAATGAAGAAGGCTGCTCCGGTGCTTATGGAGCCAATCATGAAAACCTCTATTATCGTTCCGGATGAGTATATCGGTGAAGTTATCGGCGACGTTAACTCACGCCGTGGTCTTATTCAAGGCCAAGAGGTTAGAACCGGCGCAACTCAGATTGATGCATTTATTCCTCTTTCAAACATGTTCGGCTATGCAACTACCCTTCGTTCAAAGACTCAGGGCAGAGGCCAGTATGTAATGGAGCCCAGCCATTATGCTGAGGTACCAAAAAATATTGCCGAAAAGATTGTAAGTGAGAGATAATTTATCATTTTTGAAAAAAGCCTGAAAAAAGGCTTGAAATTTATAGTATTTACTGATAAAATCAATGTATGCTTGTGCATACTAAAATCGTTAATTATTTAAGGGAGGATATTTCCTATGGCAAAAGAAAAATTTAACCGTAGTAAGCCCCACGTTAACATTGGTACCATCGGTCACGTTGACCATGGTAAGACCACTCTTACAGCAGCTATCACAAAGACTCTTGCTATGAAAGGCGCAGCAGACTTCGTTGATTATGCAAACATCGATAAGGCTCCCGAAGAAAGAGAACGTGGTATCACAATTAATACTGCTCACGTTGAGTATGAGACTGATAATCGTCACTATGCTCACGTTGACTGCCCCGGCCATGCAGACTATATTAAGAACATGATCACCGGTGCTGCTCAGATGGACGGCGCTATCCTTGTTATCGCTGCTACTGATGGCCCTATGGCTCAGACTAAGGAACACCTTCTTCTTGCTCGTCAGGTTGGCGTGCCCAAGATCATTGTTTTCCTTAACAAAGTTGACCAGGTTGATGATCCCGAACTTATCGAGCTTGTTGAAATGGAAGTTAGAGAAACTCTTGCTGAGTATGGCTTCGATGAAGATGCTCCTATCATCAAGGGCTCTGCACTTAAGGCTCTTGAATATGCAGGTGACGATCAGAACGCTCCTGAGCTTGCTCCTATTTGGGAACTCATGAACGCTGTTGACGAGTATATTCCTACTCCTGAGCGTAATGAAGACCTTCCTTTCCTTATGCCTGTTGAAGACGTATTCACAATCACCGGCCGTGGTACAGTTGCTACCGGTAGAGTTGAGCGTGGTGTTCTTAAGATGGGTGAAGAAGTTGAAATCGTTGGTCTTATGGAAGACAAGAAAAAGACCGTTGTTACCGGTATTGAAATGTTCAGAAAGCTTCTTGACTATGCAGAAGCAGGCGACAACATCGGTGCTCTTCTTCGTGGTATTCAGAGAAGCGAAATCGAGCGTGGTCAGGTTCTTGCAAAACCCGGTTCAATTCATCCTCATACAAAGTTCGTAGGCCAGGTTTACGTTCTTACTAAGGACGAAGGCGGCCGTCATACTCCTTTCTTCAACAACTATCGTCCTCAGTTCTATTTTAGAACCACTGACGTTACAGGTGTTATCACTCTTCCCGATGGCACAGAAATGTGCATGCCCGGTGATAACGTTGATATGAAAGTTGAACTTATTACCCCAATCGCTATTGAAAAGGGTCTTCGTTTCGCTATTCGTGAAGGCGGCAGAACCGTTGGTTCAGGCGTTGTTATCGAAATCGACGAATAATAACCGATAATTTTGTGGGAACAGGCAACTGTTCCCACATTTTTCGTATAATAGTTAAAGCTATAATTCTATGAAGTGATATACTTCTGAATTATAGCTTTCTTTGCTTTTTCAATGCTAACTATTCATATAATCAAGGACTCTTTCAATAAGTGAAAGCTTATTTTCATCTTTAAGTAGTTTAACGGAAATATATGGTCTGCCGTTGCCTGCACTTACGGTAAATCTACCACTGTAATGAGTTGCAGCTTTATAAACTCTGTCCATATCAAGATTATCGGATTTGAAAACAATCCTCTCGCCTTCAATAGTTATCTCATAAATATTATTTTTGCCTGCTTTTCCTCTAATGGTTGAAATTTTAATAAGTCCAAGCACCGATTCCGGTGGATCGCCAAAGCGATCAATAAGTTCATCCGTAACATCAAGTGCATCTTCTTTAGTCTTAATATCGGCTATGCGACGATAAATTTGAAGCCTTTGGGGAACACTTGCAATATATGAGTTCGGAATATGTGCATCAATTGGCAAATCAATAAGGCAATCTGTTTCGGGCTCTTTTGGTTTTTCGCCCTTTTCTTCGCTTATTGCCTGTTCAAGAAGCTTGATATACATATCATAACCGACAGCCTCCATTTGACCGTGTTGACTTGAACCAAGCACATTTCCGGCACCCCTTAGCTCAAGGTCACGCATCGCGATATGAAATCCGGAGCCGAACTCCGTGAATTCCCTCATTGCATCAAGACGACGCTCGGCTATCTCGGAAAGCTGTTTTCCTCTTGTAAATGTGAAATATGCACTTGCACGCCTTGCGGAGCGGCCTACACGTCCTCTGATTTGGTGAAGCTGGGCAAGCCCCATTCTGTCTGCATTTTCAATAATCAGTGTGTTTACATTAGGCACATCAACACCGGTTTCGATTATGGTGGTGCATACAAGAATATCTATTTCTCCCTCAAGTAGTTTGCGCCATACTTCGCTTAATTCATCTTCACTCATTTTACCGTGGCCTACGGCAAGGTGGGCATCAGGTAATAAGGCACTGATTTCTGCGGCTTTATGTTCAATATTTTCTACATTGTTAAAGAGATAATAAACCTGACCGCCACGGCGCAGCTCTTGCTCCATAGCATCCACTAATATATCCATATTATGCTCTATAACATAGGTTTGCACCGGATGCCTGTCAAGTGGGGCTTCTTCAATAACGCTCATATCCCTTATGCCACTCATTGCCATATTAAGGGTGCGTGGAATCGGCGTAGCTGTGAGAGTAAGCACATCAACTGCCGGGTAAAGAGTTTTAAGCTTTTCTTTTTGGGCAACACCGAAACGCTGCTCTTCGTCAATTACGATAAGCCCTAAATTTCTGAACTGAACATCCTTTGAAATTAATCGATGAGTGCCTACAATTATATCAACACTGCCTCTCTTTAAACCGAGCAATGTGTGATCAATATCTTTCTTTGTGCAGAAACGGGAAAGCATACCCGTAACCACAGGAAAACCGTCAAATCGTTTAAGAATGGTTTGATAGTGCTGGAGAGCAAGAATTGTGGTTGGAACGAGAATTGCAACCTGCTTGCCGTCCGCAACGCACTTGAATACTGCTCTCAGGGCAACCTCTGTTTTACCAAAACCTACATCTCCGCAAAGAAGTCTATCCATCGGATAAGGCTTTTCCATATCGTCTTTAATCTCTTTTATGCAGCGAAGTTGGTCGTCTGTTTCAACAAATTCAAAACGGCGCTCAAAATCACTTTGCATATCTATATCCGGTGAAAATGCATGGCCTTCAATTTTAAGGCGTTTTGAGTAAAGTTCAATAAGATCTTTGGCCATATCTTTAACTGATGATCTGACTTTATTGCGAGTTTTTGCCCAATCTTTGCCACCAAGCTTATTAAGCTTAATTGTTTTTTCTTCACTTGTGGCGCCAATATATTTTGAAACCTGGTCTAATTGGGTAACGGGAACATAAAGAATATCCCCCTTATCGTAGCGAATTTTAATATAATCTTTTACTGTACCGGAGGCCTCGAGGCTGTTTATACCTTCAAAAACACCGATGCCATGCACAGAATGAACAACATATTCGCCACGGTGAAGCTCTGTGAGATTATTAAAAGCATGTTTGCTGGATTTGCGTGCTCTGTTCTTTCTTAAAGCAGTTTGTGCCCTATAAGTGAATATTGTAAATGCGGCACTCGGATATTCCATGCCGAAGGAAAGACCGCCGGGAATAATACTTACCCTGTCTTTCGGAAAAATCTCCGGCCATTCGGAATAAAAATCCGCCTCTATGCCTTCAATTCTTAAATCTTCGCTGAGAATTTTTGCAGATTTTTCAGTGCCTGCAAGGATAATGCAGGTGTATCCCGGTCTGTGCATACGCCCTTCAATATCTTCTTTAAGGGCATCCAATGCACCATTCCATGGCGTAAGTTGCTTTGCCGAAAAAGTGATTAAATCTTTAACTCCGGTGTCAAAACTTCCGCGGGGCAGATTATCAAGATATACTGCGCCCATATCAAGATATATTTTGCGAAGCTCGTGATATTCAAGATTGTATCTTTCAAGCCCGCGGCAAAGTGTTCCCTCTTGTGTAAGAGCTTTTACCGTATCATGCTGTAACTGAACAGCTGAATTGAATTTATCTTGAACGGAAAAACTTTCGCAAACGAAAAGCAAATCTTCTTTTGCGTAATCAAAAATACCGTTTCCGTCAGGATATATAATAGGCAAATATTTATCCGCACAGGTTACCTTAATGCCACTGCGAAATTTTTCAATTTCTTCGTTAAGCCTTTTTAGGCCTTCGCCCCTGATTCGTTTATCTTTTATATGCTTTTCGATTACGGAGATAAGCTCTTCATCTGTTATAAGAATCTCTTTTGCCGGAGTTATGCGTATTTCATCTATAAGTTCTGTTCTTCTTTGACTGTCAAGGTCAAAAGAAAATACGGAATCAACGGTATCGCCCCAAAATTCAATACGGCAAGGTTCGTTTGCATCAGGAGGAAAGAAATCCAAAATTCCACCTCTTACGGCAAATTGGCCGGGGCCGTCAATTTGCTCGCAGGAGGTATATCCGCTTTTTACTAGAGCGAGAGTAAGGGCGTTTATATCATAATCTTCACCGGATTTTACGGTAAGTGAATTACCCCTGAGTAATTCCGGCGGAATGGTTATTTGTGATGCAGCTTCAGACGAGAGCACCACGCAGTTATAATTTCCCGTAAGCATTCTGTCAAGAACCTTAAGGCGAGCATGCTCATATTCTCTTGATACAGTTTCGTCAGTACGGTAAGAAAAATCTCTTGCCGGGAAAACATAAGCGTCCATGCCGAAAGTAATTAAATCTGCACATAATCTTGTTGCCTGAGATTCCTCCGGCACAATAATAATAGCTTTTTTCTTAAAGCCTGTACATAGTGAAGAAATAATGTGGGCTTTGTGAATATAAGAAACACCTGTAACGCCCAAAGGAACACGGCCTTTGTGTATAGCCGTTACCAAAGAGCGAAACTCAGGTATTGTTTTTGCAATATCAGTAAAGCAATTCATAATTTAACCCCAAGCTTTTCAAGGTCTGTTTTTAATATTTCAATGTTGCCGTGGTCATAACAAATTGCCTGCATACCTGCATCAATACTGCCCTTGACATTTTGTGGCATATCATCAATAAATACACATTCTTCAGGAATTAAATTGAATTTTTCCCAAAGCTTTTCGTATATTTCTTTTTCGGGTTTAAGCAATAAATAATCTGCTGAAATTAGATATCCGTCAAATAATTTTAAAGCGGGAATGCGCCATTTGTTTTCGTAAAAATCCAATGCGGCATTTGAAAGAAGATAAATACCGTATCCATTATTTTTCAGAGAGACAATCAGTTTTTCCATTTTCGGAAAAGGTTTCATATATGGGTAAAGATTAAATGTCATATCCTTAATCTTTTTTGCATTTTCTCCACTGAATAAATGACCTTTTTCTTTCCAAATATCCTCCGGAAATACAGTGCCTCTGTCTTTTTCATTCCAAAGCTTACTCTTGAATATTTCTTTAAGAGCCAGGTCTGCCGTTTCTTTATCTATTCCTTCTTCTTCAAGAATTTCTCGTGGCTTATATCTTATGAGCACACCGCCCATATCAAAAATAATGTTTTTAATCATTGCTTGTCTCCCTTTTTCTTGTAAATGCCCCTATGCCCTCCCGACTCTGTACGGGAGGGCTGACTATAATTATAATACCATTAAAAAAATTTTTGTCAATCAAAATTCGCAATCGGTTTCATGGAAATTTCAAAGAAAATTTTACCGAAATCCCATTTTCTTTCCGGCTCTAAATTTTCATAAACTTCTCTGCCACCGCGAATATCCATTTTATAATCAAGGTAAACAAAGGTTTTATCGCTTTCAATAAGCTCATCGTTATGTTTACACTCTTCCAGTTGATGAGGTGTGAAATGAGAGGCGTTAAATAGAAATGACTTTTCACTTACGGGTTTAAATTCAAATCCTGCGTTTCCGTTTGTAACTTTTGCCCACCTTGTTCCGAAATGCGCACCGTTTTCTATGGGCTTTATGTACGGAACAAAATTTGAGCGTATGTCTGTCTTGAATTTTCCGTATCTTTGAGCTTTATGACGGTCAGCATAGGCTTCATTGGGACCTTTTCCGAAATAGATTATTTTATTAAATTCTTTTGGCATACTCACACGAAAGCCAAAGCGAGGAAGCCGTAAATTCATTTCTTTAAGCAGAGTTCTCATTTCACCGTCAAAGCCCACATTTATCGTGCCGTCGGAAAAGAATTTGCAAATAAATTTACCTTCTAAAAAAGGCACAACAGCCGGGCCGCCTATGGCAGCGTTACAATCAATTTCAAGGCAATCGGATTTTTCTGCTATTTTACAATCTCTAACATTTATAATTGTGCTTTCCATTGCAGCAGAGCGTAAATCTTTTGCTTTATCAATTTCGTTATAACCAGGAGCTTTCCATAATTCCGTAGTAATGGGAGCAGACAACAGCTCTTTGCCATTAAAAACGCAGGATATGATTCTACCGTAAGATTTATCAAAAATATAAGTAACGTCATTTGAGTTTATGGTTACATATCTTTCCTCATTTTTAAATTCGGGTAAGCTATACGGATGGGCATCTGCTTTAACCTCACATCTTGAAATATCAAACTGAACCAGGCCGCAAATATAATCTTTTTCTGCCCATTCCGTTTTATTTTTTTGACAGAGATATACATTAAGAAAAGTACAATCAGATTCTTGAATATTTGAAGAAATTTTATATTCTTTTGTGTCTTGAGGAGCAATGTCACATGGAAAAATTTCAGATGAAATTACATTGCCGCCAACCTCAATTTCCACCTTTAAATACATATCATCAAGAGATATGAAATATCTTCGATTTTTTACTGTGAGAATATTATTTTTAAAAGTACATTCAAAAGGTTCATACGCTTTTTTTAAATCGTCATAACCCGGCCTTAAACTTCTGTCGGGAAATACTATGCCGTCAATACAGCAAACGGAATTGTTTGGAAAATCTCCGAAATCGCCGCCATAGCGATATTTTTTATCGCCTATGTCAACGGCGTGGTCTGTAAGCTCCCAAAAACAACCGCCGAACATAGTCGGATATTTTCTTATTAAGTCTGCGTGAGCATGAATATCCCCCGTTGACATGGAACAGGCAAATTCGCAGAAGAAAAAGGGCTTTTTTGAATTCTTATTTTTGGCATAATTCTCTGTATATTCAAGGGATGAATACATGCGACTTTCTAAATCGGAAATATCACTGAAATTTTCGCCTTCCGGCACAGCCTTAAACTCAAGGTGAGAGTTCTCATAATGTACAATAGCGTGATTGTCACGGAATTTTATGTATTTTCTCATGGCTCGGTGATTTTTGCCTGCACCGGATTCATTGCCCAGTGACCACATGATTATGCACCCATGATTTTTATCTCTTTCAAAAAGTCGTTTTGCACGATCTACATAGGATTCCTCCCATTCATCATCTGTGGAAAGTTTAGACCAACGGAACCAATCCCAAGTATCTTTATATTCAAAGCCCATGCCATGAGTTTCAATGTCTGCCTCGTCTACAAGCATAAAGCCGTATTTTTCACATAGTTCAATAAAAATGGGACTGTTTGGATAATGGGAGGTGCGAATTGTATTCACATTTGCCCTTTTAAGAAGCAAGAGATCATTTTTCATATGCTCATAATCTGTATAATAGCCTGTTTTCGGGTTGCTGTCATGACGATTTATGCCCAAAAGTTTTATAGGCTTGTTATTGAAATAAGCAATATTACCCCTTATTTCCGTTTTGCATAAAGCAAGAGAAAACGGAATGTATTCATCATCAAATTTTAAAATGAGTGTGTATAAATCAGGCTTTTCGCTGCTCCATAGAGCAGGAGCGTTAATTGAAAGCTCATATCCGGCGCTTTTATCAATTAAATTGCCGTTTGGATCATAAAGAGAATATTCCGGAAAAACATTTGTTTCAATTTTTATTTTTACTTCATCTAAATTATCATTAAAAAAGCGCCTTATGTAAATATCATTTATGCTTTTTGAGCTTCTTTCAAGAATGTAAACATCTCTGAAAATTCCCGAAAGCCTGAACATATCCTGATCTTCAAGATAGCTTCCGGTGCACCATTTTACGCAAAGCACATCTATTTTATTTGGACCGTCATTAAGCAAATCGGTAACATCAAATTCACTTATACAATGTGAAACTTGGCTGTAACCTTTGAATTTATTATTTATGAAAAGGTAAAATCCTGAAGAAATTCCCTCAAAATTTATATAGTATTTCTTGTTTTCGTTTTTCTTGATTTCGAAAATACGGCTATAATGACCGCACGGGTTATCTGTTGGCACATAAGGCGGATCAATGGGAAAAGGATACCAAAGATTACTGTATAATGGCACATCGTAACCTTTATTAATGTTTAGCTGCCAGCAGGATGGTACGGGAATTTTATCCTTTAAATTTTGAAATAAAAAATCATCATTTACATCTTCAAAAGAATTATAAAAATTAAAATTCCATTCTCCGTTAAGATTTGTATAAAATTCGGAATTTTCTCTTTTATTTTCCAAAGCAGAAATTTCAGAACCGTAGGGAATATAATACGCCCTCGGCTCTTCACAGCCGATATGTAAAGATGATAAAGATTTATGATAAGGGGTGATGTTCATAAAGTCCTCCCGAAAATTCTTGAAATACAAAATAAGAAATATCATATTTATTATAAGTTGAGAAAATATAAAAATCAAGATAAACGCTGTTGAAAAAAATCTTTTGCTATGTTAAAATTTGTTTAAATATTATATGGGAAAGGGAGAGGCTTATGAAAAAGCTGATTTCTGTAATTCTTGCAATTATAATGGTATTCTCTGTTTTTGTGATTGGTTCATCTGCGGCAAATGAGGCAAAAACAAAATGCGGTGGCGAAGGCAATTGCGGCGATGTGCCCACAGTGGTTATTCACGGAGTTGGTCAAAGCAACGTTTGGCTTACTGACGGCAACGGCAATTATGTGATTGATGACGGTGAAAAAATCAACTGCTTTCCTTGCTATGTTGACACAAAAGCTCTTGTGAAATCCTTGCTCGGCCCGGCAATTCTTTCAATTATAACCCAGCGTGATATGGGCTTTTCCGCAAGCGTTGACGGCCTTGTTGACTCTCTTTTTTATATGAATATCTGTGACAGTAACGGCAACGACAGTAAGTATGTTGAGCTTGAAACGTATAATTATTCTCTTGCTGAGTGCAATGATTATGAAAAAGAGCAAATTTATGATCATATCCCCCTTGAAAAATATTCTGAACTAGCAGGGGAGGACCATCTTTATTATTTTGCATATAACTCTTTTGGCAACACTGTACAAATAGTTGACAGACTCTATAACTTTATAGAGCTTGTTAAGGAAGAAACCGGGCATGATAAAGTTAATCTTGTGCCTATCTCTATGGGTGGAGCAATTTTTAACGGCCTTATGGAATGGTATAATGGCACATACAAAGATAAGCCGGATATTACAAGCAGTATTAATAAAGTGGTTTATATTGTTCCCGCTCTCAACGGCTCGTCCATTGTAGGAGATGTGCTTACCCGTGATATAACATTTCTTGACACAGATTTTCTTTATAACGGCTTCTTAGAAACAATAATGGATGAAAAACAGGCAAGGGTTATTGAAATTGCCCTCAGAATATTGCCGGATGAAGTTATTGAAAAACTAATAAATTCAGTTGTTGATACGCTTTGCAGCAAAGTGCTTGCTTATGACACGGCTATATGGTCACTTTGCCCTTACGAAGACTATGAAGAAGCGGCAGAGCTTTGGCTCAGTGACCCTTCAATGAAAAAAATAAAAGAACAAACCGATGCTTTCCATATAGCTCAGGGCAATCGCTTTAAGAATATTCAGCACCTTATAGACAGTGGCGTTAAAGTGTTTGATATAGTAGATTATGATTATCCTCTTGTTCAAGTTGGCAATTCATGGAACAGCGAAAACGGTGACGGTATAATCGGCATTTCTTCCACCGCTGCAGGTACTGTATCCGCCAAAGTAGGCGGAACTTTGCCGAAAGATTACAAGCAGGCTAATACCTATTGTACAGATCCGGAAAATCATAATCACATTTCTCCTGACGGTGTTCTTGATGCATCCACAGGTTATCTTTGTGAAACTACCTTCTATTTTGACAATCAAGGTCACGAAAAAACCGCAAGCAACGATCTTATAATCGACCTTGCCGTTCATTTGCTTACATCGGATGATTTAAAAAATGTTTATTCAAGCGAAAAGTATCCCGAATTTAACAGCGGAAGAAACGGAAAAAAAGCAAATATACTTCTTGCAGCTGCAAAAAATGTTGACAGAAACAATGTATCGGCTGAAGAACTTGCAAAGATAGATAAGCTTGTAGCTGAAATTGAAGTAATAATGAGCAAACCTGTAGAAACAGAAGGAGAACTTGATTCGGTAACCGCAGAGCTTGAGCCTATCCTCGGGAGAATGGGCTTGCTTTTGGAATACAACGATGATGAACCCGATGACCCCACCACTGCTCGAAAAATCAGCCTTTGGCTTTTTGAACATTTCGGTACCAACGGATTTTCAGAGTATCCCATTGAGGCTTTGAAAAAGATTTTTAGCATATTTTCAAAATAACAGTCTTTAAGGCGGTGTTTTCTTGGAAAACAGAACTCATACTCACGTTGATGATAATGGCAATGTGATAACACATACACATGAGATAGAGCAGGGCACTGAGCACTCACACTATCATTCACCTGAAAAAAAGAAAAAGCAAATAAATCGTCTTTCCAAAGCAACAGGCCATCTGCAACATGTAAAAACCATGATAGAAAATGACGCAGACTGTGCCGATGTGCTTATGCAGTTGAGTGCTGTGGAATCAGCTTTGCATAATTTAGGTAAAGAGATTATAAACGAACATATGACTCATTGCATTGTGCATGCTATTGAAGACGGTGACAGCCAGGCTGTAGAGGAATTTCAAAAAGCAATAAAAAAATTCTTATAAAATATAACCCCCTGGGTAGCTTGTAAATGATATTTTTACTATGTAAAATATCTACTTGTTGCAAGGGGGAACTTTTATGCATATACCTGAAAATTATCTTTCACCGTCAACGTGCGCTGTTATGGCGGTGGCTATGGTGCCGGTGTGGGTTCACGCCGTTAAAAAAGTTAATAACGAAATGCCGAAAGAAAAAATTCCTCTTATCGGAGTGGGAGCAGCTTTTTCATTTCTCGGTATGATGTTTAATGTGCCTCTTATAGGCGGCACAACAGGTCATGCTGTCGGTGGCACACTGGTAGCTTTGCTTTTTGGGCCTGATGCAGCCTGCCTTGCGGTTTCCGTTGCCCTATTGCTGCAAGCTGTTATTTTTGGCGACGGAGGTATTCTTTCTCTTGGAGCAAACTGTTTCAATATGGCATTTGTATTACCTTATTTAGGCTATGCTATATATAAAATTATAGTTAAGCTTGCAGGCGGAGAAACAGCAAAAAATAAAATTCATTATATTGCCGCTGCAATAGGCTCATATATTGGATTGAATGCTGCTGCACTTTTTACAGGAATTGAGTTCGGAATTCAGCCATTACTCTTTACCGATGAAGCCGGTAACGCTCTTTATTGCCCTTATGATTTATCTGTATCAATCCCGTCCATGACAGCACCTCACCTTGCCGTTGCAGGCTTTGTTGAGGCTGCTTTTACCGTTGCAATATATGCTTTTGTAAAAAAAGCATCGCCCGAGTTAATCTATAATGGTAGCAAAATGCAAAGTAAAAATATATCTAAAAAAAATAAGGCTCCTATATTTGCACTTATTTCAATACTTATTGCCGCAACGCCCCTCGGTCTTCTTGCTGCCGGTACAGCTTGGGGCGAATGGAGTAGCGAAGAAATCTCAAAAGTTACGGAAAATGGTACAATTTTAGGCTATACACCGGCAGGAATTAAAAATGGATGGTCGCTCTCTGCATTAATTTCAGATTACTCTTTAACCGGAGTTAATGAAAAAATTGCATATATCCTGTCTGCAATTATCGGCGTTTCTTTGCTTATTATAATTTTTAAATTAATTGCTATACCGATGAAGGGGAAAAATAATGATTCCTAAATGGATGAAACAATCGGATACATATACGCCGTTAAAAAGCGGAAATACATTCATACTCAAGACAATTAAAAGCCTCGGCACGGCAATGTCGAAAATCAGGGCACAAAAAGGTCACGAAAAAAGCAGAGCTTTGCCGGCACTTGTAAAGATGATTTTGCTTTTGCTTATGATAGTTGTTATTTCGGTGTCGCAAAATAAAATGGTTCTTCTCGGCATATCGGCAGTCTTGCTTGTCTATCTTTCTACATGGAAAGGCAGAGATATATTAAATATTCTAAAGCCCGGAATTGCTGCCGCAATTATTGCTCTTATAATTTTTACACCTGCCATGGTTATGAATAAAAACGGTGTTGAGAATGATTTGATTTTAACGGCGAAAGTATTTACAAGCGTGACGTGGGTAAGTATGTTTAATCATACAACTCAGTGGAATCATATAACCGTTGCATTAAAAAAATTACATATACACGGAATATTTATTTTTATTTTAGATATAACTCTTAAATATATTGTGCTTTTGGGAAATCTTATTACAGATTTACTTACATCATTACAAATTCGTTCTGTAGGAAAAAACAATAAAAAATATACAACTGTTGGCGGAGTTATGGGAGTAACCTTTTTGAGAAGTGTGGAAATGAACCAACAAATGTATGAGGCAATGAAATGCAGAGGATTTACTGATGATTATGAAGGACTGAACAAATGAGTTTAATAGAGCTTAAATATATAACATTTACTTATGAGGGCGAAGAAAAGCCTACAATAAAAGATTTTAATTTATCCGTGAATAAAGGAACTTGTCTTGTAATTATGGGTGAAAACGGCTGCGGAAAAACCACCCTTTTCAGAATACTGAACGGTTTATCATTCTTCCAAAAAGGTAACTATATTTTTGATGGAGACGAGATAACAGAAAAGTATCTTAAAAACAATCAAAAATCTAAATTATTTCACAAAAAAATAGGTTATCTTTTTCAAAATCCGGATGTTATGCTTTTTAATGGCACGGTTTATGATGAAATTGCTTTCGGCCCACGTCAAATGGGATTGTCCGATGAAGAGGTTAAACATAGAGCAGATGATTGCCTTAAATTATTTGATATTGAAAACCTTTCCGGTAAAGCGTCTTATCATTTAAGCGGAGGTCAAAAAAAGAAAGTTGCTCTTGCTGCCATAATGGCACTTAATCCGGATGTAATTATTCTTGATGAGCCTTTTGCAGGCTTTGATGGTAAAACGCAGGAATGGCTTATGAAATTTTTAACTGAGCTTAAAAAGAGTGGCAAAACAATTATTATCACAACCCACAATCCGGAGGTTGCAAGCACTCTTGCTGATGCCACAATTGTTATGAAGGAAAAGTAAAAATATATTTTTAATCCCGCTATGCAATACGCACAGCGGGACTTTTCTATCAATAATGGTATTTCTTTCGCTTTGTAATAAGAAAAATACTTGAAATAATCACAGCCATCATTTCTGCAATAACCATAGAATACCAAATTCCGTTAATCTTCCATAACTTAGAGCAAATAATTACTGCTGCAGTTTGAAAAATTAATGTTCTGAGGAACGAAATAACAGCAGAGGTTAATCCATCATTAAGTGCCGTGAAGAAACCGGAACTAAATATAGCAAAACCCATAAACAAAAATGATAAACCGAAAATTCTAAAGCCGTAAACGGTGAGTTCCATAAGGCCTTTATCATATCCTACAAACAATTTTGAAAGAGGCGTTGCCAAAAATTCTGCGCAAAGCACCATCAGTACACCGAAACACCCTATTAAAATAAGACTTTTTTTGAATAGACTTTTTAATTCCGTATGATTTTTTGCACCATCATGAAAACCTATAATAGGCGCAACTCCTATTGAATATCCTATGAATAATGCGGAAAAAACAGTGCTTACATACATCATTACACCATAGGCAGCAACGCCGTCGTTGCCGGCATATTTGATAAGCTCATAATTATAAAGCATGCTCACAAGACTCATTGATACATTACTCATAAATTCAGATGAACCGTTTGTGGTAGCCTTCAAAATTGCTTTTCCGTCAAAGCTTGTCTTTCCCAAACGAAGTATACTGTTGTTTTTCACAGAAAAGTAAATTAAAGGAACGAGTCCGCCGACAACCTGACTTAAGGCCGTTGCTACTGCAGCACCGGCAAGTTTGTGTTCTTGCGGCAGTAATATTACCAGAACGGCATCCAGCACCATATTTGTAACGCCGGACATAATTGTAACAATAAGCCCCATTTTAGGCTTTTCGGCAGTTACCAAAAAAGCCTGAAACATAAACTGAAGCACATTAAAAGGCAGGGATAATAATATTATGCGCCCGTAGATTACAGCTGCATCAAGCAGCTCGCCTTCTGCACCTAATAGGGAAGCTATAGGGCGAATAAATACTATGCCAAGTATCATGAATACAATGCCCAATATAATTGCTGTATAAACAAGAAGAGAAAAATACCTGTTGGCTTTTTCTTTATCTCCCTTGCCAAAAGTGTTTGAAACAATGGCAGAGCCGCCTGTGCCGAACATTAATCCTACTGTGGACATTATCATCAAAAAAGGCCAAATTATATTTATTCCCGCAAATTGAGTTTTGCCCGCATAGTTAGATACAAAAAATCCGTCAACCACACTGTAAATGGATGTAAAAATCATCATACCTATTGTAGGCAGCGTAAAGCGTAACAATCTTTTATAGTTAAAATGGTCCGATAATTTGATTTGCTGTTTCATTTTTCCTCCGAGTGATTATAATTTATTTATCTGCTCACGAAAATCCTTATTGTATTTTTCCATAAGATATAAATATTGCTCAATTTCTTCCTCGCTCCATCCCCTTAAGGTGCCGGATTCTGCTTTAAAAAGTCTTCCCACGGTGTTTTGAGCATATTCTTTGCCTTTTTCCGTAAAATAAACAGTTTTATTTCTGCCGCTGTTTTGCGTCAAATAGATTATGTTCTCTTTTTCCAACTTGCGTATGGCAGAGTTAATGGTTTGCTTGCAAATTGAAGTTTCTTCGCAGATATCTTTGATAGGACAGCTCCCGTTTCTTTCATATAATACATATAATAAAAACAACACACTGTCAGACAATCCCAATTTCAGAGATGCTTGGTGATATAAAGAATCCAAATCCGAGGCAAGATAATTCACTCTGCGCATTATTTCACCATAATCCATATATAGTAACCTCCCTTAGTATGAAATCGTACTCGCATAGTATAGTACGAAATCGTACAGTTGTCAATGAAAAATTTGAAATGTAAAAGAAAGCAAAACAACTTACGTATTATATTAAAAAAATCAAATAAAAAAACTGCTTGGAAAATTTTCCAAGCAGTCAAAAATTAAAACTTATACATAGGTGAATCATCTTTTGTGCGATACTCGTGCTTTTCGTAGTAACCGATGAGCTCGCTTTTGTCATCTCTTAAAGCAACCATATAGACATCTTTATTCTCTTTTTTGTTGTAATAAGTATGTATTATATTGTTCTCTCTGTTGCTCTTAAACCAGTCCACTACTTTATTGATTATTACGCCGGAGTTTTCGTTATGGCAATCTAAAATACTTTGCCCTATAAGAGCTGCTCCTCCACGCTTTGAATAGTGCTCTATGGCGGTAGGGTTCATATAAATAATCGTGTGTTGAAGGTTGCATATTACTACAGCAGCAGTATCTTGCTCAACTATACTTTTAAAAAAAGGTGATAAATCCATAATAATTATTCTCCAATCACATAATTCTGGTCGTTACTTAAATCCGCATCTGCTGTGTAACGCCCTGCAATTTTGATTATTTCACATTGTTTAGAAAGCTCTGTAAGCATTTTTTGGCCGTTTTCGGAGGTATCATCGCCTTCAAGCTCTGCATAAAAATAATATTGCCATGCTTTTGACTTAACGGGACGGCTCATTAATGATTTCATATTGAAGCCGTAATCGCCAATAACATTTATCGCTTTTGCCAGAGCGCCTGCCACATGGTTCACGGTAAACATCATTATGAATTTGCAATCTTTGTTGCCCTTAATAATATTGTCTCCGTGAGAGAGCACCACAAATCTTGTGGTGTTGGAGTGATTTTCATTAATATCATGGTCGAGAATTTCGAGGCCGTAAAGCTCCGCTGCCTCAACACTTGCTACGGCTGCCACATCATTTCTATCTAATTCCGCAACCTGTTTTGCGCTGAGTGATGTGCTGTTTGCTTTAACTTTTTCCCAGCTGTGAGAGTTTATATATTTTTCACACTGACTTAAAGCCTGTGAATGGCTTATAACGGTTTTTATATCGCCGATTTTTGTGCCTTTCTTTGCTAAAAGATTTTGCGTAACAGGCAATGTATAAGAGCCGGTAACATGAAGTGAACCGTTAAAAATCAAATCCATAACCACTCCCACTTCGCCGGCGGTGCTGTTTTCAATGGGAATTACTGCGCAGTCACATTCACCTTTTTCAACTGCTTCGTATGCTTCTGAAAATGAAGAATAGGCTTGATGAATTGCATCCGGAAAAATTCTTTTTGCCGCTATGTGAGCAAAAGCTCCTTCTTCACCGTTATAGGCTACCTTTACGCCCTCGTTAAGCCTTTGCTGATATTTATCTGCTTCATTCATAACAGAGGTTACAAAATTCACATAGTAAGGTGTAAGCTCGGGAGCGCCAAGACGTGCTACATTATGTTCTTTAATTCTTTCCTCTTGTTTGGTATCGAGAATTGGCAAGCCATGTTCTTTTTTGAATTTTGCCACCGCTTGAATTTTCTCCATTCGCTTAACAAAAAGGTCAAGCATCTGTTCATCTATTTTATTTATATCTTCTCTTATTTCTTTAAGTTCGTCAGTCATAATATTCTCCAAAGATTTTGATATTGAATAAAATAGCACAAACAGATTTTATTGTCAATGAAAGCAATTTTATTATTTGCCGTTTCTTAGCTTATCTACATTTCTGTTCATTAAATGACGGCCGAGATTTTTATAAACAAATTCTTTAACTGCGGACATTTCTTGATGGTGTTCCCTAAGTAAATCGTCCGGGCAATCATATATGCCGAAATCTTGGTTTATACCTTCTTTTTGAATATAGGTGTTGTTTCGATTAAATTCAATTACCGGATGCTGAAAATCCTCTACTGCTACCCCATACCCGCAAAAAGCGCCGGTACAACTTGAATTTTTCTTTTGCAAATTCTCAAGATATTCTTTATCAATAATAAATGCTTCCAGCTCGTACCATTCGCCTTCAAGAAAAACCTCAACCCAGCTGTGAAACACATTTTTTGGGGCAAGTTTATAAACTATGCCGGTCATAGCACCCTTTTGCAATTTTTTATCGATGGTAAAACCGTGAACGCGGCAGGGAACGCCACAAGAACGTAGCAATGCCATAAAAAGTGTACCTTTTGTATTGCATTGTCCAAAGCCGTCGGAAAGAACTTTTGAGGCCGGAATGCCGTCACTCTCATTATATCCGAAAAGAATTTCATCCCTAACGAAATTATAAATTGATTTAATGCAATTAAATGCATCAAGTCGTTTCCACCCACGTGTAAAAACAAGAGATTTAATTGATGGGCTTGAAAAATCAAGCATAGGAGTTTCAGATAAATAGTTATCCATAAAATTCTCCTCGTTTTTTATAAATTTTGAGCTTTAAGGGCTTCACCTTTTGGTACTTTTCTGATTTTTAAAAGCATAAATGCAGCTACTACAATATAGCTTATAAATCCGATAATTACAAGCTTAATATAACATGTATTGGAAATAATGTAGGGGATATAACCTGACATCATGGTATACATATAATATTGGAAAATCCATTTAAGTAAAAGACTTATAACGGGAATTGAAAGAATCAGTGAGCCAAGCACAACAAATGATGTAATTACAAGATACAGCTTGCCTATCTCAACATTTGAAAAACCGAGTATTTTTGACATGGCTATGGATTGACTGCTCTTTTCAAGAATCTGTTTTGTAAGTATATACATAAGAAGCACAAAAATTACAAGACCTAAATACATAAATATATCCATAAATCCGAGAATTGATGATTTCATTTGGTCTACAATCTTTGTTAAATCTTGGAAAGCAACTGTTGCGGCTATATCGTCGGAGTCAATATCCTTTAGCTCTTCATTACTAAAATAACCGGTGAAATAATTATTGCTCTTATCAAACAGTTCAAGGTATTCGTCTCTGTTCATAAACACGGTTAAAGCTGCTTGATAATTATACGAACCGGCAATTTTAAAAGTATAAGTTTTATTGGAATATTGTTCTTTAAGTGTAAACTCGTCGCCTACATTATAACCGAATTTAATCATAAATCCTTCTGAAACAAGTACTTCTCCGTCGGGAATCTTTTCTGTAATGTAAGCACTGTTTTTGTTTATACCGTAAACAGTTACTTCATCGGTGACATATCCTTTTTTGTCAGTAACAAGAGTAGTGGCGCAGAATTTTTCCGCTTGCTCATTTTCAGTTTTTACATCAACATCAGTAACCATATATTGATATTTTGCAATCAGGGTATCTTGAACCAAATCACTGTAATCGTCAAGAAGTGGGCCGAACATCATTGAAACCACTAACATTGTACCACCGAAAAGAATACCGATAAACAGCACTATATAAGCGGGAATGTTTTGGAAAAGAATACGAAGCCTGAACTTTTGCATTAAGGAAAGTTTACTGCTTAAATGAATTGCCTTTTTTCTGTGATGGTTTGTAAATTCCCCTCTAAGAAAATCGAGTGGGCGTATTCTCATTTTTCTTACAAAAATTATAAGGTTAATTATTATCATTAAGATAATAGGAACAATTGTTGTTTCAAGAAACGCCTCAGAGCTTGGATAGCTTTCATATGTTGCAAGGGAATAGTTATCAAAATAAACCTTTTCAAAAACATTCTCAAAAACCGTGTATCCTAAAATATTGCCCACTATTGATGCAACAAGGGTAACGGCTACCGGCAACACCAAATAATGCCTTATAAGCTCGCCTCTGCTGTAACCGGAAGCTCTGAGTGTGCCAATGGTTTTAGCTTCTTTTTCAATTGTACCTGAGGTTGTAACAGCAAATACAAAGGCAATAATAATTACCACAAGGTAGCCTATGAGAAGAAATGAAGCCTTATCGGAGCCCATATCATCCCCCGTAAATTTAATAGCTTGATTTTGATAACGGGGCAGATAACTGCTCAGACTAATTGCTTCACTATCATCCACATGAATATCCATCATATCTTCAAGCTGAGATATGATTTCTCTTATAGCTGAGGTGTCATAAATTCCCGTAGTGTCAACTTTATCAAGAATATTGTATATTTCATCAAAAGAGAAATCGATTCCGCTGTTATAATCTTCATCGTTTTCCATTGCTCTTAAGTCTATTTTAGGAGCTTCTTCAGACATTTCAACTCCGTCAGTTAAATTTTCTGCATTTTCGACAGCAGCATTCATATCTTTAAGAGCTTTTTCCGTAGTCCCAAGCTTTTTTGCAACAAGGGCCTCCGGAGTAGTGCCGAGCTCAGCCATAACAAAATCATCAACAGTGGTATTATTTTTATTACAATATTGTTCAAGAAGAGCCTCTGCTGCATCTTCCTCGCTTATTCCTGTTGCGTTAAGAACGAGAGTAAGCAAGTCGTTCTCCGAAAGCCCGGCCATTTCAAGAGCTTCGGCAATAAGCTCATCTTCGCTAAGAGTGGCAGAATCTGCAGCGAGCTTAATCTTTTGCTGAGCAGTCAAATTTGCTGCATTCATTAGCTTTTCTTCAATCTCATCTTCTGTCAAGCCGGATTTTTCTTGAAGTACGGCAAATATTTCTTCCTGAGAAAGAGAGCTAATGGCTTTTTCTATTATCGGCTCATATTGATCTGCGATCTCCTCTTGAACCTTTGCGGAGGCATCTGTAACCTTCTTTTCTATTTCTTCTGATGCTTTCGCAAACTCTTTTTCCAGCTTTGATGAAAGATTTTTCGCATCATCCCAAATTGCATTTACTTGATTTTGAATAATTACTTCATCATAATCGGTGATTATATCCTCAAGGGAATCGATCAAAGCCTCAGAGCGTGTGTTTTGCTCCGTTTCGTCTGTATAAGCGGTGTTATACTTCCAAGCATAATTATAACTTATATGACTGTCGCCAAACGAATTAAAACCTTCATCGGTTGTTATACCAACTCCGAAATTTATGGCACTGAACATCATATCCGAGTTGTTTTCAAAAAGACAACTGTAATCCGGAAGTGCAACAAAGCCCGTTACTATGTATGAATTGCCATTAAAGACTAAAGAACTGCCGATTTTTATATTGTTGTTTTGCGCAAATAGTCTGTCAATAGCAATTTCATTTGATCTTTCGGGCATATTTCCGCTCATAAGGCAAACAGTATTTATTTTTTCACGATTTGCATAAATGCGAACCGTCTTTTTTGTGCTGCCTTCAATATTTTCAACGGTTTCGTTTTTGTAATATAGATTATAAAAGGTAAGATTATTTTCTTTTTCAATTTTGCCGAGAATGTCCTCTGTTGGCTTAATTGTAAAGGTCATATGACCATCTTCAATATTGTATTTTTCAAAACCCTCGTTATAAGTTTTGAATACACTGTTGTCGGAGACAATAAAGCCGGAAATAATACCAATAAAAAGAGATAAAAACAGAAAAATAGCTATGTATTTACCAAAATCGTTTTTCAGTTCTCGCTTAAATCTTTTATTTAACGGATTTTTCATTGTAACGCCTCACTTTACCATTCAAGGTCAGCTGCAGATATTTTTTGCTCATTAACATAAGTTTTGCGTATGGTACCGTCTTTGAGCTTAAACACTCTGTCTGCCATATTTTTAATAGCATCGTTGTGGGTTACCATAATAATTGTATTACCGTATTTTTTGTTAATATCCTCAATGAGCTTTAATATTTCTTTTGATGTATTGTAATCAAGAGCACCGGTAGGCTCATCACAAAGAAGAATATCGGGATTTTTTACGATAGCTCTGCCTATGGACGTCCTTTGCTGCTGACCGCCTGATAATTGGGTTGGAAGTTTATCTTTTTGGTCATAAATGCCTAAAGTTTTCATAAGCTCATCTACATCAAGAGGCCTCTTGCCAAGATAAGCGCCAACTTCAATATTCTCACGGATTGTAAGATTCGGAATTAAATTATATGTTTGGAAAACATAGCCTAAATGCTTGCGCCTGTATTCTGTAAGAGCTTTTTCATTCATATCGGCAATTTTTTCACCGTTAATTGAAACGAAACCTTCATCTGCATTTTCAATTCCGCCTATGATATTAAACAGGGTTGATTTACCTGAACCGGATGGACCGAGCAAAACGCAGATTTCTCCCTTTTCGATGGATAAATCAATACCTTTCAGCACATCAACTTTGCTGTCACCCTCACCAAAATGCTTTTTTATATTACTTATTTCAACAAAACTCATTACATTACCCTCTTTGTTTATGAAATGATATTAGCTGTCGCTAACTCTATTGTAGTTAGTTATGGCTAACTTGTCAAGAGAAAAAAAGTAAAATTCTACGATTTTGGCAATATATAAAGAATAATTAAGTAAGTAAATATATAATTTGTATAAGAAACAAACTTAAAAGAATAATCTTATAATATGTATATGCATTTCATAGTAGACTTCATAATTTCAACATCAATGATTTTCCGTAAATACTTTGACTGTAATTCTTAACATGGTTGCATCACTTTTTACAAAAATTTGAAAGAACTTGTTACAAAATGGATTTTTTGTGCATTTGTCAATGATGTGAGACTAAGAAAATTGAGAGAAAAAAACTAATTAGAATGTTTTTTCGGGACAGAGAGAGTAAGCGACGGAGCGTAGCGGAGG
>CAVHYZ010000022.1:0-23608 GCA_963640495.1 Acutalibacteraceae bacterium
TTTACGGACTTGTTCACAGTCATAGGGTGGTTTAATTTGATTTTATCTCGCTGAAATTAAGTAAAAAGATTTCTGATTTTCAAAAAGTCCCTTGAAAAAGTTGTCACCTCTCAAAAAAGCCCCTTGAAAAAGTTGATTTGCTGTGTTATACTGTGGCTGAAATTAAGAAAACGGGGTGACAGATAATGTTGAAGCGTAGAGTGGAGGAGCAGTTTGCTCAATGGAAAAACACAATAAAACATAAGCCTCTTATTGTAAAAGGGTGCCGACAATGCGGTAAGACATTTTCTGTGCTGAATTTTGCTAAAGAAAATTATAAGCATGTTGTTTACCTTAATTTTTTTGAAAATCCGGACTATGCAGCCGTTTTTAGGGGAGCATTAGAGGTTGACACTATTGTTATGCTTCTTTCGGCATTACTCGGCAATGAAGTGGTATTTGAGCCCGGAGAAACGGTATTGATTTTAGATGAAATACAAGATTGCCCCGAAGCACGGACTGCACTTAAATTTTTTCAAATAGACGGGCGTTATGATGTTATAGGAACAGGCTCTTTGCTTGGTGTAAAAGGCTATGGTAAAGAGCCAAAATCGGTGCCGGTAGGGTCTGAAACCGTAATAGAGATGTATCCTTTAAATTTTGAAGAATTCTTGTGGGCAAACGGTATTTCCGATTCTGTTATAGAGGTGCTAAAAAAAGCATTGAACGCCGAAACACCTGTTCCGGAAGCACTCCATAGCCGAATGAAACAGCTTTTATTACAGTATGCTGTTGTTGGCGGTATGCCGGAAGCCGTGCAGACCTTCGTAGACAGTAAGCAAATGGACAGGGTGCTTCAAATTCAGCGAGATATTGTTCGTTCTTATGAAGACGATATGATAAAATATGCTGAAAAAGAAGATAAATCACGAATTAAAGAGTGTTTCCAATCTATCCCACGGCAATTAGCCAAAGAGAATAAGAAATTCCAATATTCTGTTGTTCGTAAAGGCTCTACTGCCTCTAAATATGCAGGTAGTCTGCAATGGATTGAAGATGCGGGGATTATAAAGCGATGCTATAATCTTTCAATTACGGAGCTACCCCTTGACGGCAACGCCGAGCAAGATACTTTTAAAGTATATATGTGTGATATGGGATTGTTTGTTGCCATGCTGGAGAATGGCACCCAGTATGATATTTTACAAGGAAATCTCTTTGTTTATAAAGGTGCGATTTTTGAAAATCTTATTGCCGATATTTTTTCGAAGATGGGCAGAAAACTTTATTATTTTCATAAGGAATCGGGTTTGGAAGTGGATTTTGTAATCCGTTACAAAGGAGCTTGCACTCTTATAGAGGTAAAAGCTGCAAACGGTAATGTTAAAAGTACAAAAACTATTTTGAACCATCCGGAAAAATATCATGTAAACTCTGCTGTTAAGCTGGGGGATTACAATGTCGGCCGTATGGGGCAAGTGTTGACACTTCCGTTATATATGGCATTTTTGCTTACAGAAAATTAAATGCAAAAATCATCACCCTATGGAGTGCCATAGGGTGATTTGCTGTGTTAAATTCTAACGATTATATTTAACTTATTTATAAAGAGGGCCGTAAGCTGCACAAGCTCTGTAATCTGCGCCTTCAAGGTCTTTTGTGCCAAAAGCACCCCAGCAAGCCGGGCGGAAAATCTTTTCATCGGGAACATTATGAAGGGCAACGGGGATTCTGAGCATTGAAGCCATTGTAATAAGGTCTGCGCCAACATGACCGTAAGAGATAGCACCGTGGTTTGCACCCCAGTTATTCATAAGGTCGTAAGCGGATTTGAAAGCACCCTTGCCGTCACATCTCGGTGTAAACCATGTGCAGGGCCAAGTGTAGTCCGTTCTCTTCCAAAGAATGTCGGAAACTTCATCGGGAAGCTTAACAGTCCAGCCTTCGCAAATCTGAAGAACGGGGCCAAGGCCTTTAACTATGTTAAGGCGAATCATTGTTGCAGGCATTTCGGCTCTTGTAAGGAAGCGAGAGGAGAATCCGCCGCCTCTGAAATATCCATTATCGGCAGGTGCCCATGCGGTAGCCTTGAGCATAGCCTTTTGGTCTTCCTCGGTAACATTGTACCATTCTTTCATAACGGGGTTGCCGTTTTCATCTTTAACCTCACCGCAAGCATCAAGGCAGCAAGCGCCGGAGTTAATAAGGTGAATAAATCCGCCTGCATCTTTTGCATGGCCTTCTATATCATAGCCTGTAACTCTCTTAACGCTGTCAGTGCTCCAGCATGTTCTGACATCCGCAAAAATCTGAGGACGGTTTGTAAGGAGTTTAAGGAAGAGCATGCCGGTTGCGTTAAGTGTATCATTTTCTGTGCCGAATGCGTAAGGCTCTCTTGCACCATTCCAGTCAAATGTGGTGTTAAGCATAGCCTCTGCAAAGTCTGCGTTGGGCCAATGGTCAGTCCACTGTCTTTGGCCTTGGAAACCGCCTACGATAGCGTTGTGGCCTACCATTTCTTCTTCACGGCCTTCGGGAAGATTCTTATTACCGTTCATAAGATCTTTAATTATGCACATCATCTTAACGGTAAATTCCCAATCTTTTTCTTTCTGTTCCGGGGATTTACGAACGAACTCGGGGTTTTTATCAAAAGCCTCAGGGCAGTTAGCTTTAGTCCAAGCAAGAGCCTTTTGGAACTCTTTCTCATCATAAATGCCTTCTTCCATACGGCGGAGAATTTCTACCTCATCAACACTTTCAACTCTCATGCCAAGGTATTCCTCAAAGAAATCAGGGTTGATTGTGGAGCCGGCAATACCCATACAAATGGAGCCGATTTGAAGGTAAGATTTACCTCTCATTGTGGCAACCGCAACAGCAGCTCTGCCGAAGCGAAGGAGCTTTTCTTTAACATCTTCGGGCATATTTGTATCATCTGCATCAAGCACATCTTTGCCGTAGATACCAAAAGCGGGGAGCCCTTTTTGTGTGTGTGCCGCAAGCACTGCCGCAAGGTAAACGGCACCGGGTCTTTCAGTTGCGTTAAAGCCCCAAACGCCCTTAATTGTGTTGGGGTCCATATCCATTGTTTCGGAGCCGTAGCACCAGCAGGGGGTAACGGAAAGAGTAATGTCAACGCCCTCTTTTTTGAACTGAGCCGCACACTCTGCTGCCTCTGCAACACGGCCGATGGATGTATTTGAAATAACAACCTTTACCGGCTCGCCGTTTGAATATTTAAGATTCTCTGTAAAAAGTTTAGCTGCTGCCTTAGCCATATTCATGGTTTGCTCTTCAAGAGATTCTCTAACTTTAAGTGGTCCTCTTCTGCCGTCAATAATAGGTCTGATGCCGATTACGGGATAATCACCGATAAGTCTGCTTTTTGCCATGTTTATCTCTTCCTTTCAAAATTATCATTTATAAAAATTCCTCATGGGAATTATGTTTGCGTTATTTTATTACTTTGCAAAAACGGCTGTATGCTTCATTCCAAAGGCTTGTGTTTTCCGGCAAATATTCTTTTGTTTCTTCGCTTGCCGCAATAATCTTTCTTGCTTCGCTAACGGATTTAATATCACCGGAGGAAAGAAGCTGAACGGCAATGTTGCCGTAAACTGTTGCCTCAATAGGCCCTGCCACAACCTTTCTTCCCGTGGAGCAGGCAGTCATCTTGCAAAGCAAGGTGTCTTTTGTGCCGCCGCCGATAACATGAATAACCGGATAGGCTTTTTCTGTGCATTCCTCAAGATTATCAAGAGTAAGCCTGTATTTTAAGGCAAGGCTTTCATAAATGCATCTCATAATCTCTCCCACGGTTTCGGGAACGGGCTGATTTGTCTTTTTGCAATATTCTTTAACTCTGCCGGGGATGTTTCCGTGTGGTACAAACTCCGGAGCGTCAGGGTCTATAAAGCATTTGAACGGCTCTGCCTCAAGGGCAAGCTTTTCAAGATCGCCGTAAGAATAATTATTTCCGTGTCTGTTCCAATGACGGCGGCTTTCCTGAATAAGCCAAAGGCCGATTATATTTTTAAGGAATCCCGTGCTTTGGCCGTAACCGCCCTCATTCGTAACATTCATTGCAATGGATGTTTCGTTTACAATGGGGCTTTCAAGCTCTGTGCCGAAAAGAGACCAGGTGCCGCTTGATAAAAAGGCAAAATCTCCGCTTTCACAGGGAACAGCAGTTATTGCGCTTTGAGTATCGTGGCCGCAAACGCTTATAACATTTATCGGCTCTATTCCGCATTCTTCGCAAATGTCATCTTTGATTTTGCCGAGTATACTGCCTGAAGGGCGAATAGAGCAAAGAAGTGATGAAGGAATGCCTAATTTTTCAATTAAATCCGTTGCCCAATTTTTTGTTTTAAGGTCAACCATTTGTGAGGTGGTGGCAATGGAGTATTCCGTTGTCATTTTGCCTGTAAGGAAATATCCGAAAAGGTCGGGCATAAAGAGCATTTTATCTGCTCTTTCAAACATATATGGTCTGTATTTTTTAAGAGAAGCCAGCTGATAAACAGTATTAAGCTCCATAAATTGAATACCCGTCCTGCCGTAAAATTCCTCATTGGGAATTGTTTTTGCACATTCCTCAATAAGCCCCGCCGTGCGGGTGTCACGGTAATGTACGGGGTTTTCGATTAAATCGCCGTATTTATCTATGAGGCCGAAATCAACGCCCCAAGTGTCAATACCCACAGAGTCGATTTTACCCGTGAGGGAGGCTTTTGTTATACCCTGTTTAATTTCATGAAAAAGTCGTAAAACATCCCAGTAAACAGTATTTCCCACTTTTACGGGGTCGTTGGAAAAACGGTGAACCTCCTCCATTGTGATTTTTTCACCGTCAAATGTTCCTACTATTGCTCTGCCGCTTGAAGCGCCAAAGTCAATGGCAAGCACTCTTTTTATCACTGCACAACACCCTTTTTGATAATAATATTTGCATAAATTGCGGTTTCGCCTGTTGCTACAACACAATAAGCTTTCTTTGCTCTTTCATAGAAAGCAAAGCGCTCAACAAGTTCAATATTTTTCTCGCCTTCTTCGGCTTCTATTGTTTTTTTGTAATCTTCCCAAATGGGAGGAAGGCTTGCGGGGTTGCCGTTATCCATAAGAGCAACGGGGCAATTTACGTAAGTGTCAAGGGGCATAAGTTTAAGAATTGCCTCAAGTATTTCATTTACACCGTGTCCGTCAAGGCGAACAAGCCTTTGGGCTACGGAAGCAGCGGGGAAATTTCCGTCACCGATAACGAGCTCGTCACCGTGGCCCATTTCCATAAGAATTTTAAGAAGCTCAGGGGAAAGAATCGGGGAAATATTTTTAAGCATAATAATTACCTTCCTTGTGAATAAATTTTTATGAGTTGCCGCTTCGTGCCTATAAAATTACATTAAAAATCTGCTTGACCTGTTGTTCTGGGGTAGGGGATGGCATCACGAATATTATCAATGCCGGTAAGGTACATAACAAGCCTTTCAAATCCAAGGCCGAATCCGCTGTGCTTAACTCCGCCGTATCTGCGAAGGTCAAGGTACCAAGAGTAATCCTCCGGGCTTAATCCAAGCTCGTTAATTCTCTTTTCAAGTAAGTCAAGTCTTTCTTCTCTTTGGCTGCCGCCGATAATTTCGCCGATACCCATTACAAGGCAATCTGCTGCGGCAACGGTTTTGCCGTCATCATTAAGGCGCATGTAGAAAGCTTTAATCTCTTTGGGATAATCTGTAACAAAAACGGGTCTTTTGAAAATCTTTTCCGTAAGATATCTTTCGTGCTCCGTTTGAAGGTCACAGCCCCATGAAACTTTAAATTCAAATTCGTCATTATGCTCTTCAAGCAATTTAACGGCATCTGTGTAAGTTACTCTGCCGAAATCTGCATTTGCAACGGCATTAAGCCTTTCAATAAGGCCCTTATCAACGAATTTATTGAGAAATTCCATATCTTGAGGGCAGTTTTGGAGCACATATTTAATTACGAATTTAATCATACCCTCTGCATAATCCATATCATCCGAAAGGTCTGCAAAAGCTATTTCCGGCTCTACCATCCAAAACTCTGCGGCATGGCGTGCCGTGTTGGATTTTTCGGCTCTGAATGTGGGGCCGAAGGTGTAAACTTTGCCGAAAGCAAGAGCCATTGTTTCTGCCTGAAGCTGACCGGAAACAGTAAGATATGCAGGCTTTTTAAAGAAATCTTCTGTGTAATCTACCTTGCCGTCTTCTGTTTTGGGCACGTTTTCAAGGTCAAGAGTTGTTACTTTAAACATCTCGCCTGCGCCCTCACAGTCAGAGCAGGAAATAAGAGGTGTGTGGGCATAAACAAAGCCCTGATCTATAAAATATTTATGAATGGCATAAGCTGCCGTTGAACGGACTCTGAAAACAGCATTGAATAAATTTGTTCTGGGCCTTAAATGTGCAACGGACCTTAAAAATTCACGGGTGTGGCCTTTCTTTTGAAGTGGATAATCCGGTGTTGAAACCGCTTCAATGCTGATTTCATCAGCGTTTATTTCAAAGGGCTGGTTTGCGTTGGGTGTAAGTAAAAGTGAACCGGTAACTTTAAGAGCGGCACCTACATTAACCTTAACAATATCCTTGTAATTTGCAAGCTTTTCGGATTCAAAAACAATTTGAATACCCTTGAAACAACTGCCGTCATTGATTTCGGCAAAGCCTATGGCTTTTGAATCTCTGATGGTTTTAACCCAGCCGTAAACAGTAACTTTTTTGTCGCCGAATGCAGCAGAGTTGTCATAAATGCTTTTAATTTCTGTTCTTTCCATATATATATCTCCTTGAGAGTAAGATTACGAGGGGGAATTAAGAAATAGCGATTAGCAATGAAAGTCTCATCCACAGTCCTCATTTGCGTATTAACTCTTATAAACAAATCCTATCCCGATTTGCCTCAATCAATGTATCACCTATACCGCTTATGTTTCCAAGCTCTTCAATGCTTCTGAAGCTGCCGTTTTCGATGCGGTAATCAATAATTGCTTGGGCCTTTTTTTCGCCTATGCCATCAAGAGAAGTAAGTTCATTAAGCGTTGCTGTGTTTATGTTTACAAGCCCTGAGGATTCTTCCTCTATGGCATGGGTTAATGTTACGCTCACAGCCTCAAAACCACTGCGTTTCGGGCTGTCAATCACCCTAAAGGCGCAAAGCATTGCGGCAACGATTAAAGCTATGGCAATAAGCAATAAATCATGTTTATCTAAACTTTTCATATCAGAAGTTTGAACCGTTCCAGCCCCAATGGTGCGATTTTTCATATTTTACATAAATGTTGCTTGCTTTTATATTAAGCTCTTCAGCGAGGATTTCACATATTGCGGCGGTTAAACGGTCATAAGCCGCATCCGAAGCAGAGCCGAAAATGCTCACGTTTGCAAAAGCATAATTTTCACTTGAATCACCTTTAAAGGCCATTCTTATATTATCTTCAAAGGCAAGCATAAGCCAAGCTTCCGTTTTGCCGGGAATGAGCGCAATAGCCTCACCCAGCTTTTTTTGTAAATTTTGTTTTGCGGTTTCACTGATTGAAACATTTGTTGTGGTTTTAATATATGGCATATTATCCTCCTTAGCTCAGCCTTAAATAACTGCTTGCTTCCACATCAACACCGCTGAGGACAGGGTAGTTGCTGCTTGTGTAGTTAACATATATCAAGGCACCGTTATCATATTCCGTGCAGAAAACGCCGTCATCCACTTCATAATGGTCTGTGATTTTTGCGCTTCTTAAATCACTCAAAACAGAGCTTATTTCGGAATAAAAATCCGCAGCGGAATTTATTGTATTTTCATAGTAATAAATATCATTTTCTTCGGTGCCCTCAATAGGCTCATAGTTCCATTCGTAGTGGGGGCAAATACCGTACTCAATGTGTTTAAGCAGAATTTCAGTGTCTGTTACAGTGTTGATACCTTCACTTGTGTAATCTGCAATACCGTGAAGAATTATCTGCACAAAGGGAACGGGAATATATGCACCGCTTTTGGCAACGGTTGTGGTGGAGGGGAGATTTATAACGGCGTCCACGTTTTTCAGCATATAGAAATTACCGCCGTTAACCATAATTTTTTTGCTTGTGGCAAGTGGTGAAATCTTTGAAGAAATTACTTCAGAGGCTTCCTGCCTTAAAACTCCGTTTTCCGAAAAATCAGAATAAAGGATTGTGCCTGCATCATCAAGGCAAAAGCCGGAAAAGTTTTTGCTTCTCATATCCGAAAGAATTTGAGATATAACATCTTTAAAGTTACTGATTTTACGAAGGCTCCTTGATTTTGGGGTAGTTCCCGCAGCTTCTGCTACGGAGTCTTCCGGAGTGTAGCTAATGTTTTTACCATAGATATTTTCACTTGAACCGTCGGAAAAAGATTTTGCCGAAGAAATTGCGTTTATGTTAATATACAGATTCATATTTTGTGAAAGCATATATTCATAAAGCTTTTCAAGTTTAGAGCTGCCTCCGAGCTTTGAAAGTATTTTACTCTCGGCAATATCCACGGAATCACTTCCGCCTGTAAATATGGATTTATAAACCAAATTTATGTTATTTATGCCTTTATTTTTCATGCGAATCAGAAGGTCATTTGCTTCGTCAAAATCCGTAAGCACCTTCGTATATTTAAGCTTGGCAAAAGACTTTGTCGTTACTCCCGTAAGGGTAACATAAAATGGTAAATAATCGGAGTCGTCGATTGTTTCGGCCGAAAGCACGGAATCTCTTATAAGCTGCTCTCTTACCGCCGAGGCCATGCCGGCATAAGAAGCGTTGTTGCCGGAAAGAAATCTGTAAATTATATCAATCTCATCTATTGCAGAGGTTTTTGAAATATATAAAGTTTCATCTTTATAGGCGGTGGGGGTAATGTTAAATTCAGCATAAACTCTGTTGTAAGAGCTTAAATTCATAGCCTTTTCAGCCTTTATTGTGGCTACCGAATCTCCGCCGGAAATCTTGCCGTCGCCGGTATCCTCATCACCTTTGATTACTGCGGCAAAAGCACCGCTGCCCCATTTTACACCAAAAACGGGAATAATTGCGGGCCCTGATACCTCAGAGGTATTTGCCGGATCTTCACCGTAAACGGCAAAAGAAAGGGCCTCAAAAGACTCATCATATACAGATGTTTTAATAATTGCTCCGCACCCATCCGGCACAAACATAAAATTCTCGGAGCTCATATCATTATAAGCGCCAAAATAGTTCAGCACTTCAATATCTTCTATATAGGCATTTTTGTTGCCCGTAATGTTAGCGTAAGAGCAGCTTACATTCATGTTGCCGTCTGCAAGAGTAACGGATAAAACTACACAAAAGCCTATATCATCGGCTGTATATGTTTCTTTTGCCGCCGTTTCCTCGTTTGCAAAAATATTGTAAATAAAATTTGCACCGGTGTCTGAAATATCTATGGACGATGTGCCGTAAGCAAAAGAGTTATCTTGGCTGTTAAGCGTGTAAATATCTGTGCCGCCGGCTATTTTTAAAGTTACCAAGCTTGCATCACAATTTTCGTCAGCGGAAGAAGACACATCTTCAAGTATTGGCAAGCTGCTCCAAAGCACACTTGCGGATTTATCGTAAATTGCAAAAGAATTTGTGTTTCTGTCAAGCCTCAGCTCAATAAAGCCTGAGGAAACAACGGATTCAGAGTATGAATCATTGCTCTGTGCATAATGAACGGAAGAGCTGTTTTCCTCTCTCATACTGATTGTGTTTCGGCTTTTTACGGAAGAAACGGTATTAACTCCGACTTTTTCACTTAGCGAGCAGGAGGAAAGTAAAATGCACAAAGCCGTTGCGATGGCAGCAGCACGAAATATTCTTTTTTCAGTTCTTTTTCTTCTCATAGTAATCTGAATTTTTTGCTACCTCAAAACTGAATTTTACACCGTTCTCGGTGTTTTCGGCACTGTAAGCACAGCCGTGATTATCCATAATACTTTTAACTATCGAAAGGCCTAACCCGAACCTTGTGCCGCTTCTGCCGTGAGTTTTATCTGCCCTGTAAAAGCTACTCCAAATTTCAGGCATATCCTCGTCTGCAATGGACTTGCCTGTGTTGAAAACGGAAAATTTTATTGTTTCACCTTTATCTTCATAAGAAATAATTATTCTCTTTTCTCCTTCACAGTGAGAAATCGCATTTGTAATATAATTTTTCAGCACAATTTCAATTTTATCTCCCTGTGCATAACATTCAAAAGATAAAGGAACATTGTTTTGAACGGTAATGCCGTTTTGCTCAATTTGAAGCGAAAGATGCTCAATTAAAGAGGCAACGCCCTCACCTATGTCATAATAATCCGGGGTAAACGGTGCGGTTTTGCTTTCAAGGCGGGATAGCTCAAGCAGCTCCAGCACCAGCTCGTTCATTCGTTTGCTTTCATCATTTATGATTTCGCAATATTCTTTTATAATTGCCGGATCGTCGCTTATTCCCTCGCAAAGGCCTTCGGCATAGCCGGATATAATTGCAATTGGAGTTTTTAATTCGTGGGAAACATTGCTTATAAAATTTTTACGGGCGTTATCAAGAGCAAGACGAAGTTCAATATCTTTTTCAAGCTGCTCGTTTTTATCTTTAAGATCAAGCAGAGCGGAATCCAAGGTGTCCGAAAGAGTGTTAATACTTCTGCCAAGCTCCCCTATTTCATCCATGCCGTAATCTTCGCATTTTCTTTCAAAGTGAAGGGCTGCCATATCCTTTGTAACATCATTGATTTTTTCTATAGGCCTTGTAAAACTTGTGGAAATAATTAAAAAAATCACACTTACAAGAATGATTAAAATAATGGTTGAAAAAGAGTAAAATTCATCGGCAACTTCAACAATGCTTTCAACATTTGCCACAGGGGTGTATATGTGTAAAATTTCACCGGACGAAAGGGTATATGTGTAGATAAAATAATCTGCGTTTGTTGCAAGCTTTTTCTTAACTTCAAAATTTTTGTAAGAAAAGGATTTGTCGCTGTTTGGCGACTTCTTCATTTTGTCATAATCCGAGCCTGAGGAACCGGAAGACGCAAAGTGCTCATTGCTTAAACCGGAGCCTGCGCCAATGCTTGTATAAACCAAAAAGCCTCCGGAATCGCAAATCTCAAAATCCACATTGTGATTTTCAGCAAGGGAATATAAATCTATGTAGTAAGAACCGGTATCGGGAATAAGAGCGTTAATTGTATCTGCCACAGAGCATAGCTCACGATAGGTGTTATAAGTGAAAGTGCGAAAAAGTATTCTGTAGGAAAAGAGATTCACAATGCCTATCATAAGCACCAGAACAACAAAAATTGCAGTGAAAATTTTAACTCTTATTTTCCCGCGTATTAAGGAAACAGGAGATTTCACCCTTTATTCACCTCAATTTTATAGCCTGCACCGTAAACGGTTTTTAAGTGGCTTTCACCCCAAACGCCCAGTTTTGTTCTGAGCCTTGCCACATGGGAGTCAACGGTTCGCACATCTCCCGTAAAATCAAGGCCCCAAATATCATCCAGCAAGTTATCACGGGAATATATGCGGCCGGGGCATTTTATGAGTTTAAGTAAAATATTGTATTCTTTTATGGTAAGGTCAAGCTCTCTGCCGGAAAGAGTTACCGAATGAGCCGGAATATTCAAAGTAAGGTTATCAACTGTAATGATATCGCTTGAGTTTTCGGTGGGTTTTGCATCTGCTCTCTTTAGAAGAGCCTGAATCCTTTTTACGAGGATAGTCGGGCTGAATGGCTTTGTAACAAAATCATCGGCACCTGATTCAAAAGAAACAATTTCATCAAATTCCTGTGTCCTTGCGGTAAGAACAATAATGGGAACCGAGCTTGTTTCACGGATTTTTTTTACGACCTCCCAGCCATCTGATTCAGGCATCATAATATCGCAAACAACAAGGGAAATGTCGCTGTTTGCCTTGAATTTCTCTATGGCATCAAGGCCGTCAACGGCTTCAACTGTTTCATATCCGGAATTTTTAAGGAAATCGCATACGAGCCTTCTGATAAGGGCTTCGTCATCTGCAATAAGAATCTTGCTCATGTTCTCACCACCTAAAAACAATTATCCATAATCACAATTATTTTATCACAACTGTAATATATAAATCAAGTATAATAATATGACAAAAAAGGGAAGCCGAAGCTTCCCTCTTAGTTTTGCTGTTTAGTTTCTGGGAGATCTGTTGCCTCTGCTTCCTCTAAAGCTGTTACGAGGCTTGGATTCTCTTGGCTCAACTGTGTTTTCGGGTACAAGTCCTTCAACTTCTATAAGAGCCTCACGGCGGCTGAAATTAAGCCTGCCTTGGTCATCCTTAGGAAGAACCTTAACGATGATTTCGTCGCCTACTGCAACTACATCTTCAACCTTCTCTGTTCTCTTAACATCAAGCTGGCTGATGTGAACCATACCTTCAACGCCGGGAGCAATCTCTACGAATGCACCAAAGCTCATAAGGCGGGTAACAACTCCCTTGTAGACAGAGCCTTCTTCGGGGCCGTTTGCGATGGTTTCAACAATGAAGATTGCTTTCTTTGCATTGTCAACATCTGTGGAAGAAATAAAGATATTACCGTCTTCCTGAACATCGATTTTAACATCGCACTCTGCACAAATCTTCTGAATAACTTTGCCCTGCTTGCCGATAACATCACCGATCTTCTCAGGGTCAATCTTGGTTGAGAGCATCTTAGGTGCCCACTTGCTGAGCTCTTTACGAGGCTCTGCAATAACGGGAGCCATAATCTCATCAAGGATATAGCAACGAGCTTTATATGTCTTATCAAGAGCTTCTCTGATGATTGCGGGGGTAAGGCCGTGAACTTTAAGGTCCATCTGAATTGAAGTAATGCCCTTCTTTGTGCCGGCAACTTTGAAGTCCATATCGCCAAAGAAGTCTTCAAGGCCCTGAATATCAACCATGGTCATGAAGAGGTCACCCTCTGTGATAAGGCCGCAGGAAATACCTGCAACAGGTGCCTTAATGGGAACACCGGCAGCCATAAGTGAAAGGGTAGAACCACATACTGAGCCTTGAGAGGTGGAGCCGTTTGATGAAAGAACTTCTGAAACAACTCTGATCGTATATGGGAATTCTTCTACTGAAGGAAGAACAGGGATAAGTGATCTTTCTGCAAGAGCGCCGTGGCCGATTTCTCTTCTGCCGGGGCCTCTGCTGGGCTTTGTTTCACCAACGGAGTATGATGGGAAGTTATAGTGGTGGATGTATCTCTTGCTTTCTTCTTCATCAAGGCCGTCAAGAATCTGAGCATCGCTCATTGGGCCGAGAGTGGTGATTGAAAGCACCTGAGTTTGACCTCTTGTAAACATACCTGAGCCGTGAACTCTGTCAAGCAAATCAATTTGAGCGTTAAGAGGTCTGATATCGTTAATGCCTCTGCCGTCAACACGCTTGCCGTCATCAAGAAGCCAGCGGCGAACAACGTACTTTTGAGTCTTGTAAAGGCAATCTTCAATCTTTTCTTCCATGTCGGGATAAATTTCGTCAAACTTCTCATGAACCTTTTCATAGATGGGTTTAAGTCTTTCATCACGAACTCTCTTGTCGTCTGTGTCAAGAGCTGCACGGATATCATCAATAGCGAAAGCTTTAATTGCCTCAAGCATTTCGGGATCGGGATCGTTTGAGGGGAAGTCAACCTTTTCTTTGCCGACCTCAGCCTTGATCATATTGATAAATTCAACGATTTTCTGGTTTTCTTTGTGAGCGAACATAATGCCGTCATACATATCATCGTTGCTGATTTCGTTAGCGCCTGCTTCAATCATTGCAACAAGGTCGCTTGTGGAAGCAACTGTAACATACATCTCGCTCTTTTTTCTCTGCTCAAGAGTGGGGTTGATAACGTACTGGCCGTCAACCATACCTACAACAACGCCGGCAACGGGGCCGTCCCAAGGAATTTCGGAAATTGAAATTGCGATTGAAACGCCGAGCATAGCGGTAATTTGAGGCTCGCAATCCGGGTCAACGGACATAACCGTAGCAACAACTCCTACATCGTTTCTCATATCTTTGGGGAAAAGAGGACGAATGGGTCTGTCAATAACTCTTGATGCGAGAGTTGCTTTTTCGCTTGCTTTGCCTTCACGGCGCTGGAAAGAGCCGGGAATTCTGCCAACTGAATAGAGTTTTTCTTCGTAATCAACTGAAAGTGGGAAGAAATCTACACCTTCACGGGGCTTCGGAGCCATGGTAGCTGTGCAAAGAACGTTTGTTTCGCCGTAACGAACAAGGCAAGAACCGCCTGCAAGTTGAGCCATTTTGCCAACTTCAACAACTAAAGGTCTGCCTGCAATTTCGGTTTCATACTTTTTGAAACTGTCAAAATTAAGTAAGGACATTTTTTAACCTCTTTCTTAAATATATTTCCGCAGGTCGGTTCGGTTTTTAGCAATAAAGCCAATGCAAAGCAGAGCTTTGCTTTACACTCGATTCACTGCTAAAAAAGCCATGGAACCGCCTGTAGATAGCGAAAAAATGGGGTGCTGTAAGCACCTTTAAAAATTGCAAATAGCAGGCAGAAAGAATCCTGCCTGCCGAAGGGGACAATTATTTACGAAGACCGAGTCTTGCAACGATTGAACGATAACGCTCAATGTCGTTCTTCTGAAGGTAGCTGAGAAGGTTTCTTCTGCGACCAACCATCTTAAGAAGGCCTCTGCGGCTGTGATGGTCTTTCTTGTGGATAGCAAGGTGTGCGTTAAGATCGTTAATTCTCTTAGTGAGAACAGCGATTTGAACCTCAGGTGAACCTGTGTCACCTTCGTGTGTAGCATACTCTGCCATAATTGCCTGTTTTTCTGCTTGTGTCATGATTTTTCACCTCATTAAAATATTTGCCGCGCGCTCAGTAAAGGGCAGGTGAAAACCTGAACAGGTTTACTCCCGGAACCGTGCCAACGGGCATATTGCGAATGGATTATATCATAATAAAAATAATTTGTAAAGAGGAAATTTACAAAAGTTAAAATACGCCTTCAGCTGCAATTTCAGCTGTTTTCTAAAAACTTCAAAACCTCAACGCAAATTTCATCTGCTCTGTCTTCAATACACTGATGGCCGCCGCCCTCTACCGTGTATTTTACGGCGTTGGGGAAAGCATTATTCATTTCTGCTTTTTGGCTGTCATTGAGAATTATATCTTTTTCGGCCTGGCAAAGAAAAACGGGGCAAGTGATTTTATTTGTATTTTCCATATCCGTCAGGCGAACATTATACATCATTTCGCACATTCCGGCACCGAAGCCGTCATATTGTACCGGATCCGTAACCCCTTTAACATCATAATTTTTTGCAAATTCAAGATTATTTGTTGCAAAGTAAATAACAGCCTTAACAATGGGAGTGCATTTTGTGCCGTACTCAAAAAAGAAATTCATGAAGCTTTCCATAGCTTTTGAAGTGCAGATTTTCTCAGCCCATGCGGGGAATTCCGTTTGAGCACAGGGGCAAAACAGCATAAGAGATTTCAGCGGAACAGCCTCGGCAATATTAACCGCAATTCCTCCGCCCATAGAATGACCTGCCACAATCCACTCATCAGTCGGGGCGATACTTTTCATAAGAGCAATAATCAAATCCTCACGGTCAACTATTGTCATATCCTTGTTTTCTCTGGTGCTGTAGCCGAAATTCGGCACATCAGCAAGCACACATTCATAGCCTTCTTTTGAAAGATTCGCTGCCATATTTCTCCAGCTGTATGTGCTGCAAAGGAAACCGTGAATCATCAAAATTCTGCCCTTCATTTCACCCTCTGCGGCAATAACTCTGTAATGAATATCATAATCACCATAGGTAAAATATTGGCTGTTTTCGTATGGTTTGCAGCTTGTATCCGCAGCAAATGAGGTTAAACAAAAAGCGGATAAAATTAAAGTAAAAGCAAGTAGAATTGATATAAATTTTTTCATAATCTTACCTCGTTCCGGTGGAACCGAATCTGCCTGCGCCTCTCTCTGTTTTGTCAAGTTCGGAAACCTCAACGGGAGGAATAAGGGAAACAGGCATAATAACCATTTGAGCAATTCTTTCATCCGGATTTATCGTGTACGGCTCTTTAAGTTGATTTATAAGGCCAACGCAAATTTCACCTCTGTAATCGCTGTCAATAACGCCCACGGAGTTAAGAAGCCCTATACCGTGCTTTATGGCAAGGCCACTGCGGGCAAAAATGAACGCTCCGAGCTCCGCCGATGGCAAAGCAATGGCAATACCTGTGGGAATAACCGCTTTTTCTCCACCCGCAAGGGTTATAGGCTCATCAATGCAGGCATAAAGGTCCATACCGGCAGAACCAGGAGTTGCTCTGAGGGGAATTTTTGCGTTTTCTCTCAATTTTTTTATTTTAAGTTCCATATTTTCTCCTATCTTAGTTTTTTGATAATTTCCTGAGTTGTATCTACAAGCTTTGCGGCAGCGTGTTTATAAACAAGCTCCATTTCGCCCATAAATTCTTCTTGATAAGAGCCGAATTTTATTTTGAAGCGGTAAAGTCCGTCATCCTCATCAAAGCGGGTAACACCTCTGAAATCGTAAATTCTGCACCCACATTCAACGGCCCACTTTATCATTTCCCATTGGAGCAGATAATTTGGCATAACATTTCTGTGAATGTTTCTTGATGCGCCGTAAAAATACCAAAGCTTATCGCCGTAAACAAGGGCAATTGCACCTGCAATGGCAACTCTTTCGCCGCCCTCCGGGGTATAGTAGGCAACATAAAGTCGGGTTTTATCACCGAAAACATCAAGGAGTTTTTTAAAATAGGCGGCAGAGCGAAGCTCAAAACCGTCACGCTCTGTGGTTTCTTTCATCATATCATAAAAAAGCTCAGCCTTTTCACTGCCGCAAATTTCTATTTCAACATTATTTTTGATTGCCACTCTGACTTTACGGCGGTGGCCCGAATCAAACGAAGCAAATACTTCATCTTCCGTTTTACCTTCGAGATTTATGCGGATAACTCTTGCACACTGAAAGCCCTTGAATCTGTCCGTAACAGGGCTGATTTGAAAGCCGGCATCTTCAACAATTTTTCTGTATTCGCTGTCGTTTGTATCGGCATCCTTATCTATTTTTAAAGCATAGGCATTATACTTTTTGCCCTCTTTTTTTGCGGCGGCCATAAGAAAATCAAAGGTTTCTTTATCGTGTAAATCGCAAACGGGACCACGGGGGGCATAAAGCATATGATAAGGCATTTTTGAAATTTTACGCACCAACACAGACATTGTGCCTTTTATTTTGCCCTCATTATCTCGGCAGATTATTCCAAACCAGCCCCAGTCATCCTTAACTTTGCCCCAAAGGGAGCTTTGCATAAAGTGACCGTTTTTGTGGGAGGCAACAAAGGCATCCAGCTCTTCGGCGCTGTCTATAGAAACAATTTCTTCCGTCATATAAAAATCTCCAAGTTTATAATATAATTTATTATACATTATCTTGAAATGAAATTCAATCAGCAATTAGCAATGAAAATGTTGCTGCAAAAATATAAAAATCTAAAAAGTTTTTGCATTTCAGTGCAAAAAATTGATTTTTCTCACCGGCTTGTGATATGCTTATGATACAGGAGGTGCGAATATATGATAGATTCCCATGAGCTTAAACATCGTGATGATTATTTGAATAAACTTATCGGCTTTCAAGATACGGAGCCGGTTGACTGGCTGCTGAGCTGAGCTATAAGATTGCAGACGCCTTGCCGGGTTAGCAATGAAAAGCGGTTTAATGGGTAGTGGGCATTTCCTGTAAAATTATATAATCGGAGATTGCTCCGCAATCTCCCCTTCATTCCCCATTTCACATTCCACATTCCACATTGGGATTTAGCCCTTTCATTACTCATAAAAAAAGCTCCCCGAAGGGAGCTTTTCAATTTTCTCAGTTGTTGCCATTTCCGAAATTATAATAATAATCAAAAGGATTTACGGACTGAGTTGTAGTTTCTGTTACGGTGGTGCCCTTATCCTCAACAAGAGTAACTTCTACATCAAATTCATCGGTTGTGTAGTTGCTGTTTACTCTGCAAATTGTAAGGGTAAGCTTATCACCGACTTTGCCTTTATCAATAAGCTCAAGCAAAGCATCTGCTGTGTCAAGGTCCTTACCGTTAACTGCGATAATCATATCATACTTTTGAACCTGAGTGTCTGCAAGGCTGCTGTCAGAGCCGATTTCGTTTATGATAAGTGTACCTGCCGGAAGGCCTTTGAGCTGAGCAATCATATAATATTGAGTGCTTGCACTTACGGGATAATATGTAATGCCGAGCTTTGCTCTGTCGGGTACATAACCGAATTCAATAAGGTCATCAATAATTTCTTTTGCGTCTGTAATGGGGATTGCGAAACCCATGCCTTCATAACTGGAGCTTGCGATTTTTTGAGAGTTAATGCCGACAACTTGACCGTATTGGTTTACGAGCATGCCACCGGAGTTGCCGGGGTTAATTGCCGCATCATGCTGGATACAATTCATTGTATAGCCGATTTCGCTACTTACGGGGCGGTTAATTGCGGAAATATATCCACCGGTAAAGGAACCGAAAAATTCAGTGCCGCCGGGGTTGCCCATTGCATAAACAGGGTCACCGACCGAAAGACTGGAAGAGTCTCCGAATTCTGCAGCTTTTAATTTATTGGTGTTTACTTTAAGCACACCTACATCTGTTCTTGTATCATAACCGACAATTTCGGCATCGTATGTGTCGCCGCCTTCGGTTTGAATTTTTACGCTTACATTTGAGTCATCAATAACGTGAGCGCAGGTGATAATATATGTGTACTGGCCCGTGCTGTCAAGGCCCATAACAATACCGGAACCTTCGCCGGATGCAGAAGATGAGGTTGAGGTGTAAGTTGAAGATGTTTTTGAATAAATCATAACACCAACATTACTTTCTCTAACCGTAGCGGCAATTTCGGAGGGAGTGAGTGCGTCTCCTGTGCCTGATGATTTTTTAGATGACTTGGGGGATCCTGAGATTTGAAGCTTTGTGTCATCACCGGAGGTTGTGGCTTCCTCGGACTCAGAGCTTTCGGATTTTTTTGTGCTTGCTTTACCGCTGCCGTTAAATATGGACGCAGTACCTACACCGAGAGCAAAAACTACTATGATTGCCACGATAGTGAGAAAAATCTTTTTGCCGTTCTTCTTTTTAGGCTCTTGATTATTCGGCTGATATGTTGGTTGCTGATAGTTGTATTGACCGTTGTTTTGATATCCGCCGTTATATTGATACTGATAATTTGAGCCCTGATATTGAGGCTGACCATAGCTGTAAGGATTTTGATTTTGACCTTGAGTTTGGTTATAATTCTGTTGATTGGGAGTTTCAACCTTTTCGGCCTCTGCATAAGTGGGTTGTGACTCCTCTGCCGGCTGTGACTGAGGCTGAGCATCAACGGGTTCTGTGGATGCCTCGGGGGCTTCCTGTGCCTCGGGGGCCGTATATACTTCAGCTGCTTCCGGAGCTTCTGCCTTTTCTTCTGTTGTGGGAGTTACCGGCTCTTTTTCTTCATTTTCATTTGAGGAATTGTTGTTTTCATAATCGTCGTACATACATATATGCCTCCATTCATTGAGTATACTATAGTATGTAAATTTTAATTCTTTTTGAACGATAAGTGAAAAAAATAATAATTATGTTCACAATTTTTCGCCAATATGTGTTTTAAAGACTGAAATCGGCCCCTCAAAAGAGGAGCCGACCTTGATGCGATTGATTATCGCACTTTTATTATTTCTTTTTACCTTGGTTTGCAACAGCATTCATTTTTGCTGCAAGAGCTTCCTGATCGCCGAGGTAATATTTGTTTATTACATTGAAATCATCATCAAATTTATAAACAAGCGGAACTGCTGTGGGAATGTTTACGCCGAGGATTTCATCACTGCTGAGCTTTTCAAAATACTTAACAAGAGCACGAAGTGAATTGCCGTGTGCGGCGATAATTACACGCTTGCCTGCAAGCATATCCTTCTTAATTGTTTCCTCAAAATAAGGAACAACTCTCTCAATGGTGGTTTCAAGGCTTTCTGTAAGAGGAAGTTCGCTCTTATCTATGCCACGGAACATATCCTGCTTTGCGGGGTTTCTGTCATCATCCTCTGAAAGTTCGGGGGGCTTAACATCAAAAGAACGTCTCCAAATTTTAACCTGCTCTTCGCCGTACTTTTCAGCTGTTTCGGACTTGTTAAGGCCCTGAAGAGCACCGTAATGTCTTTCGTTGAGCTTCCAAGATTTAACAACGGGGAGCCAGTTTCTGTCCATAGCGTCAAGCACATGGTTAAGAGTGTGGATTGCTCTCTTGAGATAAGATGTATAGCAAATATCAAAATCGTAACCTTCGGCTTTAAGAGTTTTACCTGCAAGTTCAGCCTCTTCGTTACCTTTTTCGCTTAATTCAACATCAGTCCAGCCGGTGAAAAGGTTGAGCTTGTTCCATTCGCTTTCGCCGTGTCTGATTAAAACAAGTTTCATCATAATATTATTTCTCCTTATTTACTTGCTGCTGCAACGATTACCGAGAATTTGTCTGCTTTAAGAGATGCACCGCCGATAAGGCCGCCGTCAACATCATACTGTGCAAGAAGTTCTGCTGCGTTGCCGTCATTCATTGAACCGCCGTATTGGATAACAAATGCATCTGCATCTGCCTTGCTGTAAAGGCGAGCAATAAGGTCACGGATAATTTTGCAAACCTCATTTGCCTGAGCGGGAGTTGCGGTTTCGCCTGTGCCGATAGCCCATACAGGCTCATAAGCAATAATAATGTTTTTAAGCTCATCAGCCGAAACACCGGCAAGAGCAATTTCTGTTTGTGCTGTAACAATCTGCTCTGTAATGCCGAGTTTTCTTTCCGCAAGAACTTCACCAACGCAAAGGATAACCTTAAGGCCTGCGTCAAGAGCTGCTCTAACACGGTTGCGAACAGTTACATCTGTTTCACCGAAATACTGCCTTCTTTCGGAGTGGCCGATAATTACATAGGGAACACCGGCTGCTTTGAGCATTTCAGCGGAAACTTCGCCTGTGAAAGCACCTTTTTCTGCCCAGTGGCAGTTTTCGGCACCGATTTTAATGTTTGAGCCCTCTGCTGCTTCCATAGCTGCGTAAAGGTCAATATAGGGAACGCAAAGAACAACATCGCAATCTGCGTTAGCTACGAGAGGCTTCATCTCTTCAATAAGAGCTTTTGCCTGGGCAGGAGTATTGTTCATTTTCCAGTTACCTGCAATAACAGGTCTGCGGAGTGACTTATCCATAATTCAAATCTCCTTTATAATGTGAAATTCACAATAAATTATTTATCGTTAACTGCTGCAATGCCGGGGAGTTCTTTACCCTCAAGGAATTCAAGGGAAGCACCGCCACCGGTGGAAATATGGCTCATCTTGTCACCAAAACCAAGCTGGTTAACAGCTGCTGCGGAGTCACCACCGCCGATAATTGTAACGGCGTCTGTATCTGCAAGAGCCTGAGCAACGGCGATTGTGCCCTGTGCAAGAGTGGGATTTTCAAATACGCCCATAGGTCCGTTCCAAACAACGGTCTTTGCCTTTTTAACTTCTTCTGCGAAGAGCTTACGGCTTTCGGGGCCTATATCCATGCCTTCCATATCATCGGGAATTTCTTTTGAAGAAACAACTTTTGTTTCGATAGGAGCATCAATGGGGTCGGGGAAAGTGCTTGCAACTACCGTGTCAATCGGGAGAAGGATTTTAACACCCTTTTCTTCTGCCTTCTTAAGCATATCCTTGCAGTAATCAATCTTGCTTTCATCAAGAAGTGAAAGGCCGGTCTTGTAACCCTTAGCTGCGATGAAGGTGTATGCCATACCGCCACCGATAATAAGAGTATCTGCTTTATTAAGAAGGTTATCAATAACGTTGAGCTTATCTGCAACTTTTGCACCGCCGAGGATTGTAACAAAAGGTCTTACAGGGTTTTCAACTGCGTTGCCGAGATATTCAAGCTCTTTTGCCATAAGGTAACCTACAGCTGATTCTTTAACGAATTCTGTTACGCCTACAGTGGAGCAGTGTGCTCTGTGAGCTGAGCCGAAAGCGTCATCAACATAAATATCGCAAAGAGAAGCAAGATCCTTTGAGAATGCTTCGCCGTTCTTTGTTTCTTCTGCATGGAAACGGGTGTTTTCAAGAAGAACGACATCTCCGTCTTTCATAGCTGCAACAGCTGCCTTTGCGTTTTCACCTACAACTGTGTCATCTGCTGCAAAAACAACCTCTTTGCCAAGCTTTTCACTGAGTCTCTTTGCAACGGGTGCAAGGGAGAATTTAGCTTCGGGGCCGTTTTTGGGCTTGCCGAGGTGAGAGCAAAGTATAACCTTTGCGCCGTCGTTAATTAACTTTTTAATTGTGGGAAGTGCACCGTTGATTCTGTTTTCATCGGTGATTACGCCGTCTTTAAGAGGCACGTTGAAATCGCAGCGAACAAGAACTCTTTTGCCTGCTGCGTTAAGATCGTCAACGGTCTTTTTGTTAAGTGTACTCATGTTTTTAATTCCTTTCCATAAATATGTGTCATAAAATTAACCGATAATATTATATTATAGCAAGCACAATATTTCAAGATAATTTTTATTGGCAAAATATACGAATATATCGTGAATCGGCTCCTTTTTTTATCTTGACTTTACAATATAATTTTGCTATCATATATAGCCGAGATGTCTTCGTAGCTCAGCTGGATAGAGCGTTCGCCTCCTAAGGTAATACTAAATCGCTCGCTTTTGGACAAAAGGCAAGTGGTAATTGCCCCACAATTTCATAGATGTCTCTGTACCTCAGCAGGATAGAGGGTCCGCCTCCTAAGAATATGTTGCAACGCTCGCTTTTGAGCGAAAAGCGAATGTTGTCCGGTTCAGACAACCACAAAATTTCATAAATGTCTCCGTACCTCAGCAGGATAGAGGGTCCGCCTCCTAAGCGGAACGCCCCCGGTTCGAATCCGGGCGGGGACGCCACAAACAACGCCGAAAGCCTTGATTTATCGAGGTTTTCGGCTTTATTTGTTTCTTGCCCTTTTATCACGAATAGCTGCTCATTAACAAGCTTCACCCCGAAAGTACACTCGCCTTTTAGGCGAGATGTCTGCTAATAAAAATTAGCAAGAAAAATGCATTTTTGCTAATGAAAATGCCTCTCCTGCTAATGAGACGATTTGAAACGCTAAAATTCCTGCTAATTTGCAGGGCGATTGTTGCGCAGTTTTCGGAATGGTATTGAACAGAGAATCACTCGCCCTTTGCTGTGAAGCCCGGTAATCAATGCGCTTAAATAGACATATATAAACTCGGATCATTATGAGCCATCTACTTTTCATTGGAGTAGGTGGCTTTTTTTGTTTCTCAGAAAAAATTTTTGGAGATTTGCTGAAAACACCCCCACAAAAGGCATCCCTTATTCAGAGTAAGTGAAGGGATACTTTTCGGCTTATGAGCGCAACGGCGAATATCTCGACGATGAGCGTACTAATCTCAATATTCAGCTCAATGAGCCGATTCTTGTTATCGCCGATCTCGGCCTCTGGAACGGCAGACGCATGGCATATAAGG
>CAVHYZ010000023.1:0-10532 GCA_963640495.1 Acutalibacteraceae bacterium
GAGTTTTAGTTACAACAACATCTTCATATTTACCTTCTTCGCCCTCAACGGGTTTTGATTCTGTAACATCCATTTGAATCGGGTGACGAATATAATCTGAGTACTTCTTAACAAGTGACTGAATCGTGTAATCTTCAAGGAATTTGCTGTAATTTTCGTCCTCTGTATCTTCTTTAAGGTGCATTGTTACTGTTGTGCCAAAAGAATCTTTTTCGCTTTCACCTATTCTGTAACCTTCAACGCCCTCAGATTCCCATTTGAAAGCTTTATCGGAACCATAAGATTTTGAGTCAACGGTAACTTTATCACTAACCAAAAATGCAGAATAAAAGCCTACGCCAAATTGACCGATAATGTCAACATCTTCTGCTTTTTCATTTTCATTTTTAAAAGCAAGAGAACCACTCTTTGCGATAGTGCCGAGATTATCATCAAGTTCTTCTTCGGTCATACCGCAGCCGTTATCAGTAACTTTAATTTCTCTTGCAGCTTTATCGACCTCAATCTTAATAACAAAATCATCTGCATTGAGACCGATGCTGCTATCGGTTAAAGATTTAAAATAAAGTTTATCAAGAGCATCTGAAGAGTTTGAAATAATCTCTCTTAAAAATATTTCCTTATGGGTATAGATTGAGTTAATCATTAAGTCCATAAGTCTTTTAGATTCTGACTTAAATTTTTTATTTTTCATATTTTATCACCAATCCTTACGCATGGTATTATACTGCTAAGAGCATAAATTATTGTTAAATAATTATTAACAAGTTGTGAACTTTAGCACTCTACTATTGAAACTGCTAATTCTACGGTGCAAAAATTAATAATAGATAGATAAAATAGCTTATTAATCTTTACTAAATTGCTATTTTGTGCTAAAATAGCAGCAAAGGAGGTCGAGAAAATGAAAAATATTATGGACTATATTAATTCCTCGATAAAAGAGCTTCCTCAAAACAAAGATACTGAAAAATTCAGATTAAATCTTGTAAGTGAGGTAACGGAAAGAGCAAATGAAATTACTCATGCCGGTTTGAGAAATGAAAAAATCATTGATGACATCATTATCAGTGAACATCCGAACATAGTACAGGAATATAAAGACTCTGTTAATGTTTCCCTTAAAAGAAAAAGATGCAAACAAGTTTTTATGGGACACATTTTATTGGCAGTTGCATATTTTATTGCCATAACATTCGGTTATTTATTCATGAGCTTTTCCACAAAAGACTGGGGCCATACTTGGGTATTTCTTGTAAGTGCCGTTCTTGTTTTTATTACATTTATTCTAATTCATCTTGTTTCTGTTCTTCGCAGAAAAGAAAATTTTGTGGTTACACAATTACCAAGATTTTTGTTGCCCATGATTATTTTCCTTGATGCAACAGCTATTTTTCTTCATATACGCATCCTCGGAGGGTTTGAAGATGCCTGGGTAACATTTATTGCCGCAGTAATTATCATGTTTACTGTTGATGGCATTTATGTTGAAAAAACAGCTGAAAGATTTGCAATTATTTTCCATTTACTTTATATAGTACCCGCATTTGCGATGTTTTACGTATTCTTATCAGGCCTTGGAATTATCCCTTGGAACCGTGGATGGATTATGATTCCATGCTCAGTAATAATATTAATAGTTGCAATTGTAATCAGACTAATTATACACAGCAAAGCAGATAAGAGATTGGAGGTTGAAGACGAATGGCAGAAAGAAGATTAAAAGCCGAACTCTGGGATAAAATGCATTATCTTTTCAGAGACTTCAACGACAGAATGGTTCATGTTGAGCTTGAATATGATTACAAAATTGATATAGACGCCCTTAAGACCGTACTTATCTGTTTCTTTGAAAAAATTCCGGTTTTACATTCGAGTTTTATTGATAACCATGTAAATCCTTATTGGACAGTTAATTCATACACGATTGACGAAGTATTAACAGTTAAAGAGAGCAGTGAAAAAGATATTGCAAATGATGTTGATGAATTTTTAACTCAATACATTCCACCGGAAGCAAACGTTCAAATGAAAGTTGCCGTTTACTTTCACGGAAACAAATCCACTCTTTGTATTGTAGAAAATCACATGTGCATGGACGGCGGCGATTTTAAGAGCTTTTGCAAAACTCTTTGTAAGAATTATAATGATTATATTGAAAATGGTATCTCCCCTATTGACGTAAGAGAAGGCACAAGGTCATACAAAGCTGTTTATAAAGATTTTAAAGGCACAGACAGAAAAGCCGCTGAAAATCTTTATAGAAATATTAACAAAGCAGATAAACACAGATTCCCGTTTGCAGAAAGCACAGATGAAGATAAATCATTTATAGCAAGAAAAATTATTTCTCCTGAAAAATTTTTAAAGATTAAAACGGAAGGAAAAAAATACGGTGCAACAATTAACGATATGCTGATGGCAGCATATTTCTATTCGCTGTACGAACTTGCGGGTTATGATGAAAACGAAAGCATTTGTATTTCAAGTGCCATAGATTTAAGAAGGCATATTAAAGATACTTCCGATACCGGTTACACAAACCAAACCGCATGGATGCAATGTAAAATTCCAGAAAGAGGAAGAGATATTTTTGAAACTTTGCAATACGCAATAAGAAGTGCAAATCAATTTAAGCAAGATAAATTTATGGGTCTTCACGGTTTGCCCTTGCTTTCATTAGGTTATAAAATTATGCCACTTGCGGCAAGTGAGGAAATAATCAAAATAGGCTATTCTAATCCTTATTTTGCCATGAGCAACATTGGAATACTTGAAGTAGAAAAGCTTGAATTAGATGGTCACGAACCTCTCAGAGGCTTTATGAGCGGTGCTGTTAAGTATAAACCTTACGTACTTCTCTCTGCCACAACAATGAGAAATGAGCTTACCCTTTCGATTTGCTGCAGAGGTAATGACGAAGACAAAAAAATCATCAGCAAATTCTTTGATTTAATAGAAAAGAATTTAAATATTTTAATCGGCGAAAGTAATTAAAATGTATAATTGAGTCAAAGCCAAAACACCGTTGAGAGTCAAATCTCGGCGGTGTTGATTTTATACATACAGATATAAAAACTCAAAACAAAAATTGCACATGGTCCTCATTTTCATTGCCTGCGGTTATTAGCGGAGAATTTACAATCTTTAAGCTTTGATCCACACAATTGATACTGATAGTTGCCATAAACCTACCCCCTTACAAAAATTATAAAAGGACTGAGTTAATAATCAGCCCTTGCTTAAATATTTAATTGAACAAAGCTTTTCCCTTTTAAAACTGTGCTTTGTTCTTTACGCCTTCCCAACCACCCACCATAGCAAAACCGCCCTGATTTCTCAAGGCGGTCATTTGTTTAATTGTTTGAATTTAATACCTTAAATAAACTATTCTCCCTTTTTCGAGGATATCAAGGTTTTCCAATGGTGGTATTGTCATATGGCTAACATCCCCGTTTGATTTACTAATGCAGACAATCGGACTGCCGGGGGGCACTGGGTTACCAAAATCATAGCTGAAAACCCACTCGCCGCCTATATCTATTATCTTGGAAATATAGAAGTCAGGAACCTGTAATTGAGCTATTTCCTTGGCTCTTTCAAGTGTAATCATTTGTTGTCCTCCATTGTTGCGGATACAATCTGTATATCATTTGTCAATTGCTTATCATCCATTCTGAAATACCCAAAACTCTCTGTTAAGCCCTGGCTAAAATAACCAGAAGCGTCCATATTTCCTATTTGTGGGTCGAGATACCGAACAACGCCGTTTTCTTTTTCGGCGACAAATACATGGGCACTGTCACTGTACTTCCACTGAATATATATGGCGTACCTCGCACCGTCGGGGGCATTTTCAATTTCTTTCCTTACTTTTGCTGCTGTTTGACCGAAAGTGTATTGTACAGAATTATCGCTTTGGTCAACGAAACACTCAGAGCCCCAATTAATGGTATCATTCGCAGGTGGTTTGGGCTTTGCAACAACATCGAATCCTCTTCTGCGAAATTCGTATGTCTGTACGCAACGCTGACAGTTGACGCTATATTCGGGGGTTGTCTTGTAATTGGGGTTACAAGCAGGTTTGCCATTTAAAACTATATCGTCAATTATGTTATGCTGACCTTTAATTGTCTTAAAGCCATATACATTATTTGTCGGTGATATTACATCCCCATTATAATTGATATTTTTCGTTGCGTCAAGATATTTTGCCTTAAAGTCATTAAAATTATCTGTCTTATCAAGTCCGTAATATGAGGCGCGGTCTTTCAACGTCTGAAGTTCATCTTCATCAAGCGCCCATTTAGCACGTTGCAAACAAGCACAGCGACAGTTAATATCTTCACCGGCAACACCAAAACCACCGGGATACATTGCTTTTCGTCCGGCGACTTCAAAAGGTTTATCAATTTCCCTGATTTGCCCATCAAGCTGTGCATGATGCGGACGGGTTCTTTTATCCAGTGCAGCATCCCACTGTTTAACAATGTCTGCACCGCTATCTTTTGCTTTCAATTGTGCATCAAAGGTTGCAGCATTTGTGATTCTGTGTCCCTCAGTTCGAGCAATTCTATAAGCGTCATACATTGCACCGCCTGAACAACCATATCTTGATTGACAGGGAAGATAAGTGGAATCCCTTGACCTTGAAGATCATACATTTAACAACACAAAAAACGCCAAGCCTATTGGCTTAACGCTTTGGAGGTACCACCCAGATTTGAACTGGGGAATCGCGGTTTTGCAGACCGCTGCCTTACCACTTGGCTATGGTACCATAAAAAAATGGAGCGGATGACGAGGCTCGAACTCGCTACCTCCACCTTGGCAAGGTGGCGCTCTACCAGATGAGCTACGGCCGCATATCCGGTGCATTTACCCCTGCACCCGCTTTCTCAAGCGCCTTGACAAGTCAAAGTAGGTAGAAGCTCTCGCCTCTAATGTGGCGACCCGGATCGGGCTCGAACCGACGACCCCCAGCGTGACAGGCTGGTGCTCTAACCAACTGAGCTACCGGGCCAAAACGGGACAACAATTGCCGTCCCTTTGGAGCGGCCGACGAGGCTCGAACTCGCTACCTCCACCTTGGCAAGGTGGCGCTCTACCAGATGAGCTACATCCGCAAATGGTGCCTTCGGTCGGAATCGAACCAACGACACGAGGATTTTCAGTCCTCTGCTCTACCAACTGAGCTACAAAGGCAAAAAGAAAAATGGCGACCCGGAACGGGCTCGAACCGTCGACCTCTAGCGTGACAGGCTAGCGTTCTAACCAGCTGAACTACCGGGCCATTGGTGGGAACAACAGGGCTCGAACCTGTGACCCCCTGCTTGTAAGGCAGGTGCTCTCCCAGCTGAGCTATGCTCCCACATTTTTGCCGCTCTCTTAAACGGCTTGTTTACTATACTATACTTTCAACCAATTGTCAAGGATTTTTTAAAAAAATTTTCAATTTTTTTTGGTTTTTTTATTCATTTGCTAAAGAAGAAATTTCAGCAGATGAGAATACATATTTTTTATTGCAAAAATGACATTTCACTTCCGTTTTCTCATCCTTTGCCATATCAAGAAGCTCATCTTTACCCACACTCAAAAGAGCTCTTGTAACTCTTTCTTTGCTACAATTACATTTGTATGTAGGATTAAACTCATCAAGAAGTTCAAGCTCAAATAGTTTAAGAACTTTTCTGCAAATTTGTTCCGGTGTAAGACCTGAGGTTAACATATTTGTAACAGGAGGTATATCTTTTATACAATCCTCCACTTTGTCTATTGTGTCATCAAGTGCTGTCGGAAGAAGCTGAATTATAAAGCCTCCGGCTGCTTTTATGGATAAATCCGGATTAACGAGTACACCCAAAGCACAAACCGTGGGAATTTGCTCGCTTGTTGCAAAATAACTTGTAATATCCTCTGCAATTTCTCCGCTGACAATGGGAATTTTCCCGATATAAGGCTCTTTTAGGCCTAAGTCTTTCATAACAGTAAGAGTGCCATCTATGCCAACAGCTCCTCTTACATCTAATTTTCCCTTATTATTCAGAGGAATTTCAACAATCGGATTACTTACATATCCTCTTACATTGCCCTCACTATCCGAAACGGCAATAACAGAGCCTGCAGGGCCGTTTCCGTTAAGGCGGAGAGTTATGCTATCATCCCTGCCTTTAAGCACCGCGCCCATCATAGACGCCGCTGTCATAAGTCTACCTAAGGCAGCGGAAGTAACGGCAGAGGTTTTGTGAATTTTTTCCATCTCCGCTACTATGTCTGTTGAATCTGTTGCTATAACGGTAAGAGTACCGTCCTGAGAAATCATTCTTACTGCTTTGCCCATAATTTACCTCTTAATTGCTACAAAAACTGCCCTTTGGCTATCTGCCTTAACGCAGTCAAATGTCATATCATCATAAATATTTTTTACATCAAACCCGGCTTCGTTTAGCCAAGAAGAAATATCATCAAGTTTATATGCTTTTTCCGTAAATGATTCGCTATCACGGTAATAGACGCCGTCTTCTTCTTGAAAGAAATCAAGATTTACTTCTACGCTGTCATCATTTTGCAAATTATTTTGCCAAGCACAAAAAACATTATCATTTTCAATGATATAAGCGTTATCTGCAAGTATTTCACGGTGCTTGTATATTGTATTAACATCAAAAGCAAAAACGCCACCGGGAGAAGTAAAAAGAGAAACCTTAAAAAAAGTCTTTTTAACAATTTCTTCATTATCAAGGTGATTAATACAATCCAGCACACTGATTGTAGCATCAATGGTACCATAAAGGTCAATCTCATCCATACTTTGATTTAAAAGTAAAATATCTTTGCCTGAATCAAAAGCTTTTCTTCTTGCCTCCATAAGCATACCGACACTTGAATCAACGCCAATAACATCATAGCCCTTATTAGCCATCAAGATGCTCATTGTACCCGTACCGCAGCCAAGATCAAGAAGAATCCCCTTATTTACTCCACAAGAAGAAATGATAGAGCTATAATATTCAGCTCTCTTTTCATAATCGGCATTTCGCATAAGGGAATCATAAAATTTGCTGAAGTTATCGTAAGACATTATTTTTCAAGCCTTTCAAAAACCATATCGTAACTGCCGTTACCAAACTGTATTGACCTGTTAACTCTGGTGATTGTAGCAGTGCTTGCACCGGTTTCGGCGGCAATTTCGCTGTAAACTTTGCCCTGACGAATCATCTTAACAATGGTAAGGCGCTGAGCAATGGTGTTCAGTTCATTTGCAGAACAAATATCCTCAAAAAAATCATAGCACTCATCTATATTTTTAAGTGTAAGAACAGCCTCAAAGAGAGCATCATTGGCTTCATTTCTTAATTTATCAGCCATACAGGCACCGCCTTTGTTTTAGTATGTTAATATTTTACCACATTAAAATAAAAATGTAAATAATAGAAATAGTTAAACAACTTGAAATGAAAAATTCAAAATATAAAATTTTTTAAATAAGATCATTTCTTATGCTCATCAAAAACACTGTAAATGAATTTTTTATATTTTTTATTTGCCCAAAATGCTTGACAATATATATATATAATTGTTCGTGCAAAAATGTGCTTTTTGCACAACATTGAAAGGAGTAATAAAATGTATTGTCCAAACTGTGGCAAAGACGCAGGCGAAAGCAAATTTTGTCCCGAATGTGGTAAAAGCGTGTCCGGAACTCCTGCTCATGCACGAACTCCCGTAAGATTGGTATGCCCTGCTTGTGGTAGCACCAATGTATCGACACAGGTATTTCAGGAAGAAAGAGGTAGCACTACTATCACTAAAGGTAAGTCCAAATACAAAGAAAAAGGTCATAGCATCATCTGGTGGATTTTCATTGGCTGGTGGTGGTGGATAGTAGATTTAATCCTTTGGATTTCTGCTTTCCCAATTAAGTTTCTAACTAAACTTTTCCATAAGAAAAAGTATAAAGGCAAATCAAAATCCGTATCTCATACCGTTAATCACATAAAATATAAAACTATGTGCACTTGTCAAAATTGTGGAAATACTTGGGAAAAGTTAAATCCTAATGTTGCTAATAAAAGTAGCTTTTTAAGATAATAATAAACTCAGCTCCTGCCTTTTGGCAGGAGCTTTTCTATTTGTCTATTTGTTTTTCTGCCACAACTATTTGTACAGACCCTTTTAATAGGGCCACAACGATATTCGTTTGAGTTTAAAGAATATGAATTATTTTGCAACGTCATAGATGTTGATAGAAACTTATTTTTGGCAGTTACTTATCACAGTTTAAACAGCAGTAACTTCTTTATTGTAATACTTTTCTTGTTTTATAAGATCGGAGTTGTATATTTACAACATTTTAAACTTTGTCAGGTCGCTCTCTATTTTAAAATGTAAAAATTATAATTTATACTTTTCACAGTAATTTTCATACATTCTGTCATATTCTTCATTACCTTTTCTAAGGTTTCTAACCGTTTCATGGATATTCATGTTATTAGATGAAAGGTCAATAATACAGCCGGCAATATTTGAACAATGATCTCCGATTCTTTCAAGGTTTGTAAGCAAATCTGACCAAATAAAGCCTGTATCTATGCTGCACTCACTTTGCTGCAATCTTTCAATATGTTTGGTTCTGAGAGAATCTCTCAAATCATCAATAACATCCTCAAGCGGCTCAATACTTAAAGCAATTTGGACACTACCGTGTGCGAAAGCTTCACAAGCAAGATTTGTAACATCTTTAACGGCAGAAGTAATTGCATTAAACTCTCTTGCTGCTGAAGGAGAAAACGATGCTTTTTTATCATACATTTCCTCAGCAAATTCAAGAATATTAACACTATGATCGGCAATTCTTTCAAAATCACCTATCATCTTAAGGTAAGCAGCCGCAAGGGCGCTATCCTCGTTATTTATATTTTCAGAGCTGAGTTTAACAAGATAGGTGCCTAATATATCCTCATAATGATCGGTTTTATTTTCAAGTTCTTTAATATTTTCCGCTTTTTTCTTATCATAATTATTAAAAAGAGAAATACTATCCGAAAGAGATTCAAGGGAACAATAAGACATATCCGAAATAAGATTCTTGCACTGTTCGAGCGCTATTGAAGGCGTAGAAAGCAATCTTTCATCAAGCTCAATTTCTTCTTGTGCTTCTTTACCATCCGGTATAAGTCGGCAAACAAGCTTTTCAAGAAACCCATCAAGAGGTAGCATAATAAGAGTGCAAAGAATATTAAATGCAGAGTGAGCAACGGCGATTCCTAAAAGAGAAGCCGATTTTGTAAGGAGAACAGGAGAGAAAACAATTTTAATAATATAGAATATTGCAAGCCAAACTACCGTGCCGAGAACATTGAAAGAAAGATGAACGAATGCAGCACGCTTTGCATTTTTGTTTGCGCCTATAGAAGAAAGAATAGCCGTGATACATGTACCGATATTCTGCCCCATGATAATAGGAATTGCAGCACCGTATAAAACTTGCCCGGTTGAAGCAAGGGCCTGTAAAATGCCGACAGACGCAGAACTTGACTGAATTATTGCAGTTAGAATTGCTCCCGCAAGGACGCCAAGGATAGGATTTGTAAATTTAATAAAAAGCTGTTGGAATGCAGGCACATCTTCAAGGCCAGAAACAGCGCTCGACATTGTCTCCATACCAAACATAAGAGTAGCAAATCCAAGAAAAATTGTGCCGATATCATGCTTTCTTTCACTCTTGCTGAACATTAGAAGAATAATTCCTACAAGAGCAAGAACAGGAGTAAAAGATGAAGGCTTAAGCAGTTTAACGTAAACATTATCGCTCTCTACACCTGCAAGGCTTAAAATCCATGCTGTAACGGTTGTACCAATATTAGCACCCATAATAACATTTATGGACTGTTTAAGAGTCATAAGACCTGAATTGACAAAGCCGACAACCATAACAGTGGTTGCCGATGAACTTTGAATAACAGCAGTAATTCCAAGGCCTGTCATAAGTCCGGTCATTTTTCTGCCTGTTAATTTATCAAGCACAGAATGAATTTTATTGCCTGCAGTTTTTTCAAGGGCATTGCCCATAACCGTCATACCAAACAGGAAAAGGCAAAGGCCACCTATTAGGCTGAGAACATTAAAAATATCCAAACCATCTTCTCCATTTCAAAATTTGAGTATTTTTCATATTATCTTATATAAATATGGAAATAATTTGTATCAAAGAAAATCTCAGTAAAATATTTTTAGAAAGTTGCTATTATTCCGGAGTAGCCGTCATAATATGATATTTCGTTAAGCTTATCTTCTCTAATTGTATCTGTGTTATAAATTGTTACAGTTTGCGGCTGAAACAGCGGCAACTCTGCAGCATAGCTCATAACATCACTCATAAGCTCTTTAACAAGAGAAGCTCTGTCAGTAAATCCGGTTGCTTTTTGAATTCGTTCTGTTAAATCATCAATCTCAGTATTTGAAATACCTGTCAGATTTTTTGAACCACCCGTGTGATAATAATCATATTTGTCACAAGTTTCACCGTCATA
>CAVHYZ010000023.1:10542-11335 GCA_963640495.1 Acutalibacteraceae bacterium
GTCATAAGTTATATCAATCCACATATCGGCAGAATTACTGTTTATAGCCGATTTAAGGCCACTTTCATCAGTAAGATGTATATTTAGAGTTACGCCATAAGATTTCAATATTTCAGCATATTTTTGGAGAATTTTATATTCAATGTCATTCTCCGTACCTGTACAATAAGCATTGAGAGAACTGAAAAAGCCACTAAGCTGAGATGCTTTACTCGTTTGGTTATAATAAGCCTCGTTCACTTGAGGAGTTTCTTCAAATCTAACACTCATGGGAAAATAAAGCTTTGTGTAATATGAGCCCAAGCACTCATCAACAATGTCATACACATTGCAAACAGCCATAAGAATTCTTCGTGCATCTTGAGAATATCCGTTATTAGTGTTGAAGAATAGGCTGTAATAATATTTGCTGTTTTGAACAGAATATTTAATATTATCTTTGTTGAGCTTAGAAATTGCAGAAGGAGTTGCGGAGGTTGTAACAATATCTACATATCCATCTGCAACAGCATCAACAGAATTTTTATTTTTAGCTGATAAATCAATAAATTTAACAGTCTTGAATGATGATGCTTCGCCGGTATAATATTTATTCAATGAAAGCACCGCTTCATCATCTTTAAGCTCAGAAAGGTAATACTCACCACAACCTATTGCTGACGAAGTTATATCTTTAATTTTTTCAGCAGAGCCCTTAACATAATCAGGGCCATAAAAAGCTTTTGAGAGGATATAAGCATTTATTTGCGAAATTGAATTTATATTGCGTGAATTAAAAAGAACAGTACATGTA
>CAVHYZ010000023.1:11345-23042 GCA_963640495.1 Acutalibacteraceae bacterium
GTACATGTATAATTATCAATTCGCTTTATGCCTCTTATTTCGGTAACATCCGCTCCATCAGCATAATTATCTGAAATATAAGCACTGATAAGCCGTTTATTGCCATTAAATTCACTTAAAGCGGTTTCATAATTTTCATCATCATAATAATATTCTTTTATGCCGTCAATATCATTAAGATAAAAATCGCTGTAAACGCCGTCATAAGTAGCATCTGCAAGCACATAATACCAAAACAGAACATCATCAATAGTTGCATTTGTTCCGTCAGAAAAATACAAATCATCATTAATTGTAACAGTGTATTTTACTTTTGTGTTATCCTCATATTCATAGGTGATACTACCGGCATTATTTACAAGCTTATTATTTGCGTTTTTCAACTGAACCTGCGGAATAATTTGAGAGATAATGGATCTATCTTCTTCACCTTCCGAAAAGAATGGATTAAAATTGCAATCTAAATTTTGAATACCGATCTTTAAAGTATCAGTTTCAGTTGTGGATTTATCTTTTTTTCCACATCCGGTAGAAATTAAAAGTAAAACAGAAATTAAAACGCAAATAAAGCAACGCAATTTACGTGAATTACACAAAAAATCAATCATATACAAAAAACACAGGCTAATGCCTAATCCTCCATATAGTCATAAAGGCAGAGTGTTACCTCTGCCTTCATAGTTATCAGTCTTTGAAGCCTTCAAAGCCTTTAAAAATTGCCTCGGTGTAAACATTATTTTCGCTCTTGCTATGAAGAGGATACCAAACTTGAGCAAAGAAGGGGTTGATAGATGCTTCATAGTCATAATCCCAATGGAACTTCTTGCCTTCGGAATCAGTTGGGAATTCCTGTGGGCACCAGTGACCACCTTTAAGTACAAGGTTAGCACTCATCATAAACTCGTTGCCACGAGCTGATTTCCACTTAATAGGAGTATAAAAATCTTTGTACTCTTCTTCAGTAGCAAGGCATTCGCCGCCTCTGAATGCAGCAGCCTTCTTAAGATCATCAAGTGTAATATCTGAAACGGGCTTACTCTCATCATAACCGTGATCAAGAATAACTACATCGTCTGCAGTCTTTTTCTTTGAAGGTATAACAATCTTGAAATTATCCCATGATTCGGGAATAGCTTTATACTCTTCCATTGAGCCATAGTATGCGGAAATTCTTTCGGGAACGTTATTTTTAATCCACCACTGTGTACCGTAAATTTCTCTATTGCAAATGCTCTTCATAAATGTATCTCTAATAAGTGGAGCGATGGGCTTTGCAATGAATGCAAGTTTAAAGTAAGGCTCAACCTGAGTCATAAGTGACTTAAAGTAATCCTTAACGGGCATATTAGCTCTAAAATGGCAGTAATTCTCAAGATCGTCGCCATCATAATACCACTGACCGTGGAAGTTATAATTAACGAACCAGTTAGGTTTGAAAATTCTCTTTGTGGAGCCGATACCGAGAGTGCCGAGAAGGAGCTCTTCAAACTCAAAGTTAGTAAGTCTGTATTCTTCACCGGAACCGATATTATAGAATCTTCTCCAAAATTCTTCGGGAATATCATCACCGCAAACATTAACCATAAGCCTTGCGGAATCTTCTACGGTTGCCCATTCAAGCACACCATTAATGGGAACATGGAACATAATCGGATCCATATTTTTAAGAATGTCAGGATAAAGGATACCGGACTGACGGCAAGATACCCAATATTTAAGGCCGCTGTCCGCAAAGATTTCTTCTGCAAGAACCTTTGAGCATGCATAGTGGTCATAAATGCTGATTTTAATGGGGTCACCGGTACGAGCCCAGTGAATAGGAACGTTTCTATCACCTGTTTCTGCAACGGTACCAATGTAAACAACCTTAATTGCATCCGGATTGGGCTGTGCTTTAACAGCATTAACAATATTTTTTGCAGCTGTTGTGTTGGTGACAACAGTCTTTGTGGGATAATAGTCAGCTGATGGTGATACCATACCGCCAACATGAAGAACGTAATCTGAGCCGGCTACGCACTTTTCAACATCTTCATAGCTCTTAAGGTCGCCCCAAACGATTTTAACTGATGGGTCATTAAGGTAATCCTTAAATAACTTTCTGTTCTTTTCGCTGTCACGAAGAAGAAGTACGATGTTAAACTTATCCTTGTGTTTCATGAACTCAAGGAAGCTCTTGTGGCCCATGGTGCCTGATGCACCGGTAAGGAAAACTGTTTTTTTCTGTGCCATTAATTAGCCCTCCGAAAATAATATTATTCAAATTTTTGCCTTATACATTTTAACACAAAGAAAACTTAAGGTCAACAATTTATTAAATTAAAAAGCATTACATTTCGAGCAATTCTGTAACTATTTTTTCAGTTTCAAACATTGCATCTATTTCTTTTTTGTTACTTTCGGAAAATGTAGAATAATCTCTTGTTCTTGATTTAATTGATATATTCAATCCACGCTTTGTAAGATGGTATTTTGCGTTGGTTGGATATTGCTGTAATTCGATAGTAGATGCCATAGAAAGAAAGTTTGCAAGTTTTTCTGCTTTTTCGGAGTTTGCTTTGTAATTCTTGCAAAGCCAGGTATAAAATTCGGGATGAAAATTTGCCATAACACCACTATAGCCTGCACAGCCTGATTTTAAAGATTCAAGGAGTGTAGCGCCATTGGCATTATAAATTTTTAAGCCTGTTCCTTTTGCAGCATCTAATTTTGCTTTTATATCATCTATTTTACAGCAAGTATCTTTTATAAATCTGAGATTACCGATTTCGCAACACCTTTTTATAGTGTAAGGGTTCATTACTCTTTTGTAAGGGTACGGGCATTCGTAAACACCGAAGTCTATTTCGGGAAGAGTTTTTACGGCATTTTCAAATCTTTTTAAGAAAGCATCGTCATCCTCATCTTGTGAAGCAAATCTGTTAGCAATAAAAACATAGGCATCAATACCTGTTTCTATAAAATCATTTGCCTCTTTTATTTGAGTTTGAAGATCGTCTGCCGTATGTCCGGAGGCAACAACAGTCATTCCTTCGGGAATATTCTTCATTATAAATTTAAGAAGCTCCAATCTTTCCTCAAAAGAAAGATAAAAAATTTCACTGGATTGGCAAGTGGCAAACACGCCCTCACAACCTGCTTTACTATAGAAATCAAGGAGTTGAAGCACTCCATTATAATCAATTTTATTGTCATCTGTAAAAGGTGTAAGCATCGTGGGATATACACCATCAGGAATTGTTTTTATCATTTTGATTGCTCCATTCAATTAAATTTTCTCTCACTTCACCTGCAAGGTAAAAGCTTCCACAAACTACAATCACATCATTGTCAGCTGCCTGTTTAACGGCATATTCAAAAGCCTTACAAGGATCCTCTATTGACTTGCAATTTTTGCAAAATTCTTCGGCAGTAATTTTTAACTCATCACTGTCAAGAGCTCTCGGAACATTTGCTTTTGTGGATATAAACAAAGACGCAAAAGGCGCCACAAGACTTAAGTATGATTTATAATCTTTATCTGCCATCATTGACGAAACCATAACAATTCTTTTATCATTCAAAAAATCATTTGTAAATTTCTTTAGAGCGTTTCCGCAATCTTCATTATGACCACCGTCAAGAATAATTATCGGTGCTTCGTAAATAAGCTCCATCCTCGCGGGCATAGTTGTGTTATTTAAGCCTTTGACAATACTTTCATTTGATATATGTACATTAAGTGATTTAACAGCTTCGATTGCCATAATAGAGTTATAAACAATGTGCTCCCCTGCCAAATTCAAATGATAGATTAAATCACGATATTTAACATCTGTACCTTTTATACTTCTACTAACAACAGTTAAATCTGAAATGTTCGGCAAAATAAGCTTAGAATTTGTATTCTTACAAGTTTTTTCTATAACTTCAAGCGCATCTTCACATTGCAAGGGGTAAGAAACTACTTTGCTGCAAGGCTTAATTATTCCACATTTTTCCTTGGCAATTCTGGTAATTGTATCGCCAAGCACAGCTGTATGATCTTTAGATATACAAGCTATAACAGAAATCTCAGGTGCTGAGATAACATTTGTGGCATCAAATCTACCGCCGAGCCCAACCTCAAGCACAACGAAATCACATTTTTTTCTCTTGAAATATAAAAAAGCTACAGCGGTTATAAGTTCAAACTCCGTTGCATCTATATGCAATTCTTCTGTAGCATTTTTAGCTATTTCAACACAAATTGCAAGCTCATCAGGTTCAATCATTTCTCCGTTATATTTAATTCTTTCTCTAAACTCTATAACATAGGGAGAGGTATATAAGCCTACACTATAACCCGTTTCTTGCAAAATTTCCGCAATCATTGTGCAAGTAGAGCCTTTTCCGTTTGTGCCGGCAACATGAATAAACTTCAAATCATTTTGTGGATTGCCTAGTCTTTCACACAAAGCCGATATTCTTTCAAGCCCCGGTTTCATACCGAACCTTTCAAGAGAATGTATATAATTTATTGCTTCTTTACTGTTCATATTTTACCTGTTGAAAGAGCCCGGCATAACCGGGCCCCGAAATTATTTAAGTTTTGAAATACTATCCTTAAGCATTGCGATTTTTTCAATGTATTTTGCAGCAGCTTCACGCTGAGCAGCAACAACATTTGCAGGTGCTTTTGCAATAAAATTTTCATTTGAAAGCTTGTTGTTTACAAAATCAAGATCTTTCTGAACTGACTGAAGTTCTTTGTTAAGTCTTGCCTTTTCCGCCTCGAAATCTACAAGATCTCCCATTGGAATGTAAATTTTCGCATCCTCTGTAACAATTGTAACAGCACCGTCAATATCATAAGAGTCACCTAATTCCACTTCAGAAGCACTTGCAAGCCTCTGCATAAATATGCCGGCCTTACTGAATGTGTCCTTATAAGAAGTGGCAATATAAACCTTTGCTTTCTTTGAAGGAGCAACATTCATTTCAGCTCTTCTGTTACGGATAGCTCTGATTGCAGTCATAATTCTGTTCATTTCCGCTTCTTCATCTGCAAAATTAAGGCTTTCATTATACTCAGGCCACTCTGAAATCATAATTGATTCGCCGGTATGAGGAAGAGTTTGCCAAATTTCTTCGGTGATAAAAGGCATAAAGGGATGAAGAAGTTTAAGAGTGTTACTCATAACCCAAACAAGCACACGCTTTGCATTTTCTGCATCTTCCGCACCTTTTTGAAGGCGGATTTTGGAAATTTCAATGTACCAATCGCAGAATACGTCCCAAATGAAATCATAGAGCTTTGAAACGGCAATACCAAGCTCAAATTTTTCAAGATTATCTGTAACCTCTTTTGCAAGATTATTAAACTGACTTACAATCCATTTATCTTCAAGAGCAAGATCTTTCGGCAATTCTTGAGAAATTTTTTCATCGCCGACATTCATAAGGATAAACCTTGCGGCATTCCATATCTTATTTGCAAAATTACGGCTTGCGCTTACCTTTTCATCGGAAAATCTCATATCATTTCCGGGACTATTACCGGTGGCAAGAGTAAATCTAAGAGCGTCTGCGCCGTATTTATCTATAACTTCAAGAGGATCAATGCCGTTGCCGAGGGATTTAGACATTTTGCGCCCTTGTGAATCTCTTACAATACCATGAATAAAGACAGTTTTGAAAGGTTCCTGTCCCATTTGCTCCATACTGGAGAATATCATTCTTGCAACCCAGAAAAAGATAATATCATAGCCGGTAACAAGAGTGCTTGTGGGGAAATAATGTGCAAGCTCAGGTGTTTTATCAGGCCAACCGAGAGTTGAGAAGGGCCAAAGGGCAGATGAAAACCAAGTATCAAGCGTATCAGGATCTTGAGTAACTTTGCCTCCACACTTAGGGCAACAATCAGGTGCAGTCTTTGAAACAGTAACTTCGCCACAATCATCACAATAATATGCAGGTATTCTGTGACCCCACCAAAGTTGACGGGAAATACACCAGTCTTTGATGTTTTCCATCCAGTGATAATAGACCTTATCAAATCTTTCGGGAATGAACTTTGTTTTACCGCTCCTAACGCACTCAATAGCAGGCTTTGCAAGAGGCTCCATTTTAACAAACCACTGTTTTGAAACTCTTGGCTCTACTGTTGTATGGCATCGATAGCAAGTGCCTACATTATGGTTATAATCTTCGATTTTAACAAGAGCACCTTCTGCTTCAAGGTCACGAACAATCGCTTTTCTTGCTTCATATCTGTCCATACCGGCATATGCTGGATAATCGGATGTGATTTTTGCATCATCCGTAAGAACATTAAAAACCGGAAGATTATGGCGGAGACCAACCTCAAAGTCGTTGGGGTCATGAGCCGGAGTAATCTTAACAACGCCTGTACCGAAATCCATCTCAACATAATCATCGGCGATAACGGGAATTTCTCTGTGAACGATAGGAAGAATAAGAGTTTTGCCAACTATGTCTTTATATCTTTCGTCATTGGGATTAACTGCGACAGCAGTATCGCCAAGCAATGTTTCCGGCCTTGTAGTAGCAAGTTCAAGATAACCGGTACCATCTTTAAATGGATAACGAAGATGCCAAAAATGGCCCGCTTGATCCTCATACTCAACCTCAGCATCGGAAATCGATGTAAGGCAATGAGGACACCAGTTTATTATTCTTTCACCTCTATAAATGAGACCTTTTTCATAAAGATTGCAGAAAACTTCAAGAACAGCTTTACTGCAGCCCTCATCAAGTGTGAATCTTTCTCTGTCCCAGTCACAGGAAGAACCCATCTTTTTTAGCTGTTCAATAATTCTACCGCCGAACTTTTCTTTCCAAGCCCAAGCTCTCTTTAAAAATTCCTCTCTGCCTATATCCTCTTTGGTTATACCCTCAGCTTTCATAGCCTCAACGATCTTTGCCTCTGTAGCAATTGAAGCGTGGTCTGTACCTGGAACCCAAAGAGTATCATAGCCTTGCATTCTTCTCCAGCGGATAAGAATATCTTGGAGAGTATTATCAAGGGAATGTCCCATGTGAAGCTGACCTGTAATATTCGGTGGAGGAATAACTATTGTGTAAGGCTTTTTATCATTTTCCACTTTTGCCTGAAAATATTTGCCTTTAAGCCAAAAATCATAAATACGATCTTCAACATTTTTGGGATCGTACTGTTTGGCAAGCTCTTTTGCCATAAAATCAATCCTTTCTTTGAGGCATAAAAAAACGCCTCATGAACATAAATCATGAGACGAGTAATTTACCCGCGGTACCACTCATTTTGCCTAAAAAGGCCACTCAAAAGCATTAACGCTGCCACACGGGGAGGTCTAATTGCAAGTGCTTTCTTCTCCCTAACTCAAGGGCTACAGCAAGCGGTGTTCCCTGCCAACTTTCACCGGCCGTTGGCTCTCTGAAAGGTAAGTACCGCTGCACTCCCTGTCACAGTCAATTTTACAAGAATGAATTTTAACATAGCGAGGCAAAATTGTCAATTATTTTATTTTATAAAATTCAATATTTTTTTACCATCTTCAACGCCTTTTCTGTACAGCATATCAAGCCTCGACTTGTCTTTTGTAAGTGTTTCCACACCGCAGCAATCATCGGGAGCAATTATAAGACATCTGCCTTCACTTTGTAATTTTTCGGCATAGTCAACCGCTCTTTTATATCTTACGGCTCTCACCCTTAAAGCATTGGCACATTTAGGATATTTTTCGTTCAATATGTCAGCAATAATAAAATCAGCTTTTGATGAAATATCATAACCTATGGGTCTTGTAAGAATAAGAACAATTTTATCACAGCCGAGTTCAATAGCTCTTTTAAAAGGTACAGGATCTGCAATTCCACCATCGTAATACAACTTACCGTTTATCTCTGTTTTGCCGCAAACCACTGGTATAGAGGATGAAGCTTTCAAAATTTCCAAATTATCAAGTTGTATATCATTCTTGTCAAAATATTTTGCTCTGCCGGTTTCAATATCCGTAGCAACAATATTTATAATACCATTGAATTTTTTAATATTTTCGAAATTTGCGGGATCTTCCCCACCGGTATTTGAAAGTACGCCATAAACATAATCAAGGTCAAGAAATTTCTTGCCTTCAAAAACATTATTTATACTCATATACTCCTTACGAAAAGCATACCCATTGTAAAATCTGTAATTTCTGCCGGGCTGTTTGGCAACATAGGTAGCAACATTTGCAGCACCCGCCGAAACGCCTATACAACAATCAAAGTTTATGTTATTTTCAAGGCAGGTATCAAATACACCTGCGCCATATATATCCCTAAGGCCTCCGCCAACATCTATAACGCCAAGCATTAGTGAAATCTCCTTTCTGCTTTTGTACCTAAAATAGAAATAATAATCCCAAAAGCACTTACCGCAATAAGTAAAATAAACACAGCATTCCATCCGTCCTTTTGAGCAACAGTGCCAAGAGAATATGAGGCGGTAGTGCTGCCAACATAGCAAAAAGCATTTAAAAGCCCCGAAACAAATCCCGATCCAAGCACTTTCCTTCTATCAAGAGGAAAAACACTTGTTACCACATTATTTACCATAGACATAAGGCAAGCTATGATTGCAAAAGAAAGAAGTAAAAAAAGGAGAGAATGAGCTTCCAAAGCTATAAGCAACCCAACATTTGCAAAAAATGCAGCTGTAAAAAAAATAAAATTCATTTTTGAGTGTGACTCAATTTTTTTATGAATTTTTAAAACAAATGTTGCTCCCGCAACTCCTGCCATAGGCATTAAAAGAGTTAAAAGAATTGAAAAAGATTGAGAAACATTAAATTTTTCATACATAACACTTGCCCCCCAAGTGGTTACGCCATCTTTAACAAATCCGTTTGCCACACAAGCAAGAGTCATAGCTCCTATGCAAAAAAATATTGACTTTGGGGCTTTGTTATTTTCAGAAACTTCATTTGAAATGACAGATTTTGAAAATTTATCGTTACCGTAAAGAACGAGCCAAATTACAGCTGTAGCTACAAGAAAAAATCCGGCAACAAAAAATGTGATTTTCCAATTTGCAACTTTCACAAACAAAGCTGAAAATCCATAAGCCGCTATTGTTCCTATGGCTGTCGGTGTGCTCATTACAATAATTGCTTTTGACATTTTTTCATCCGATACTTTTTTTGAAATGGTTTGAATGAGAGTGCACCATAAAATTGACTGAACAGCACCGTTAATAAGCCAGATGTATTTCATAGTGCCTATATTGTTACAAATCGGCATAATAAAATTAAGGCAGCCCGATACAAAAAGGGAAATAAACACCATTAGTCTGCCGTTATATTTTTTAGATAAAATTCCGTTCACAAGCTGTCCTATTCCATAAGCAAAAAAGAAACAGGAGCTTACCAATCCCGCGTCCGATTTTGATACGCCCATATCCGATATAATTGCCACAATAGAGGCTGCAAAATTAAGCCGACCGACATACGCAACAGCGTACGCCAGCCAGCAAATAAAAATTATCTTATTTTCCCTTTGGGACTTTTCCATTATTTACTAAAAGCCTTTTCAAACCTTCTCATAGCTTCTATTGTGTTTTCGTGAGTTGAGAACGAGGTAAGGCGGAAATATCCTTCTCCATTTTCTCCAAAGCCTTCACCGGGAGTTCCTACAACATTAGCTTTATCGAGCAAAGCATCAAAAAATTCCCAGGAGCCCATATTATTGGGGCACTTAAACCAAATATAAGGTGAATGTTTGCCTCCGCAATACCAAATGTCAAGTCGGTCAAGGGTGTCTGTAATGGTTTTAGCGTTTTCTTTATAGTAGTCTATATTTTCGGCTATTTGCTTTTTACCTTCTTCGGTGAATACAGCAGCAGCACCTTTTTGAGTAATATAACTAACACCGTTAAATTTTGTTGTTTGCCTTCTAAGCCAGAATTTATTAAGGGAACAATTATCTCTGATTAAAGCAAAAGGAACAACAGTATAACCACAACGAGTACCAGTAAATCCGGCTGTTTTTGAGAAAGAGCAAAACTCTATGGCACAAGTTTTAGCGCCTTCAATTTCATAAATACTACGAGGAAGAGAAGAATCGGAAACAAAGCACTCATAGGCTGCATCAAAAAAGATAACTGCATCATTGCTGTTTGCATAATCCACCCATTCTGTAAGCTGATCTTTGTTATAAACCGCACCTGTGGGATTATTAGGAGAACAAATATAGATAAGATCTGCCTTTATTGAGTGATCCGGAAGAGGAAGAAATCCGTTTGATTCATTTGCCTCAAGATATATAATCTTTCTTCCGTCCATTGTATTGGTATCCACATAAACTGGATAAACAGGGTCAGGCACAAGAACAATATTATCTTTTGAAAAAATATCAAGAATATTGCCTAAATCGCTCTTTGCACCGTCTGAAATAAAGATTTCATCTTTATCAAGCTCTACACCTTTTTCGGCGTAATAGTCTTTAAGGGAATTTTTAATAAAGTCATAACCTTGTTCGGGGCCATAACCTTTAAATGTTTCAGGCTTTGACATATCGTCAACACCATTGTGGAGAGCATTAATAACCGAAGGGGCAAGAGGCCTTGTAACATCACCTATTCCGAGCCTGATTATATCTGCATCGGGATGGCTCTCTTTATATGCATTTGCTCTTTTTGCAACCTCTGAAAAAAGGTAACTTTCTTTTATATCCAAATAGTTTGAATTAATATGTGCCATTATTCAACTTCTCCTTCAAACGAAAATGCAGCAGGGCCTTTCATAATAACCGTGCCGTTTGATTGATACATAATTTCCAGAGTTCCGCCTATAAGCTTAACTTTGACGAACTCATCTGCAGGGCATCTGCCGGTTTTTACGGCAGCGGAAACAGTTGCACAGGCACCGGTACCACAGGCAAGAGTTTCTCCGCTTCCTCTCTCCCAAACTCTCATTTTTAGAGTGTTTCTGTCAATATATTCAACAAATTCAGTATTTACTCTTTCGGGAAACATAGGATGGTTTTCATATGACGGCCCCATTCTTTCAAGGTCAAAGTTATCAATGCCTTCCGTAAAAATCACGCAATGAGGATTCCCCATTGAAACACAGGTGATTTTATCTTTTCTGCCGTCAACAGTAAGAGAGGCTTCAACAACCTCATCTGTATCTGCAATAACCGGAATATCTTTTGCCTTAAAAATCGCCTTACCCATATCAACGGTAACGCTTTTAACTTTTCCGTTTTCAACATCCAGATTTAAGACTTTAACTCCGCCCAAAGTTTCAAGAGTAAATTCGGTTTTATCGGTAAGGCCTTTTTCGTAAACATATTTTCCGATACATCTTGTGGCATTACCACACATTTTTCCTTCACTACCATCGGCATTAAACATTCTCATTCTGAAATCACAGGTATCACTAGGCATAATGAGAACAATACCATCACCACCTATACTGAAATGGCGGTCTGAAAGGCGTATTGCAAGCTCATTTGGGTTTTCTATATTTTCTTCAAAACAGTTGAAATAAATATAGTCATTGCCAATACCGTGCATTTTTGTAAATTTCAACATAAAATTTCACTTCCTTCGGTGAGCAATAAACATTTAGATTATATATTTAAACAATGATATTTGTCAATAATTACATTCAACAAAAAACTATTTTAAATCAACATTCATTTGTGTTTTTTGTACTTGACACAAACGCCAAAAAGTGTATTATCGCTATG
>CAVHYZ010000024.1:0-22942 GCA_963640495.1 Acutalibacteraceae bacterium
GAATATTGCGGATGCCGCTGTAAAATCCGGAAGACAACCTGAAGACATACATTTTATGGCTGTAACAAAAACCATTGAGCCTATCTATATAAATCACGCTTTAAAAAACGGTATTGATTTAATAGGTGAAAACAGGGTTCAAGAATTTCTTGAAAAAGCACCTGAATTAAGCCTTGATGGCGCTAAAGCTCACCTTATAGGTCATTTACAAAGCAATAAGGTAAAGAAAATTGTCGGTAAGGTTGATATGATACAGTCTGTTGATACTGTGAATATAGCCAATGAGATTGCAAAGCATGCACGAAATCTTGGCATTACTCAAAAGGTGCTTGTTGAAATTAACGTAGGAAACGAATGGAGTAAGTTTGGATTTGACCTTTCCGAAGTGAAGGAAAAGATTTATGAAATCTCCGAAATTGACGGAATAAGCATAAAAGGCCTTATGTGTGTGGCTCCTATATGTGATAACAATGATAAACTTATGAAAGTTTTTTCAAATATGCATAATATGTTTATTGACATAAGTGATAAAAATATAGATAATGTAGATATGAATATTCTTTCGATGGGAATGTCCGGTGATTATGAGCAAGCAATTCTAGGAGGAGCAAACCTCGTTAGAGTTGGCTCGGCAATTTTCGGACCTCGTATTTACAAAGACAAACATTAAATTATAAGTGATGCCGCAAAGCGGCTTGTATAAACAAGGAGGAAACCACAATGAAAGCTTTTAACAAAATTAAAAATTGGATTAATTTTTCCGATGACAACTATGTTGAGGGAGCAGATCAAGATTATGAGGATGATTTTGATTTTCAGCCCGGTGAAGAGGCACAGCCTCAACCCGCTCCTAAAGCACAGGTATTTCATACCAAATCAAACAATAATGTTGTAAGCATCAATGCATCAAAACCCACATCAACAAAGCCTCGTGTTGTATTCCAAAAAATAGACAGTTTTAACGAAGTTAATAGAGTTGCGGATATTCTTAAAGAGAAAAGAATAGTAGTGCTTAATCTTGAAACTTGCCCGAATGATGATGCACAAAGAATAATTGATGTTCTTTATGGAGTTTCCTATGCTAATGACGGTGAATTTAAAAAAGTTGCCGGCAGAGCTTATATAATCACTCCTAACAATGTTCCTGTTACCGGTGAGCTCGGTGAAGATCTTATCGGTTCAGAAGAACAATATTAATAGAGAGGTCAGGTGTCGCAAATGATTAGACCGGAACAAATTTCAAATGTTAAATTTACTCCTGTAAGTGCGGGAACATACAGTGCCGAGGAAGTTGATGCTTTCGTTAAAGAAGTTGCTTCAGCTTACAAATCGGCATATGATGAAAATGCTGCTCTTGTAAAAAAGATTAGCATTCTTGCTGAAAAAGTAGAAAATTATCGTAAAGATGAAGAGGCTATTAAAAGTGCTCTCCTTGATGCTCATAAGATGGCAGATAGTGTCACAAAATCTGCGGACAGCAAGGCATCAGCTCTTCTTTCTGATGCACAGGCAAAAGCGAAGGCTATTTCAAATAGCGCAGAGAAACAAGCTTCCGATCTTGCAGAGGCTGCAAGAATTCAAGCAGGTGATATTGTAAATAACGCAAGAACAGCTGTTGCTTCTCTCAAGGAAAGAGCTCAGCATGAAGCAGATAAAGTTGTTGATTCTGCCAAAGCTAAAGCCGCTGAAATTATCGGCTCAGCCAATAAAGAAGGCGATGCCATAATCGGAGAAAGTAAAAAAGAGTATAATTTTTACAGTGCCGAGCTTGAAAAAGTCAGAACTGAAATGGAAAAATTTAAATCGATGGTTATAGATCTTTGCAACGGTAAGGTTACTATTCCGCAAGTTGCAAGTTTTGTTGCAGAGGAAAAGAAGGAAGAAACTGTAGCTGTTGAAGAAAAGAAACCTGAAATCCCGGTGATTTCTTCTATACCGGATGAAAAAGGAGAAACACCTTCTATTCCTGAAATTCCTACAGTTGAGGCTGAGCCTGTTGCTCCTGCTGCTGAGGAAGCGAAAATTGACGATGATGAAGATCTTGATGATCTTTTTGACCTTTTCGATGAAGGCGAACAAGCTCCTGCAGTAGATTTTGCAGATAATCTTGATAGCTTCGTGCCCGATTTTAACCAAGTTTCAAATGACGAGGATGTTGATGACCTTGACATTCCTTTATCAGCTCCTGTTGCTCAAATGAAGCCTGAAACTCCCACAGAAAACGAAAAGTCAGATAATGAAGAGATTGATGATCTTTTCAACAGCCTTGGAATAGATGAATCAGATGATGCAGATGACGATGACGATATCACATCTCTCTTCGATAGCCTTTTTGATTAATAATTTATGTTTCAATTTATTTCGATTATTATAATTGCCGTCCTTGTCGGTCTTGACAGAGTAAGCAAGATTGTAGTGGTTAATAGTATAAAAGGAGAAAAGCCCATTAAATTTCTTTTTGGTGCCTTTCAGCTTAGATATACAGAGAATACCGGAGCCGCATTCAGTGCTTTTTCGGATAATACGGTTGTGCTTGCCGTTTTTACAGTGCTGGTTATTTTTCTGTGCCTGTTTATGCTCCTTACACGCAAAGTAAAATCAAAATTTGCTTCCGCATGCCTAATACTCATTATATCAGGCGGTATTGGCAATGCCATAGATCGTATAGCAGAAGGATTTGTGGTGGATTTTATAGAACCGCTATTTATGAATTTTGCTGTTTTTAATGTGGCAGATATTTTTATAACCGTCGGGGCTTTTATGCTTATCGGCTATGAGATATATGAACTTATAAAAGAAAAGAAAGAAATTAAGGCAAAAAAATGATTGAACCAATAAGCTCATTTGAATATAATGAACCTATTTCCTTCCTTGTTGATGAATCTTTTTCACAGGAGAGAATTGATAAAATCCTCTCCTATGTTCTTGATGGTTATTCTCGTTCATTTATTCAAGGTTTGTTGTCAGATGGGCTTGTTAAGTGTAATAATAAGACTATTAATAAAAGTTTTAAACCGAAAAACGGGGACGAAATTGAATTTGTTGTAAGCGAACCTACGAAGCTCTCTGTTGAAAAAGAGAATATTCCTCTTGATATTATATATGAGGATAATGATTTGCTCGTTGTAAATAAACCGAGAGGAATGGTTGTTCATCCGGCACCGGGAAATTATTCCGGCACTCTTGTTAATGCACTTTTGTATCATTGTGATGGTAATTTATCCGGAATAAATGGTGTTATTAGGCCGGGCATTGTTCACAGAATAGATAAAGATACCAGCGGGCTTTTAATAGTAGCAAAAAATGATGCAGCCCATATTTCATTGTCGGAACAGATCCGAGAACATTCTTTAGACAGAGAATATAGAGCTGTTGTTCATGGCAAATTAAAAGATTATAAGGGCGTAATTAATGCTCCCATAGGCAGAAATCCATTAGACAGAAAGAAAATGTGCGTTACCGATAAAAATTCAAAAAATGCGGTAACACACTATGAAATAATAGACGAATATAGTAATTTCACTTTTATAAAGTGTATCCTTGAAACCGGACGAACTCATCAAATTAGAGTTCATATGGCATATATTGGCCATCCGGTTGCCGGTGATATGGTGTACGGGCCAAAGAATGGAGTTACTTACCTTAACGGTCAGTGCCTTCATGCAGCTGTATTAGGATTTACTCATCCTGCTACAGGTGAAAGAATCAGACTTGAGGCTCCGTTACCGGATTACTTTACCGACTTTTTAAGGAGGATCAAATGATAGAAGATAAACCATACTCTGATTGGCTGGTTGCATCAGATATTGACGGCACTCTCAACAATAAAAAGAGAAAGTTGCCGAAATGCAATCTTGAAGCCATTACAGATTTTGTAAATAAAGGCGGAAATTTTACATTGGCTTCAAGCCGTAATCCTCAATCAATGTATCGCCATTATAGAAACTTGCCGATTTCAACACCCGGTATTGTAACAAACGGGGCAGGTATCTATGATTTTTCAAATAAAGAATATATTCAATTTTCATCTATGAGTGAAAAAACAATAGAGCAGATTTGTATGCTTAAAAAGAAATATCCCACTCTTGATGCAGTTGTCTTTACAAAAGATATGCTATATATTTCCGGAGGCGGACTTTGGAGCGTATTTTATGTAATAATTGACAGACTCACACATAGGTATTCACCCGATATAAATAAGGTGCCAAAGGAAAATTGGGGTAAAGTAATTATTAACGGTCCATGGTGGAGAGTTAAAAAGGCAAAAAAGGTTTTCGCAAAGCTTGAGGATAGAGAATTTGACCTTGTTGATACTTCATTTGTTTCATTTGAACTTTTGCCGAAGGGAGTAAATAAAGGCTCAGCAGTTTTAAAACTTGCGGAAATGTTAGGCTTAGATAAAAAGAATACCGCCGCCATAGGTGATTATTATAACGATCTCAAAATGCTTAAAGCAGTAGGAGTATCAGCTTGTTGCGGACAGGCACCAAATGCAATGAAGGCGATTGCCGATTATGTGGCTTGTCACTGTAATGAAGGCGCAGTTGCTGATTTCCTTAACTATCTTGAGAAAAACATTATCAAAAAATCATAAATTCAGGAGGTGGCTGCAATGGACGCAGTTGTAAAAAAACAGTTAAAAATCGACGCTTGTAAAGCCAGAATGGGTATTATTGAAGGTGTATTCAATGCAAAGTCCGGCCATCCGGGCGGATCACTTTCTTGTGTTGACATCATCACTTACCTGTATTTTAACCACATGAGTGTAAATCCTGCCGATGAAAAGAGCCCCGAAAGAGACAGATTTGTTCTTTCCAAAGGCCATGCTGCCCCCGCACTTTATGCTGTGCTTGCGCTTAAAGGTTTCTTCCCTGAGGAGTGGATAAAAACTCTCAGAAAGAGTGATTCAAAACTTCAGGGTCACCCCAGTATCCAATACACTCCCGGTGTTGATATGAGCTCCGGATCTCTTGGCCAAGGTATTTCAGCTGCTTGTGGCATGGCACTCGGCGCAAAACTTTCAAAAAAAGATTTCAGAGTATATACAATTCTCGGTGACGGAGAAATTCAAGAAGGACAGGTTTGGGAGGCTGCAATGTACGCTTCTGCAAAGGGGCTTGATAATCTTGTTGCAGTTGTTGACAATAATAATCTTCAAATTGACGGCACATGTGCAGATGTAAACTCTGTATATCCCATCAACGAAAAATTCAAAGCATTCGGTTGGAATGTTATTGAAATAGACGCTCATTCCTTTGATGAAATTGATGCTGCATTTAATGCAGCAAAAGAATTTAAGGGCAAACCCACTTGCATTATTGCAAAGAGCATAAAGGGCAAGGGCGTTTCTTATATGGAAAATGTTTGTAGTTGGCACGGCTCAGCTCCAAATCAAGAGCAATATGAGCAGGCCATGGCAGAACTTAACGCAGCTCTTAAAGAGCTTGAAGCATAAGAAAGGACAGGTGAAGAAAAATGGCTGATGTAATTAAAATGGCTACCCGTGAAGCTTATGGTAAAGCTCTTGTTGAACTTGGTGCAATAAATGACAACGTTGTTGTTCTTGACGCTGACCTTGCTGCTGCCACTAAAACAGGCATGTTTAAGAAAGCATACCCTGATAGATTTATAGATACAGGTATTTCAGAGGCAAATATGATGGGCGTAGCCGCAGGCCTTTCAACCACCGGTTACACTGTATTTGCAAGCACTTTTGCAATGTTTGCTGCCGGCAGAGCTTTTGAGCAGGTTAGAAATTCAATAGGTTACCCTCATCTTAATGTTAAAATCGGTGCTACTCATGCTGGTATTTCTGTTGGCGAAGACGGTGCAAGCCATCAGTGCTGCGAAGATATTGGCCTTATGAGAACTATTCCCGGTATGACTATTATTAATCCTGCCGATGCGATTGAGGCAAGAGCTGCGGTTCTTGCTGCTGCAGAGTATGTTGGCCCTGTTTATATGAGATTCGGCCGCCTTGCCGTTCCATGCATTTTTGATGAAAATTATAAGTTTGAATGGGGTAAGGCTGTAACAATTAAAGAAGGCAAGGATGTTACAATTTGTGCAACGGGCCTTCTCGTAAACGAAGCTGTTGAAGCTGCAAAAAGTCTTACTGCAGAAGGCATCGATGCCGAAATTATCAATGTTCATACTATAAAACCTCTTGATGTAGAAACAATTTGTCGTTCTGCATCAAAAACAGGCTGTATAGTTACGGCAGAAGAGCATAATATTATCGGTGGGCTCGGTAGTGCAGTTTGTGAAGCAATTTGTGAAAGCGGCAATCCTGTACCTGTTGTCAGACTTGGCGTTAATGATAAATTCGGTAAGTCCGGCCCGGCTGTTGAGCTTCTCCATATTTTCGGCCTTGATGCCGCAGGTATAGTTGCTAAAGCAAAACAGGCTATCTCAATGAAGAAATAAGGAATTTAACATGAGCAGTGACGCAGTACTTAAAAAGACTCTTTTCGGTGGATTCAAAAAGAGTGATGTAATAGATTATATTGAGCAAATTCAAAAAGAAAATTGCTCTTTGAAAGATGAACTTAAATCAAAAGAAAAAGTATCATCTGAGATGGATGAGCTGAAAAAAGAATTTAATTTGCTTAAAGCAAAATACGATGAGCAGAGCAAGATAACAGAAGACTTGCAAAATAAAAATAATTCTCTTGCAGCAATAAACGCAGAGTATTCTGTTAAGCTTGAAGAAAAGAATGCGGATGCTCAAAAAGCAAATGTTGCTCTTGCAGATGCCGAAACTAAGTATAATGAACTTGTTAATGATTATAATCAGCTCTCAGGTGATAAAGCGAATGCTGTTATAAAAGATGCAATGAAATATGCAGACAGCCTTGTAGCAGCGGCAAAAGAATCAGCAGCACAGATTTTAGCAAAAGCAAATAATGCAATTTCTTCTGCTTCTTCTGAAATAAATGATGCAAATGTAAGAGTGAAAACAGCTCAAAGTAATCTAAATTATTCGCTTGATTCTGTTCAATCCGGCGTTGAGTCACTGCTTAATAATTTATCAAAATATGCAGGCGAACTTAGAGGTGACTGATATGGCTACATATAATATAGATCTTGCCAATATCCGCTCTGAAATTCCAAAGCTAAGAGCAGGGGACAGAGCCATATTAAGTGGTGTTTGTTATGCATCAAGGGATGCCGCCCACAAAAAAATATTTTCAATTCTTGATAATGGTGGAGAGTTGCCCTACGAATTGAAAGGTGCTTGCATTTATTTTGCAGGCCCCACTCCCGCTCCTGATGGAAAGCCTATAGGCAGTTGTGGGCCTACAACCAGTGGCAGAATGGATCCTTTTTCTCCTCGTTTGCTTGACCTCGGCTTAACGGCTATGATAGGCAAAGGTGGCAGAAATGAAGAAGTACGGCAAGCAATTATTCGTAACAAAGCTGTTTATTTTTGTGCAATAGGCGGAGCTGGCGCTCTTTATGCAAGCTGTATAACAGAGTGTAAAGAAATTGCGTTTAAAGAGTTAGGCCCTGAAAGTGTTAAAAGATTGGTGCTGAAAGATTTTCCGGTATTTGTCGGAATTGATAGTTTTGGCGGTACAATATATAAAGAGTAAGTGATAATATGCATTTATTGGCTATGAATCCTATTCTGTCAATTTCAGCAATAATTCCTGCTGTTTTTCTGCTTGTGAAGATTTATAAAGCTGACAGAATAGAAAAAGAGCCTATTGGGCTTCTTTTATCCTTAATTATTATCGGTATTTTTTCAACCTCGGTGGCAGTTGCGCTTGAAACCTTGGGCAAAACAATTCTCTCAATGTATTTTGCAGAAGGTTCGACAATTTATAATATAATAATGTATTTTGGCGTGGTCGCCCTTTCCGAGGAAGGCTCAAAATATGTTCTTTTGAAAAGCAGAACATGGAAAAACAGAAATTTCAATTGCCGTTATGATGGCGTTGTTTATGCAACATTTGTTTCCCTTGGCTTCGCTTTATGGGAAAACATAGGGTATGTTGCTTCTTACGGCTTTTCTACAGCTCTTGTCAGAGCAGTTACTGCAGTGCCGGGCCATGCGTGTTTCGGCGTGTTTATGGGCGTTTGGTATGGTACAGCAAAGATTTATGAGGTAAAAGGAGAGTATGAAAGATCAAAGGTTGCACGAGTTAAATCCTTATTGCTTGCAGTCTTTATGCATGGCACCTATGATTTCTTGACTACTCTTGAGCACGATTCACTCGGGTTGATATTCTTCACCTTTGTTGCTTTTATGTTTTTGCGTGCTGTTATACTTGTAAAAAAGACAAGTGCACAAGATGAATATATATATGATAATATTGATAATTCCAACTTTTAATAGTTGAAATGAAAGTAAAAAACTCCCTGAAATTTCTTTCAGGGAGTTTTCATTTATAGCTTACTTTGTTAAATTAGAGAGGAAATACTTAATAATTGTACCAAATGAACCTTTAAGAAGCTGAGTAATTGTTGTTTGCCAGTCAATCTTTGAAAGGAATGAGAAGTTTTTGTTCCACCATGAACCCCAGTCCATTTTTCCAATTGTTGCCCAAAGATTGTCCCAGCTATTACCACTTGAACTTGAACTTGAACTGTCCTTTTTGGGGTCAACCTTAGTTGCGGAAATTTTATAAAGAGCACCGTTATCTCCGGAAGAAATTATTTCAATGTAGTAAGTTCCTGCCTTTTTATCGGCAAGAGAAAATTCAACTGCTGTTTTATCTGTAACAGTTTTTGAATCAAGTCTGTCTCCTTTACTGTCAAGAAGTTCAACAGTCCATGAGCCTGTAAGAGTTTGTGAGGAAAGAGCTTTTTCAACTTTTATGGTTGAGCTTTCACTTGAGGTAGTAGTTATTTTAAAGAAATCAACATCGTCTGATGCAGAGGTTGAGCCGAGTAAATAAGCACCGTTATTGATTTTGTCTGCGTAATCTTTACTATTATTGTATTCGGATTCGATATTTTCATTCTTTTTTGAATACACTTCAATTCCGTATGTACCTGTTGCTCCATTTGTGCCTATAACCTCAATATAATATGTGCCTGCATCAACACCTATATATGGGCTTTGAATGTAATGATGAGTTTTTTTGTCATTAGCGGTTGCAGTATCATTTTCATCTATTTCAATGGTACAAATTTTGTTAAGAGAAGGAGTTGTTTTTTTCTCAAATTGCCAAATTGTAACCTTGAAATTAGAATCATTAGAGCCACTTAATATTTCGCTGCCATTAAGGAGAAGAATTGAAATATAGCCTTTAGATACTGTAAATGAATAATAATCCACATCGCTTGCATCTATTGTGCCCATATATCTCTTGTTGATAGCAACGGAGTTTGCTGAATATACATCATCATTAGACTCAATCTCTGTATCCGTTGTTGATGAAACAGAAACAGCTTTAACGGTGTAATTATTTGTTGCGTAGTTATATCCTTCAGGGCAGGATACTTTAATATAATATTGTCCTTCTGCAAGAGATACAGTTGATGATTTTGTGGTGGTGTTTGTGCCTGTTGCAGTGAGCTTTACAATGCTGCTTTCACCTGCCTTAAGTACTTCAACATCAAAATAGTTTTTATCTTCACCATCTTTTATGTCATGAGTGAACTCGAATTGAATGAAGCCGGTAGCTTTTTGAGTAAAAGAAAAATAGTCCACATCGTCAGCTGAAGAGAGGCTTCCTGCCGCTCCACCGGTAGGTGAAGAAATTGCGGTTGCTGTATTAATGCTGTTGTTGTCTTCAGATTCAGAAGTAGTTACATCAGCGGCAAAAACTACTGCAATTGTACCTAATATAAGAAGAACTGAAAGAACAAGAGCGAGAACACGTTTGAAATTTTTCATTTTTTAGTCCTCCAAAATTTCTATATTTGGGTATATTCTAACACAATAATACATAAAGGTCAAACATAATGAGAAAAATTAAAAATTATTTAACTTTTGAACAATATATATGCATGAATACGCCCATTTAACATATAAGTACGATTTTTTTTGAAAAATGTTTCAAAAAATTAAAAAAGCTATGTTAAAAGAAAAAATATTCTAATAACATGGCTTTAAATATATGTTTTTAGAATTCAGGGAAATTTTCGGGCTTGTCAACCTTAAATATCATCTTTGAAAGATTGTCATTATCACCAAAGATAGAATACATATATTCAATGCTTACACCAGCATCAGCAATTTTTTTGAGGGCGCTGTTAAGACTGCCAACCTCATTTTTTACTGCTATTTCCTGAACGTCATTAACTGAAATTACATAGCCTGCGCCAATGAGTGAATCTGTTGCAAGAGCAACGTCATCGGCAATTATTCTTACAATACCGTAGTCTTTTGTTTCAGCAATGTTAAGAGCAATAAGATTAACTTTTGCTTCAGCAAGTAATTCTGTAAGGTCTTGAAGTTGACCCATTTTATTTTCGAGGAATATGGAAATCTGCTTAACTGTCATAGTGGTTTCCTCCTTATATTTTTCTGTTGTCAATAACTCTTACGGCCTTGCCTTCACTTCTTGTAATTGTTTTAGGAGCAACAAGATGAACTTTAGCATAAATACCCAACATAGATTTAAGAGCAAGTGTAAGCTCTTTTTCCATTTCGGCAACTACACCAAGATTGTCGGTGAATTTTTCTGGGGTCATTTCAATGTTAACATCAAGAGTATCTGAATTGTTAACTCTGTCAACAATGATTTGATAGTTTGCCTGATAACCCTGTGCTATTAAAACAGATTCAATTTGTGAGGGGAATACGTTAACGCCTTTTACAATAAGCATATCATCGCTTCTGCCTCTAGGCTTAACCATCTTAATGAAAGTGCGGCCGCATGAGCACTTCTTTCTGGTAAGCACGCAGATATCTTTTGTCCTGTATCTGATAACAGGAAAAGCTTCTTTGTCAAGGCAGGTAAATACAAGCTCGCCTTGCTCTCCTTCAGGAAGAACTTTGCCTGTGTCCGGGTCAATTATTTCAGCATAGAAATGATCTTCATTTATGTGCATACCTGTTTGCTCTTCACACTCAAAAGATACACCCGGGCCGCTGATTTCTGTAAGGCCGTAAATATCATAAGCTTTGATACCGAGGGAAGCTTCAATATCTTTCCTCATTTCTTCGCTCCAAGCCTCTGCACCGAAAATTCCGGCTTTAAGCTTGATTTGATCTTTAATGCCTCTTTCTTTAATGCTTTCACCGAGATATGCAGCGTATGAAGGAGTACAGCAAAGAATCGTAGAGCCAAGGTCGGTCATAAACTGAAGTTGTCTGTCAGTGTTGCCGGAACTCATTGGAAGTGTAAGAGAACCGAGCTTGTGTGAACCACCGTTAAGGCCGGGGCCACCGGTAAAAAGTCCATAACCGTATGAAACGTGAACAACATCATCTTTTGTTCCACCTGCCGCTACGATTGCTCTTGCACAGCAGTCTTCCCAAAGGTCAAGGTCGTGTTGCGTATAATATGCTATAACTCTTTTGCCGGTTGTGCCGGATGTGGATTGAATTCTTACACAGTCAGTAAGGGGTCTGGCAAGCATAGCGTAAGGATAATGTTCTCTCAAGTCATCTTTGCTTACAAATGGTAATTTGTAAATATCATCGATACTCTTGATATCTTCAAGGGTAACTCCTGCCTCATCCATCTTTTTACGGTAGTCAGGGCAATCGTTCCACACATGTTTCATCTGTTTAAGAAATTTTTCATTTTGTAACTTTTTAATTTCCTCAACAGGCATTGTTTCTAATTCTTTTTGAAAATAATTGGACACCGTGGATTCCTCCTTTTCTATTTTGCGGCTTTTCCAAGCATAAATGCTTTTTTATTGATTTCAAGAAATTTCGGAGGTACAGATGCTTCAATAGCTTGCATCCACTCTTCCTCAGTGAAATCATAGTAATTTGACAGCTTGCCGAGAAGCACAAGGTTAACTGCTTTTGCAGAGCCCGCTTCTTCCGCAAGGCTAAGAGCATCAAAACAGTCAGCGTTAATGTCGAGAGCTTTGATTTTTTCGTCAAGACTTGCAGGATATTCTGCTGCACCTGTAATAACAGGCATCGGATTTGTTTGCTGAGTGTTAGTTATAATTCTTCCGCCTTCAGCAAGGTACTCAACCCATCTTGCTGCCTCAAGAAGTTCAAATGAAAGAATTAAATCTGCTTCACCTTTATCTATAATTGGGGAGTATACTTTATCACCGTATCTTACATAAGTTACAACGCTGCCGCCGCGCTGGCTCATTCCGTGAACTTCGCTTACTTTAACATCGTAACCTTTAGTTAAAAGAATTCGTCCGAGAAGCTTGGAGGCAAGAAGTGTACCCTGACCGCCAACGCCTACAATCATAATGTTTTTGGTTTTCATGGTTTTTCCTCCTTACTTTCCTAATGCATCTTTTGGGCAGAGCTGCTCACAAACGCCGCAGCCTGTGCAAAGAGTGCTATCTATAACAGCTTTACCATTTACTATCGAAATTGCAGGGCAGCCTATTTTCATGCATGATTTACATCCTATGCACTTATCTTGATGGCACTGAATTGGGCCGGGGTGCTTAACATATTTAAGCAAAGCACAAGGCCTGCGTGAAATAATAACGGAAGGCTCTTCTGCTGCAAGCTCTTCTTTAAGAGCAGTGTCACATTCTTTAAGATTATATGGGTCAACTACTCTTACTCTCTTAATACCGATACTCTTGCAAAGTTCTTCAAGGTTAATCTTTGTGCAAGGGTCACCTTTAAGATTGTAGCCTGTGGTTGGGTTTTGCTGATGACCGGTCATACCTGTAATGGAGTTATCAAGAATGATAACCGTTGAATTACTCTCGTTATAAGCAATATTTACAAGTCCTGTTATACCACTGTGCATAAATGTTGAATCACCGATAACAGCAACACTCTTGCTTTCGTTTTCTTTTCCTGCAAGTTTGTTAAAGCCGTGGAGGCCGGAAACAGATGCGCCCATACAAATAACGGTATCAACTGCACTTAAAGGAGCAACTGCACCAAGAGTGTAGCAGCCTATATCAGCAATGGAATTTACTTTATTTTTCTTAAGAGTGTAGAAAAGTCCTCTGTGAGGGCAACCTGCACACATAACAGGAGGTCTGCCGGGGATAGCTTCATCAAGTGCTTTACATTTAGGTGTATTCAAGCCCATTTTTTCGGCAATGTAATTTTGACTGAATTCACCAATAAATCCGAAAAGTTCTTTGCCTACACATTCAACGCCGATTTTTTTACAATGTGTTTCAATAATATCGTCAAGTTCTTCGATGATTACAACTTTATTAACTTTTTCGGCAAAGTCCTTGATTTTCTTAACCGGAAGAGGATTTATCATGCCAAGTTTAAGAATTGGATGCTTGTCACCAAATACCTCTTTTGCATATTGATATGAGGTTGAGGAAGTTATAATACCTATTGAATTGTCAGAGCCTTCTTCAATTCTGTTAATATCAATAGTTTCTGCAAGCTCGGTGAGAGCGGCTGTTCTTTCCTCAACAATAGGATGTCTTTTCTTTGCGTTGCCGGGCATCATAACATATTTAGCGATATTCTTTTCGTATGGTTTTGGCTCAAGTTCTTTTCTTTCGCCTGTCTCTACAATACTTTGAGAGTGTGCAACTCTTGTGCACATTTTCATAATGACAGGTGTATCGTATTTTTCGCTGAGTTCATAAGCAAGTTTTGCAAAGTTAAGCGCCTCGGCACTGTCTGATGGCTCAAGCATCGGAAGTTTAGCAGCTATAGCATAGTGACGGCTGTCTTGCTCGTTTTGCGATGAGTGCATACCTGCATCGTCCGCAACGGCAATAATCATACCTGCATTAACGCCTGTGTATGAAATAGTGAAAAGTGGGTCTGCGGCAACATTAAGGCCAACGTGTTTCATACCGCAAAAGCTTCTTCTTCCACTGAGAGATGCACCAAAAGCACTTTCCATGGCAACTTTTTCATTGGGTGCCCATTCAGCATAAATTTCAGAATATTTAGCAGCACATTCGGTGATTTCGGTACTTGGGGTACCGGGATAGGATGAAACGAAGCCACAGCCGGCCTCATAAAGGCCTCTTGCAAATGCTTCGTTGCCAAGCATAAGTTTTTTCATATATGTATCAACTCTTCCTTAAAATAATTAGCTTCTGTTTTGCTCTTCAACAAGCCTGCCGTGACAATATATTTCACGAAGTTTAGGCTTTTCAATTTTACCGGTTGGGTTACGTGGAACTTCTGCAAATATAATTTTACGCGGTCTCTTGTATCTTGGAAGTTCCTGACAAAATTCGTTGATTTCTTCTTCTGTGCAGGCCATACCATCCTTGATTTCGATTATAGCTGCGGTGATCTCTCCAAGACGCTTATCGGGAAGACCTATAACGCCTACATCCTTGATTTTATCATTTTTTCTGAGAAATGCTTCAATCTGAACAGGATAAATATTTTCACCACCACTTATTATAACATCTTTTTTGCGATCTATAAGAGTGTAAAATCCGTCTTTATCTTGTACTGCCATATCACCGGTGTAAAGCCACTCTCCTTTAAGTATTTCATCTGTGGCATCGGGATTTTTGTAGTAACATTTCATAACTCCGGGACCTTTTACACAAAGCTCACCGACTTCACCTACGGGAACAGAATTATCATTTTCGTCAACTACCTTAGCTTCCCACTGATAGCCCGGAATTCCGATTGCTCCAACTTTGTCTATATTTTCAACGCCTAAGTGAACACAGCCGGGTCCTAACGATTCCGAAAGGCCGTAGTTTGTATCATATTGATGGTTTGGAAAATACTTTTTCCATCTGCGAATAAGGCTGGGCGGAACAGGTTGAGCACCAATGTGCATGAGTCTCCATTGATCGTAGAGATAATGGTTTAAATCTATTTTGCCGCCGTCAATGGCATCAAGAATATCTTGTGCCCAAGGAACAAGCAACCAAACTATTGTACACTTTTCCTCGGTAACAGCACGTAGAATCCACTCCGGTTTAACTCCTCTTAAAATTACTGCTCTGCTGCCTGAAATCAAAGAGCCGAACCAGTGCATTTTTGCTCCTGTATGGTAAAGTGGAGGTATGCAAAGGAATACATCGTCCCTTGTTTGCCCATGTGCATGTTGCTCTGTAAGGCAAGTACTGTAAAGACCTCTGTGGTCGTGCAAAATAGCCTTTGGAAATCCTGTTGTGCCGGATGAAAAATAAATTGCGGCATAATCATTTTCGTTTATTTCAATGGGTGGTGCCACTGAAGAACAGAAATTTATCAGCTCCCAACAGTTTTCTGCATATTCGGGAGTATTATTACCAATATAAAATAATTCGTTGATTTTAGGCATGTGACTGTGAATGCTGTCAAGTCTGCTTATAAATTCTTCGCCGAATACAAGCACCTCAATATCCGCAAGGTCAACGCAGTATTGAATTTCATCAGAGGCATATCTGAAATTAAGGGGAACGGCAATGCATCCTGCTTTAAGAATACCAAAATAAATGGGCAGCCATTCAATGCAGTTCATAAGCAAAATACCTACTTTTGTGCCTCTTTGTATGCTTCTGCTTAGCAAAAGATTTGCAAATCTGTTTGCCTTTGTATCAAATTCCGACCAGGTGATCTCTCTGCGATAGGGAACACCTGCTTTAGCAGTTTCAATTAGTGAAGCCTCGCGCCATGTTTTTGCTCTGTCACGCTCATCTGTAGGGTTGAGTTCTACAAGAGCTGTTTCGTTCTTATAAAGGCGAGCATTTCTTTCAAGTAAATCAGTAATAATCATTTTTATCCTCCTTTGCTCGAAGAGCATAAAATAAGCCCTCGGAGCCCGTTTGCTCTGAGGGCGGGTAAATTTAACCCGCGGTACCACCTCAATTTACCGACTAAGCGGCCTTACGGCAGGTGAACTGCACACGCTTTAACGGGCGCACCCGATACCGCCTAATAACAACATTGCTTTCAGCAGTACAGCTCGGAAATGTATTCGATTACCTTTCTTGCAATGCCTTGCACCACCCGGCATTTCTCTGAACAAGTCTTGATAATTTACTCTTTTTCGTCATAGCTTTTTTACTGATTATAGTGTATTTTATCATTATTATATATTGTTGTCAATAAATTAAAAAATTATGTTAAATGTCAACAAATTTATTGTACTGTTTTAGTGCGTTAATACAATAAAGTGACAAATGTTTTATTACTTTGAGTAATTATATTTCAATTCTTGACAAAATAAAGTATATATTATATAATCAATATCGTATTAAGATGCTGTTTACCGTAAATGGTTATTTGTAATCTGAGAGATTAATTTAACTGTTTGCGGTTTTTTGCGGACAAAAACTTTTAGTATAAGAAGGATTAATATGAAAAAATATGATGTAATCATTATCGGAGCAGGCCCCGGCGGTATTTATTCCGCTTATGAAATGATTAAGAAAAATCCCAATATCAAAATTGCTGTTTTCGAGGCGGGCAATGCACTTTCGAAACGTAAATGTCCTATTGACGGTGATAAGGTAAAGAGCTGTATCAGCTGCAAAACCTGCTCAATTATGAGTGGATTCGGTGGTGCAGGTGCTTTTTCAGATGGTAAATATAATATTACAAATGATTTTGGCGGCACTCTTTATGAATATATAGGCAGAGAAAAAGCCATTGACCTTATGAAGTATGTTGATACCATCAATATGGCAAACGGCGGGGAGGGCACAAAGCTTTATTCCACGGCCGGCACATCATTCAAAAAGAAATGTATTGAAAATAAGCTTACTCTTCTTGATGCTTCCGTTCGCCATTTGGGCACCGATAAAAACTACGTTGTTCTTGAAAATCTTTATAGTCAAATGAAAGATGTAATTGATTTTTATTTTATGACTCCCGTTATATCCATAAAAAAACTTGAAGACGGTTATGAGGTGTTCCATAAAGACGGCTCGGCAACTGCAAAATATTGTATTATTTCCGTTGGCAGAAGCGGCAGCAAATGGATGCAGACTGTTTGCGAGGATTTGAATATTCCCACTGAGTCAAATCGTGTTGATTTAGGTGTCAGAGTAGAACTTCCTGCAGTTGTATTTGAAGATATTACAAAAGAGCTTTATGAGGGCAAAATTGTTTACAGAACACAGAAGTTTGAAGATAGAGTTCGTACATTCTGCATGAATCCCCATGGTGCGGTTGTTAATGAAAATACAAACGGAATCATTACCGTAAACGGTCATAGCTATGAGGATCCTGCAATGCAGACGGATAACACAAACTTTGCTCTCCTTGTAGGCAAGCATTTTTCATATCCCTTTGAAAACAGTAATGAATACGGTGAAAGCATTTCTCGCCTTTCAAATATGCTTGGCGGTGGTGTTATTGTTCAAAGATTCGGAGATCTTGAAAGAGGTCGCCGTAGCACTGTCAGCCGTATAGAAGAGGGTACCGTAAGGCCTACTCTCAAGGCAACTCCCGGCGATTTGAGCCTCGTTCTTCCAAAGAGAATTCTTGACGGCATAATAGAAATGATTTATGCTCTTGATAAAATTGCACCGGGCACCGCCAATGATGATACGCTTCTTTATGGCGTTGAGGTTAAGTTTTACAATATGGAGGTTAAGGTTAATGAAAATCTTGAAGCCTCTTACCCCGGCCTTTATATTATAGGTGATGGCAGCGGTGTCACTCACTCTCTTTCGCATGCCTCTGCAAGCGGAATTTTTGTTGCAAGACAGATTCTTGATAAAATTCAATAATTAAAAATAGCCATAGCTTATGATTTTGATAAGCTATGGCATTATTATCTTTTTAAAAACTCTTTTATGTAATTTACGGCAATATCAAAATGTTCTTTTGTTCTGAATATATGATCTGCTCCGTCAATTATGTGGTATTCTGCTTTTGCACCGGCGGATTTATAAGCCTTGTATGCTCTAAAAGAATAGTCATAATCCACAAGTGAATCTGCATTCCCATGAAGTAAAAGAACATCACCTTTGTAATTTGTAATATCTTTTTCAAAATCCAAATTGATTGCATCGGTGATATAAGCTTTTCCAAGCCACGTATTCCACCCGCAATTCACTTTTTCGGGCGGATTCTTTGAATCAAAATGAACTTGCATTAAATATCCGTTTTTTACATCGTGAGGAATACAAAAGGCCGGGTAAAGCAAAATCAGGTGTTTTACTTTATCCTTTAGCTCCGCAGCCACATAGGCACTTACAAATCCACCTTGACTGCCCCCCATAAGTACAATATTATCTTTTAATGTACAATTTAATGATTCAGCATAATTTATAACTGCCTTCAAATCTTTCATTTCGGATATTACGGACATATCGGTTGTCTTACCTTCGCTTGCGCTTGTATTGCTTCCTCCGCAAAAATCAAAGGTGAAAACGGCGTATCCTTCTTTTGCGAACACTTTTGCGTAAGAGCATACTGTTTTGCGGTTTGCCTGAAGCTCGTGACAGATTACCATAATTGGGTATTTTTTGCTTTCATAATTGTCGGGCAAAAATTCAGTTCCTCTTATGATTAACTTTTCTCTTTTACATTCAAATTCTTTTATAACAGACATTTTGGTTACCCTTTTTGAAGTTTTGCATATTATAACACAAATTATACAAAAATGAAATTCTTTCAATGTTGATTTGTTCAAATTTTTTATATATAATATGATTAAAGGAAGTGAGCTTATGTTTGAAGAAAAATCTAAAAAATTCAAAAAAGAAATAATAAAAGATGTAATGCTTGTAACAGTTGCAGCTATTTTAATTGCTTTTGTTTGCTATTGGTTTTTTGGAAGTAACTGTAAATATATAAAAAACGGTGACGGTTACAAGCTTATAAAATATTTTGATAAAAAAGGCGTGACAGAGCTTAACGTTGACTATGTGAACGGAAACAAAGACAAGCCTGTAAATGCTGTTTCTTCCCATGCATTCGGTAGTAATAAGTATCTTAAAACAATCAATATAGGTGAGTCGGTAAAAAAAATAGGTGAAACCGCATTTTATGAGTGCTCAAGCCTCGAACGAATTGTTGTGGATGAAAATAACACAGCATACAGTGATGATGAGGGCGTGCTTTATGACAAGGAGCAAACAATCCTTATTTGTTACCCTGTAAACAGATATGTGTATCTTATGAACAAATATGGATATACTGAAAAAGATGAAATAAAAAGCAATACATCTTATTTTTGGCCAAATGTTTACACTTACTCTATTCCCAAAACTGTAGTAACAATTGGTGAAAAAAGTTTTGCGGGAGCAAAACTCGCAACTGTAAAAATGACTTATAATTTGAAAACCATTGAAGACAGGGCCTTCTATAAATGCACATTTTTGGATGAAATTATCAGTAATGGTGATAACAGCAAAAGTAACTATTCCCTTCCCATCAACCTTGAATATATCGGAGCGGAAGCTTTCAGATATTGCGAAAAGTTGGGATTTGTATTGATACCATCAAAAGTTACATATATCGGGACATGTGCTTTTAGAGATACGGGAACAAATATAGATACTAAAGAGTATTCGGAGTTTAATGTTGTTTTAAGCAAAGAAAAATTTGAAAATAAGGTTGAAACCGGCAACAAATGGTACAGAGGGAATGAAGAAGATATAAATTATGGCGTCGGTAGTTAATAATATAGAATATAAGTTTATACAAGATTTAATAAAACAAAATCATCTTTTTAGGCAAATTTGCATAATTGTCGCATGAGATTCCATTGACAGTTTGGTGATTTGATGGTAAATTAAATATACAGTATGATTACTGAAAAAGAAATGGGAGGAAAATAATATGTCAATTTCCGATATCGCAGCATCAGCCGTAGAGCTTGCTCAAAAGATTACTTTTTTAACAGGAGACTGGGAAGCATCAGCTATTCTCGCTCTTGTAAAGACATTCCTTTCAGGCCTTAATCTCGGCACTCTTGCTGATGTTATAAACGGTCTTTTAGGCATGCAGATTCTTTAATCTTTAATTCAAAAAAGCACTGCTTCGGCGGTGCTTTTTTACTTATGTTATTTAGATTCCTTTCTTGCTGAAATCGGAACATCGTTCTTTAAGTAAGTATCCCAAACATTTAATCTGTCATTTTCATCTATTTCACGGATTACCTTTGCCGGTACACCGCCGATTATACTGTTTGCGGGCATATCACGGGTTACAACCGCACCGGCGGCAACTATACTGTTTTCTCCTATTGTAACACCACCGCATATTGTAGCGCTTGAGCATATCCAGCAATTATCCTTGATTGTTATTGACGCTGAATATTCAAGGTCGTGAAATCCATCGGGGTAATCGGCACAAATTCGTTCCTCTGCTATAAAGGGATGGTTTGGCGTAGCAAGAGTAACATTTGCTCCAAGCCAAACATTATTTCCGAGTGTGATAGGGGATACATCAAGAAATGTGCAGTTATAGTTTACGAAGCATCCTTTGCCTACTTGAATATTTATTCCGTATTCACAGTAAAACGGTGCAAACACTGCAAGGCCTTTGCCTTTTGCTGATGGAATGAGCTTTTCAAGGGCACGCTGTTTCGTTTTATATCTCCACAGTGCAATCTTATTAAATCTATCACATCTTGTCATGCCTATAATATGATTTTTCATTAAATCCTTACTTGAAGAATTGTAAAGTTTGCCTTCAGTCATTCTGTCCCACTCATTGATATTGTTATACATTAATGTGCCCCCTGTATTTTTTTACATTTTATCATGTGCCGCTGAAATGTCAATAAACATATTGCGGTTGTTATGAAAATGTGTTATAAAATTATTGTAAAATATTCTCAAGATAGGGGCATTTACAAAATGAAAAAAATATTGGCTTTTTTAACAAGCTTACAGCTGATTCTACTTGCTTTGGATCCTGTTAAAGTTGCCGAAAGGCCTTCTGCGGTTCAAACAAAGGAACAACCGTTTGTCAGCTGTAAGACAGGGGAGAGCGAAAATTTCAGAATACCCGCTATCGTTACGTTAAATAACGGCAGAATCGTTGTTGCCGCAGATGCAAGATACAATAATTCTCTTGATGGTGGTGGGTTAGACACAATAGTTGCTTATAGTGATGATAACGGAGCAAATTGGTGTGGCTACGACGCAAATTATTTAGGCGATAACGGTAACGAATTTAATAAAAAATCCACTGCGTTTATTGACCCGGCTTTATTAACAGATGGGGAAAATGTTTGGCTTATCACCACTTTTTATCCCGGAAATCGTAATTTGGGTTCTTGGACAGGTATTAAAGCTGCCACAGGAGATGATGCTTTTAATGATGACGGCACCTTAAAGCTTTCAAAAAATTACGGGCTTAATTATCATTATAAAGTTGATTTAAAAGCATTTAAAGATGGTTATTCGTCTATACTTGATAAAAATGGCAAAGCTACAGAATATAAGATTGATGAGTATTTTTATCTTTACGATAAGACCGGCAAACAGCTTGGTAATATTTTTTATGTAAAGGGCAAAACTTTGTTTTCTGTTGTTCCCACAACATATTTGTATTTAACTAAATCAACAGACGGTGGCGAAAGCTTTGGTGTCCCTACTCTCTTAAATTTGAAAAATGACGGCGAAGAATTTTACGGCGTAGGCCCAGGACATGGGCTTTGCACAAAAAAAGGAACGTTAATATTCTCTGCCTATAAAAGTACATCTACAGGGGGGGATCAGGCCACATCCTTTATTTACTCAAGAGATGGTGGTAAAACTTGGAAAAGAAGCGAAAACTTACCTACCATATCAAGTGAAAGCCAAGCTGTAGAGTTACCAAACGGCAACGTTCGCACATTTTATCGAAATAATACGGGCAAACTTTGCTATGCAGATGCCACCGAAACCGATAATGGATTTACATGGAGCACGCCTGTTGTAACAGATATAAACACCTCGTCTACCTGTATGGTAACTGCAATTTCTTTCAGTAATGATAGTAAAAATTATATTCTTGTTTCCTGCCCGACGGGTTCGACAGCAGGGGATATGCAGCGTACTAACGGCAAACTCTTTACATTTGAGGTTAAAAATAACGGCTCAATGGAGCTTGTAAAAACAGCAAAAATAAATGATTCGACTTTCCAATATTCATGTTTGTCTGTATTGAATAACGGAGATATAGCACTTCTTTATGAAAATGATACGGCAAAAATAACATTTACAACATTTCCTTTTGATATTGATTAAATAGAGAGAAAAATATGATAGGTGCAATTATAGGTGATACAGTAGGCTCGGTTTATGAGTTTGATAATATTAAAACAAAAGACTTTGAATTTTTAACACCAAATTGTTTCCCGACAGATGATAGTATGATGACGCTTGCCGTTGCTTGTGCAATACTTGATTCTGTTTGTGATTATCTTAATTTTGAAGAGAATCTTATTGATCGTATGAAGGAAATTGGCAGAGAAAATCCCGGAGCAGGTTATGGCGGTAGATTTGGCCATTGGCTTTTCAGTGATAGCCGTGAGCCTTATAACAGCTGGGGAAATGGCTCTGCGATGAGAGTCAGTCCCTGTGGATTTGCCGCAAAAAGCCTTGAAGAAGCAGAAAGCTTTGCCGAGAGAAGTGCTGCTGTAACTCATAATCACCCCGAGGGAATTAAAGGTGCAAAAGCAATTGCGGCTGCAATTTATCTTGCTAAAACAGGCAATTCAAAAGAAGAAATAAAAAGATACATTGAAGATAATTATTATAAACTTGATTTTACGCTTGATGAAATTCGCCCCACATATCCCTTTGATGAGTCTTGTCAAGGCACTGTTCCTCAAGCTCTTGAATGTTTCTTTGAATCAACAGATTTTGAGGATTCTATAAGAAATGCAATTTCATTAGGTGGAGATTGTGATACAACCGCAGCAATGGTAGGTGGAATTTCAGAAGCGTTTTATGGTGTGCCTGAAATTTACTGCAATCAAATAAGAAGATATTTGAAACC
>CAVHYZ010000025.1:0-22487 GCA_963640495.1 Acutalibacteraceae bacterium
CATATGATGAGATGATTGAAGAACTTATGGATAGCGAAAATTTGGATATGTCCAAAGCTATTTCAAAGCTTGCTTCTGAATATGATTTAGATGCTAAAGCAATTTCATCAAAATTTGATGATTACAAAACATATCTTGCCACATACACTGATGCGGAGGTAAAGTTTTCTAATACTCAAGAAGAAATTAATGCATACATAAATGAAAAAGATGGCTTTGATTATGCTTCTTGGTATGCTGCCGGAATTCAATATGAAGCATTAAAACTTTTGATAAATGACGATATTTCACTTGCAGATTTAATTTTTAGTGACGATTATGATACAGATAATGAAGATTGCTATCTTCTTTATCCATTAGTGTCTGTTTTAACAGATGGTCAAAGAGCTTGCCTCGATTTTCTTCCTATGTATCAACTTGTATCTCTTGGTATTAACAGTGAAGATTCCATAAAAAATGCAATGGCTAAGCTTGATTTTAGTTCTGTCGAAGATGGCTCTGTTTCTATTTATGACGGTGTTGACCGTTCAATTTATAGCAGCCAAGTTGCGTTAACAAGTGAAGCTTATAACCTTCAAAATTCTTCTGATAAAGATTCTTACGAAAATTGGTTTTCCGGTGGAATTTCTTCTGCCACAAAGGTTTTGTATATAGCCTTTGGAGTTTCTGTTATTGCTTCTGCCGCTTCATTCTTGACAAGTAATTTATTTTTTAAATCGGCCGCTAAATACTCATTAACTGTATCTAAAATGGAAACAACTGTCATAGAGGAGTATGGCACCAGTATGGATGTTTTTTTGGATCAAGTGAATAATCTTGACCATGCTGCAACGGAGGTCGAAGAGATCGAAATATCTACTAATGCGGAAAAGTGTTTTGGCGGGCCCATTGCAAATGCCGGCAACGCAAGATACTGGAGTAATGTTTTTCACTATATTGGTATTGCTACTACAACAATTTCCATTATCATTATGGGCGTTTCTTTATGGAGTTCCTATAAAGATTTGAAAGCTTACTATAACACCGAATTTACTCCGATTCCCATGCATATGATAAATCAAGGCGTAGATGAAAATAACGAAAAAGTTTTTACATATTATACTGCTGTAAAGTGTAACAGAGAAGAAGCTCAAATGGTTACTGACAATACAAAACTACTCGGAGCTTATGGCGATTTGAATGGGGATGTTGGTAAGCAGTGGGTTGCTCTCTATACTACAACCGATAAATCAGCCGGCAATCCCATTACAGCAAAATTTCTTGTTCAATACAGCGACAGTAATATTCCGGATGAAGATACAGCTCTTTCGATGTTCGGCGAAAGTGTTGCCCAAAATTTAACCAACGAAAAAGCCGGGTACACATATTCAAACGATAGAAACGGCATTTACCTTTTCTATGGCACAGATATAATGGCTTATGCAGGTAGTGCTTTTTCTAACGGAACTTATGCTTTGATATGTGTAGGAGTAATGGTTGTTGTTGCGGCTGTATCATATTTTATATGCTATAGCATTAAGAAGAGAAAAAATAAAACCGGAGGAAAAGCCAATGCTTAAAAAATCATTAAAAGCCGCACTCAGCATTTTTTTGGCTGTAGCAATGTGCCTTGTTGCTTGCACTTGTGCTTTTGCTGCTTCGTATTCAAAAGATAAATATGTAAAAGAAGTTTTTATTAGTTATGGTAATGATGATAATGAAGCGAAATCATATCTTAAAGATAATGATTATGAGGTACTTGATTATAATCTTAATGAAGGCGCAGATGACACGTTTTCAAAAAAGAGAGCCGTTTATCTCGGTTATAAAACAACTTCGGATGTCGATGAAGCTATCACTGATATGAAGCTTATGAATATGAAGGGCGGTTACAGTGTTCAAGACTATCAGATGCTTCTTGATGAACAAGGAAATAATATAAAATCCTTTATCGATCATTTTATTATTGCAGTAACTGAATACAGAAATAATTACAAAAAAAATAAAGGCTCGGCTGTTGCTGCTCATGAATTGCTTAATCTAATTTACGAGGATGATACGCAGCAATATATGGGTGACCTTCTTCTAAATAAAATTAAAGAAGAATATACCGAAGATGAGTGGAGTAATTTATCTGAAAAAGGGCAATCTAAGGTTGCCAATATGACAACTATACTTATGCAGGGCAATTCAAAATTGATTTTTGCCATTGAAAAAATTATCGCCCTTGCAGCAGATGATAACAACGATCTTTGGCTTGACAGATATAGTAGTGCTAAAACCTATGATGAAATGGTTGAAAATATCATGGAAAGTAGTGATGTCACTGCGAATGATGCAGTAAAACAGCTTTCTGCAGAGTATGATGAAGATTCAAAAATCTTGGCTTCAAAACTTGAAGATTATAAAACATATCTTGAAGATTATTCTAATGCACCCGTGAAGTTTACGAGTCCCGAGGAAAAAATCGAAGCTTTCAAAAATGAAAATGACGATGTTACTGTAGCAAACTGGTATACTGCCGGTACTCAATATGAAATATTGGCTACCTTAAAAAATGATGATGTAACGCTTCTTGATTTAATAACAAACGAAAATTATGACCTCGAAAACGAAGATAGAACTATGCTTTATCCGTTAGTTTCGGTTCTTACGAAAGGCCAAAGAGCATGTCTTAATTTTCTTACCATGTATCAAATTGTTTCTTGCGGTATTAATGGAGATGAAGCCATACAGGAAGCTGTTGATAAGTTGAATTTGGAATCATTTAAGGAAACAAAAACTTCTGTTTATGAAGGAGTTGACCGCACAATTTTTTCTGGTGAGGTTGCGTTGACAAATGAAGCACTTAGGCTTCAGACATCCAGTGGAAAAGATGCTGTACAGACTATGTCCGATTACATTTCAACTACTTCAATAATTTTTTATAGTCTTTTTGGCGTTTCTGTTATCGCTACAGCCGTTTCTTGGGGCATCAGCATCAGCGGTTGCTTTAAAGCTGCTGCCACTCGGTTAGAGGCTGCAGGACAAAATTTATCTAATGAAGCTACTCCATTCTTCGAGAGGGCGCTTAATGCCACCAGTTTTGATGAAGATAATGAGCTTACAAGTCTTTATCAAACCAAAGTTGAGCAGGCCAATGAGTTGTACGGTAAAGCTAATGACGCTTTAGCTTGGAATAAAGCTTTTTATTATGCCGGAATAGCTATGACTTGTGTAACAATTGCACTTATGGTTGCCTCTCTTTGGAGCACGTATAATGATTTGAAAGCTTATTATAATACTGATTTTACTCCTATTCCCGTTCATATGGTTAATCAAAGTGTCAATGAAAATGACGAGAAAATTTATACGTACTATAATCCGGTTAAGTGTAATAGAATTGAAAAAAAGATGGTTACAGACACCACAAAATTGTTAGAAGATTATGGTGACTTAAACGGAGATGTGGGTAGGCAGTGGATTGCTCTTTACACCACCAAGGACAAAGCTGCAGGTGATCCGATTACAACGGATTTTATTGTTCAGTATAATGACAGCAGTATTCCAAATGACTCTGTAGCTCTTTCAATGTTCGGCGAAGATGCTGTACAGAATCTTACTAATAAAAAAGCAGGCTATACTTATTCCGATGGGAAAAATGGCATCTATCTCTTTTTTAATACTGCTACATCTGTATTTGCGGGCAGCATTTTCTCAAATGAGGTTTATATTATTTGCGTAATAGGAATAGCGCTTGCTTGTTCCACTGCTATGTTTTTTGTTGGCAAGAAATCTGAAAAGAAAAAACATAACAAGGAGAATAGTAGTAATGATTAAAAAAGTATTAAAAGATTTCCTAAGTGTTTTATTGGCAGTAGCAATATGCATCTCTGTTTGCACTTGCGCATTCGCAGCTTCTTCCAATAAAAAATCTTATGTTAAAGAAGTTTTCTTAAGCTACGGAAATTCAGACAGTGAAGCAAGATCATACCTTACAAATAACGGCTATGAGGTGCTTGATTATAATCTTAATGAAGGTGCTGATGATACTTTCTCCACTAAAAGAGCTGTTTATCTTGGATATAAAACAACTTCAAATGCCGAAGAAGCTATAACCGATATGAAACTTATGAATATGAAGGGCGGTTACAGCGTTCAGGATTATCAAATCCTTCTTAAAGAAGAAAAAGCAAATATCAAGGCCTTCTTTAATAATTTTAAAGTTGCTATCAAAGAATACAGAGAAAACTATAAAAAAGGTCAAGAGCGTGCTGTTGCCGCTCACGATATGTTAAATCTTCTTTATGATGACGATACTCAGCAAAATTTAGGCGATTTGTTACTTAATAAAGTTAGAGAAGAATACGGTACATACAGTTACAATAAGCTTTCTGATGAAGTGAAAAGCAAAACTGCGGACATGACTACCATTCTTATGCAGGCTAACGGAACTGCCGTTCTAACCATTGAGCAACTTATTGCTCTTGCTACGGATTCGGGAGATTCCGTTTGGGCAGAAAGATATTTCGGTGCCCAAACTTATGATGAGATGATTGAAAATCTCGTTAATAAAAATAATGTAGATATGTCAAAAGCAGTTTCCAACTTAGCATCAAAATATGATTCAGACGCAAAAGTAATAGCCTCAAAACTTGAAGAATACAAATCATATTTGAAAGTTTATTCCGATGCAGAAGTTAAACTGTCAAATACCGAGGAAGAAATTGCAGAGTATTTGAATAAAAATGATGTGGATGATTTATCAGATTGGTATGCTGCGGGTGCTCAATATGAAGCATTGGCACTTCTTGAAAATGATGGGGTATCTCTCCTTGATTTAATCACAAGTGATGAGTACGACCTTGAAAATGAAGACAGATATATGCTTTATCCCTTAGTTTCTGTTTTGACAGATGGTCAAAGAGCTTGTCTTGATTTTCTTCCGATGTATCAACTTGTTTCAATTGGTATTAACAATAATGATGCAATGAAATCTGCTATGGATAAAGTTGATGTTGATTCATATACAGAAGGACAAATTTCTATTTATGAGGGCGTTGACCGTTCAATATATACTAGTCAAGTTGCTTTAACAGGTGATGCTTATAGTCTTCAAAATTCTTCTGATAAAGATGTTTCCGAAAATTGGTTCAGTGATGGTATTTCAACATCTACAAAAGTAATGTATGTTGCTTTTACTGTTTCCACCGTTGCCGCAGTTGCATCTTTAGTTGCAAGCAGTATTTACAAATCATCTGCTTATGAATTAGCGAAGAAAGCTCCTGAACTTGAAAGTAAGTTAGTAACATGGTTAAACACAGGTGAGGATACACTTGAAAATGTTGGGAAAGCTACATTAAATAAGCACAGTGCCGTTTTAACTGAAATAGGTGAGGCGGATTCTCTTAGCAGGGCACTTGGCGTTGCCGGATTTACTTTTGCCACCATTTCTTTGATTCTTATGGGCTGGTCTGCTATGAACACATATTTGGAGTTAAGAGATTATTACACCACTTATTTTACTCCTATTCCGGCATATATGGTAAATCAAGGTATTGATGAGAATAACGAAAAAGTTTTCACATACTATAAGGCTGTTAACTGTAACAGAGAAGAAGCCGATATGGTTACCACAGAAAATTCGGTTCTTAAATCTTCCGGAGATATTAACGGAGATGTTGGTAAGGAGTGGGTTGCTCTTTACACAACCAAAGATACATCTGCCGGTAATCCTATTACCGCCGATTTTATTGTTCAGTATGAAAACAGCAATATTCCCGGTGACGATACACCGCTTTCAATGTTTGGCGAGAGTGTTGCCCAAAACTTGACAAACAATAAAGCCGGTTATACTTATTCCGATGATGAAGACGGTATTTATTTATTCTATGGCACAGATGATACCGTTTATGCAGGAAGTGTTTTTGCCAATAGCTCTTATATACTAATGGGAATAGGTACCTTGGTTCTTGTTGTGGCAATTACTTACTTCATTTGCAGAGCAATGAAAAAGAAAAAGAATTTTAAGGGAGAGAGTAACAATGCTTAAGAAAACATTAAAAACTATTATCAGCGTTATTTTAGCTCTTGCTATGTGCTTTATAACTTGCACAGCTGCTTTTGCGGCTTCCTCCAATAAAAATAAGTATGTTAAAGAGATCTTTCTCAGTTACGGTAGTAACGATACTGAGGCTAAAAATTATTTAAGTGACAATGGTTATGAGGTGCTTGACCATAACCTTAATGAAGGCGCTGATGACACTCTTTCCAAAAAAAGATCTGTTTATCTTGGATATAAAACAACTTCAAAAGCGGATGAAGCAATAACAGATATGAAGCTTATGAATATGAAGGGCGGTTACAGTGTTCAAGATTATCAAATGCTTCTTGATGAGCAAAAGAATAACATAAAATCTTTTATCAGCAATTTTATTGTTGCTGTAAATGAATATAGAAATAATTACAGCAAAGGTCAAGAGCGTGCTGCTGCTGCTCATGATATGCTTAACATATTATATGATGATGATACAAAGCAGTATATGGGCGATTTGCTTCTCGATAAAATTAAAGAAGAATATTCCGAAAAAGAATGGAGTGCTCTTTCTTCCGAAAAACAATCGGAAATCGCTGATATGACAACAATTCTCATGCAGGGAAATTCAGAGGCAATTCTTCTTATTGAGCAGATTATTTCTATTGCAACAGATGACGATGATACTCTTTGGGCTGAAATGTATGACAGTGCGTTGACTTATGACGAAATGGTTGAGAATCTCATGGATACTGAGAATCTCACTTTAAATGATTCTGTCAAAAAGCTCTCTGCCGAATATGATAATGATGCAAAGATAATTGCTTCAAAATTTGAAGAGTATAAAACTTTTCTTGAAAATTATACAAATGCGGATGTTAAATTTACAAATACTCAAGAAGAAATCGAAGCTTATCAAAGTGCTCTTGATGAATCTGAACTTTCTAATTGGTTTGTGGCCGGTACACAATATGAAGCTTTGTCTACTATGTCTAAAGATGGTATTTCTCTTATTGATTTGATTACAAGTGATGAGTATGATATTGAAAATGAAGACAGAACTATGCTATATCCTTTAGTTTCTGTTCTCAGCAAAGGGCAAAGGGTGTGTCTTGATTTTCTTACCATGTATCAAATTGTTTCTCTTGGTCTTAATGGCAACGAGGTAACGAAAAATGTGATGGATAGTTTAGATGTTTTTTCTTCTGAAACCGTAAAGACATCTGTATATGAAGGGGTTGACCGTACTATTTTCTCCGGCAGCGTTGCTTTAACAAATGAAGCTATTAGGCTTCAGGCATCCAGCGGTAAAAATCCGGTTCAAAATGTGGAAGATTCCATTTCTACTACATCTATAATTTTATGCTGTGTATTTGGAGTATCAGTGTTAGCTACAGCTGCTGCATGGGGTACTTATGGCTATTTGAAGCATTGCATGACGAGATTCCAGTATCTAAGAACTGTAGTATATCCTCAGTCTACAATTAAAGATTTTATTAGAGAAATGAATTTTTATGCTGGGCAATTTGGCACGGATTCGCAAGAATATCTTCAGGCTCAAGCTAAACTTGTCAAAATGCGTAATGAAGCAAAATGGGCAGCAAAAACAAATTCGTTTGCCACAAAATGGAACAGATTTTTCTACTATGCCGGTATTGCGATGACTTGCATTACCATAGCCATTATGGTTGCTTCATTATATAGCACTTACAATGATTTGCAGGAATATTATAATGTTAAATTTACTCCAATCCCAACACATATGGTAGACCAAAGTGCTGATGAAAATGGCGAAAAGGTTTATACATACTATGACCCTGTTAAATGTAACAGAATTGAAAAGAAATTAGTTACCGATAATAACAAACTTCTTGAAGATTACGGTGACTTGAATGGAGATGTAGGTAAAGAGTGGGTTGCTCTTTATACTACAACCGATAAATCAGCCGGAGACCCGATTACAGACGATTTTATTGTTCAATATAATGACAGTAATATTCCGAATGATAGCATAGCGCTTTCAATGTTCGGCGAAAGTGTTGCACAAAATTTAACTAATAAAAAATCCGGATATACTTATGCCGATGGGAAAAGCGGTATATATCTCTTTTATAGAACTGATACAACGGTGTTTTCAGGTAGTGTGTTCTCAAACGGTAGCTATATCACTTTAGGCGTTGCTGTTGCATTGGTATGCTGTATAGGCGCATTTTTTGCCGGTAAAAAAACCGAAAAGAAAAAATATAGCGGGGAGACGAAAGTGAATGTTTAATAAAATGTTCAAAGCTGTTCTTAGCGTTATTTTAGCTTTATCAATTTGCATTATTACTTGTACAGCTGCGTTTGCTGCCACATCTAACAAAAAGTCATACATTACAGAAGTTTTTTTGAGCTATGGTGAAACCGATAACGAGGCAAAGTCTTACCTTAAAGATAACGGTTATGAGCTGCTTGATTATAACCTTAATGAAGGCGCTGATGATACGTTCTCCACAAAGAGAGCTGTTTATCTTGGATATAAAACAACTTCAAATGTGGATGAAGCAATAACAGATATGAAACTCATGAATATGAAGGGTGGCTATAGCGTAGAAGATTATCAAATGCTTCTTGAAGAGCAGAAATCAACAATTAAGTTTTTTATTGATAATTTTATATATGCTATAAATGAATACAGAGAAAATTACAAAAAAGGTCAAGAACGTGCGATTGCCGCTCATGATATGTTAAATTTATTGTATGATGATGATACAAAGCAAAATTTAGGTGATTTGTTCCTTAATAAAATCAGAGAAGAATATACAGATAATGAGTTTAGCGCTCTTTCGGCTGATAAGCAGGCAAAAACTGCAGATATGACTACTATCCTCATGCAGGCTAACGGAACAGCTGTTTTTACTATTGAACAGATTGTTGCACTTGCAACTGATGATGAGGAAACTGTTTGGATAGAAAGATATAATAATGCCAAAACTTACGATGAAATGGTTGAAGAACTTGTAGAAAGCAATGGTATTACTGCGAGTGAAGCTGCAAAACAGCTTTCTGCCGAATATGATGAAGACGCAAAAGCGATAGCATCAAAATTTGAAGATTATAAAAATTACTTAAAAACTTATACGGATGAAACCGTTAAATTTACAAGTACAGAGAAGGAAATTGAGGAATATAAAGATAATAAAGAAAGTGAAGAAGTAGCCGAATGGGCTGCCGCCGGCACTCAATATGAGGCTTTATCTCTCTTGAAAAATGATGATATTTCTCTTTTTGATTTGATAACAAGCGACGAATATGATGTTGAAAATGATGATAGCTATTTGCTTTACCCGTTAGTTTCCGTTTTAAGTGAAGGGCAAAGGGCTTGCCTTGACTTTCTTCCCATGTATCAAATTGTTGCTCTTGGCATCAATAATGACGATTCAGTTAAGGCAGCTCTTGAGAAAGTAAAAATTGAAAATTTAGATGATGGTTCTGTTTCTATTTATGATGGCGTTGACCGTTCTGTTTTCTCAAATCAAGTTGCAATGACAGGGGACGCCTATAATTTACAAAATTCATCTAATAAGGATGCTTCGGATAACTGGTTTACAGGTGGCATTTCTACTGCAGCCAAGGTTATGTATCTTGCTATTGGTGTTACCACAGTTGCAACTGTTGCTTCTTTTGTTACAAGTAAGTTCTTTGAAAAATCTTCTCAATCAATTTTGGGTACCAGAGAGACTTTTATTGATATAGACTCTGCTGATGATGTTATTGAAGATGGGCTTTATGCTATGACCGGCTCTGAAGAGTTAGATGCGGAAAATGCTGCAATTAATGCAAAAGTCGGTGAAGCAAGAGCTTGGAGTAAGGTCTTTAACTATGCCGGTATTGCTATGGCGGCAATTTCAATTATTCTTATCAGCATATCCGTATGGCAAACATATAATGATTTGAAAGCTTATTATAATACCGAATTAACGCCGATTCCTATGCACATGGTAAATCAAGGTGTTGACGAAAATGATGAAAAAGTTTTCACTTACTACACAGCTGTAAATTGTAACAGAGAAGATGCAAATATGGTTAAAGACAGAACGAGTGTTCTTGAAAAATTCGGCGATATTAACGGAGATGTAGGTAAAGAGTGGGTTGCACTTTATACAACAAAGGATAAATCCGCAGGCAATCCGATTACGGTAGATTTTGTCGTTCAATATGGAAACAGCAATATTCCCGGTGATGATACACCTCTTTCAATGTTCGGCGAAAGTGTTGCTCAAAACTTAACTAACGAAAAAGCCGGATATACATATTCAAATGACAGAAACGGTATTTATTTGTTCTATAGTACAGATTCAGCCGCTTATGTTGGTAGCGTATTTTCAAACGGCACATATATATTAATCGGTATTGGCGTTGCTCTTTTGATTGCTGTAATAACTTACTCAGTTTGCAAAACCATAAAAAAGAAAAACAAAAAGAAGAGTATGGGAGATATCATTAATGATTAAAAAAATATTAAAAAATACTATTAGTATTATCTTAGCAACTGTGATGTGTTTTGTTTCATTTACAAGTGCTTTTGCTGCGTCATCTGCAAATAAAAAGTCTTATGTTAAAGAAATGATTATCAGTTACGGCAATAGTGATGAAGAAGCAAAATCTTGGCTCAAAGATAATGAGTATAAAATAATTGATAATAATATCAATGAAGGCGCCGATGATACTTTTTCAACTAAAAGAGCTGTATATCTTGGCTATAAAACTACCACAAATGCTGAAGAAGCTATTACAGATATGAAGCTTATGAATATGAAAGGCGGCTATAGCGTAGAAGATTATCAGAAACTTCTGAATGATCAAAAATCTTCCATTAAATTCTTTATTGATAATTTTATTTGTGCTATAAATGAATACAGAACAAATTATAAAAAAGGTCAAGAGCGTGCTAAAGCCGCTCATGATATGTTAAATTTATTGTATGATGATGATACCCAGCAAAAATTAGGTGATTTATTCCTTAATAAAATTAAGGAAGAATATGCCGAAGAAGAGTTTAATGCTCTAACTGAGGACGAACAAAGCAAAATTGCTGATATGACCACTATTTTAATGCAAGCAAACGGAACTGCTGTCCTTGCTATTGAACAGCTTATTGCCATTGCAACAGATTCCGGCGACTCTGTGTGGAGTGATAGATATTCCGAAGCGTTATCTTATGATGAAATGGTTGAAAGACTTATAGATGAAGATAATATTACAAAAAATGAGGCTTCGAAGAAACTTGCCGCTGAATATGATGAAGATGCAAAAGCAATCGCATCAAAATTAGAGGATTATAAAAGCTATTTAGAGGTTTACACAGAAGAAAGCGTCAGCTTTTCAAGCACTAATGAAGAGCTTGAAATTTTCAATGAAGACAAAGAAAACGAGGATGTAGCTGAATGGATTGCGGCAGGCACACAATACGTTGCTTTGCAAAAACTTGAAAATGATGACATTTCACTTTTAGATATTATATTCAGCGATGAGTATGACCTTGAAAATGAAGATAGTTATTTGCTTTATCCTTTAGTTTCTGTTTTAACAGATGGCCAAAGGGCTTGCCTCGATTTCCTCCCAATGTATCAAATTGTATCTATGGGTCTTAATAACGATAGCTCCGTAAAAAAAGCAATAGAAAATGTTGATATTGACTCTGCAAATGGAGAATATGAATCAATATATGACGGAATTGATCGCTCAATCTTCAGTAATCAGGTTGCAATGACAGGGGAAGCTTATAATCTTCAAAATTCTTCGGATATGGATGCGTCAGATAACTGGTTTACCGGTGGTATTTCTACAGCCACTAAAATTATGTATATTGCTTTTGGCGTGTCTGTTATAGCCACTGTTGCTACTTTTATAACGGCAAGCCATTATACAGAACTCTATAAGCAACTTGTTGCTTCTCCTCTTGAAAATGTTATGGTATGTGTTAATGAGGGTGAGCCATTGGATGATTATTTTGTTGGACGAGTTTTTGAGTATCAACCCGCTTCTGAGGCGGATAAACTTGAATATGCAGCACAAGTTGGTAAAGCCAGAAACTGGAGTAACGTTTTCAATTATGCAGGAGTAGCTATGGCTGCAATTTCAATTATTCTTCTCAGTATATCTGCATGGAATACTTATACTGAATTACAGGCCTATTACAATACTGAGCTTACACCTATTCCAATGCACATGGTAAACCAAGGCGTTAATGATAAAGACGAAAAAGTTTTCACATACTATACAGCTGTAAAATGTAACAGAGAATCTGCAGGTATGATTACAGACAGAACAAGTCTTCTTGAAGACTTCGGCGATATTAACGGTGATGTTGGTAGAGAGTGGGTCGCTCTTTACACCACAAAAGATAAATCCGCAGGCAATCCGATTACGGCAGATTTTATTGTTCAATATGGAAATACCGATATTCCGGGTGATGATACACCTCTTTCAATGTTCGCCGAAAGTGTTGCTCAAAATTTAACTAATGAAAAATCCGGATATACATATTCAAATGATAAAAACGGTATTTATTTGTTCTATGGCACAGATGATATTGTTTATGCAGGTAGTGTTTTTTCGAATAGTACTTATGTGATTATCGGCGCCTTCGCGGTCGTCATACTTATTTTGATTACATTCTTTATTATTAGAAATGCAAAGAAGAGAAGAACAAATACGGAGGATTAAAATGACAACTAAAAAAGTTTTAAAAGCATCTATAAGTGTTTTTTTAGTTCTTTCAATTTGTCTCGTTTCTTTCACAAGTGCGTTTGCTGCGTCAAGCAAAGAACGCTATATTTCTGAAATTATTCTTTGCTCTGCGAGTTCAGCTGATGAAGCTGAAAAGAAACTTAAAGAGCAGGGCTACAAACTTATGTCCTCTGAAAATCTTAATGAATCCCTTTCTGATGGTATGTATCTCGGTTATAAGACTACCACCGATAAAGATGAAGCAATTACAGATATTACCGCAATGGATATGAACGGAAAATATAGTTTTTCTGATTATGAAATCTTACTTGATAAGATGAAAGAAAATGTTTCTGCTACAGTTGATGGGTTAATTCCCATGATTACATCGTACCGCACAAATTTTAATTCCGGTTCAGCTATTGCTGTTGAGGTTCATGATATTTTGAATAAATTTTATGAGGATGATTCCGGAAAAAGCATGGGCGATTATCTCCTTTCTTGCGATTTAAAGGAAACAACAGATATTACGAAAGTTTTTCTTCAAGGCTATTCTCCGTTTATTATTGACATACAGCAGCTTTTATTTCTTGCCGGTGAGGGCCAGAGTGATAAAACATGGATAGAAAAAATGTCAGCTTCTGACACTGATTCAATTGTTGATTTATACATTGGCTCTTATCCTACGCCTAATAAAGCGTATTCTGCTATGGCGGCCGATTATGGAGATGCTGCCGATTCCATAAGAGATACATGGGATGTCTTTTATCAGAATTTAAGTGAAATAAAATCCAAATATTATGATGATACTCCTGAGCTTATATTGAATGAAGAGGTAGTTGAGACGAGTCTCGACTCTGCAAGTGAATCTTCTATAGAAATTACAGAAGATATGACAAATAGCGAATTCAATAACGCCGTTGATGAGGCTGCCGCAGTTTCTGAAACTTATGATAATCTGTCAGATATAAATCTTATTTCTTACCTTAACGGCTTTAAATATGGCGATGGTACTATGCTTGATTTCTTTATGCGTCCATCAGAAGATGTAGAGGATTACGAATTATACACATTGTCATACTTTATGGGCGAAAAATTAACAGCTCAAATCAATAATGTTGGTCTTCAGCAAGCTGTCTCCCGTGTTTGTGTTGACGGAGATAATGTTACTGATGATAGCTTTGATAAAATTAATGCTGCTCTCTCCTCTATTGAAAAAATTTCTATTTATGACGGAGTAGATAGAAGTGTGTTTGATGATGGAGTAGCTTTAACGAGTGCTAGCACGGAAAAGTACACATCGAGCGGTAAAAGCTGGTCTGATGGATTGTTTGATAGACTTTTTCAGCCTACAAGTGAGTACAAATGGCAAGATTATTTTGCTTTTTACGTTTTGCCGGCTATAGCTTCATTTATTACAGTTTTGGCATTACATAGCGCAACCGTAAAGATTAACGCTTTTCTTTTGAACGCATCGTCAGATATGGCAAAGAATGCAGCAAACAATGTTGCAAGAACAAGTGTCGTTCAATTAATTTACAATGAAGCTGATTATCAAGTAGCAATAAATTGTAAAAGCCTTTTATACGGTAAAGGAACAATAGGTTACTATTCATCTTCGCTATACAGAGGAATCCAGTATATAAAAGTTGCATTTTTCTTCTTAACGGTTGCATTAACAGTCGCCTCAATAGTAATGCTGTTTGTAACAATATTTTCAGATAATGAAGGAGATAGTGCAGAATATTCTTCTATACCCAATCACATTGTTGATACAGTCAACACTCAACATGGTGATGACTACATAGCTTATAACTATGTAAAAAATCTTTCGGGTAGTGCCGGTGATTTAAACAATTACAAAGGCAAGAAAGGCTGGTTAGTCCTTTTTTATACTAAAGATCAATCTGTTGGCTCACCTATCAAGGCAGACATAAAAATAGTAAAAGGTTCCCAAACTGCTCCTTTGGATTATGAAAATGTCAGTATGTTTGGTGAAACCAATGCAATAAATTTAACATCAAAGGATTATACCGGCGTTAATGATTCTGCAAAAGGAACATATATGTATTTCAGCCGTATTGAATCCTCTACAGCAGGTTCTGTTTTCTCAAACAGTAACTTTGCAATAGCTGTCGGTGTAGGTGCAGCTGTTGGCGTTATTTTCGGTGCGCTTCTTACTAAGTCAAAGAAAAAGAAAAAAACCGCTATTGCTTAAAAGGGACTGAGTTAAATGAAATCAAAAAAATTTATATGCCTCTTATTGGCAATTATTTTATTGTTCAGCTTAAATGTTATTGCTAATGCTGAGGATAAATGCGCCACGGTTACGGCAAATGATACCTCAACTTCATATTCATCATTTGAAGAAGCTTGGAATAAAGCTGTTGAATTGGGAAAATCAAGCGAAGTAACATTCACTCTCAATAGTAGTTGGAAGGCCGATGAATCAGGTTGTTTAGGCAATGGCTCGGGCTTCAGTGGCGGAGCTTTAACTTATTCTGATAAAAACAATTTAACCCTTGATTTGAATGGATGTTCTATTGACAGAAATCTCATCAAATCAAAAGACGGTGGCGCTGTAATTTATGTCAAATCCTTGATGACGATTATTGATTCAAGGAGTGATGAATACTCGGTTTCCAAACTGTTCAAAGGTGGAGTTATTCAAAATGGCGCCAATAATGAACGAGGCGGTGGAATTGTAATCAGCGATAATGCTACTCTTAATTTTAACGGTGGCACAATACTTAATTGCGTGTCAACTGATGATGGCGGAGCAATAAGCATTACAGGCTCCGGGGCAAAATTAAATGTAAATGGCGGTTCTTTTTACGGCAATCGTACTTACGAAGCTTCTGGCGAGTGTTGTGGTGGTGCTATTTACTCTGATGAAGCTACTGTTAAAATCAGTGATTCCACTTTTGAAGGCAATTATGCAGAGGATAACGGTGGTGCTATATACGCAGATGACGGTACTGTTTCAATTACGAATTCGATTTTTTATTCCAATTCCTCTATTGAAGAGGGCGGTGCTATCTTTGCTGATGGTGATGTTAAAACCACAATTACAAATTGTATATTTACAAATAATTCATCTACAGATGATGACGGAGGCGCAATCTTCTGCGATTCAGGTGAAGGAACTTATTTATATGATTGCCAAATGTATTATAATTCCTCAGCATCAGAGGGCGGTGCTATACATATAAACGCCGATAAGGTCTTTGTTTTAGGTGGTGATTATCAATATAATACCGCTAAGGATAACGGTGGAGGAATATATGTTGACAGTATGAATGACATCAACGTTTCGGGTAAGCTGATAGTAAAAAATAATACTGTAAGCAGTAACGAAAATGACATTTGTCTGCAAGACGGCTCTGCCTCAACCGCTTATCTTTATTGTGGTGGACTTTATGAAGGTTCTTCTGTTTATTTGTGTTCAAATAGCAAAAGTTTTCATCTTGCAATAAGGGGTATTGATAAATTCCAATATAATAACTATATTCATTTTGATAGCGGCTTTGTTTTAAGCAAGACTGATCAAACAGCTTTAAGCAGCGATAATACCCGTGCCGTTGCTTCGGCAATAGGGGATGGAAGCATAGTATTTATTTGCATTGCTTTTGTGGTTATTATATTTATTTCTATTATCTTTATGTTAATTATCAAAAAGAGGAAAGGAGCAAAAACAGATGGTTAAAAATAAGAAAAATATAATTAGTTTTGTTATTGCTTCTATTTCTATCATTTTGGTATTTGCATTGCTTATTACTAATTATGGCTCAGTGTTTGGGGTAGTTGAAGCTTATGGTTCAACATACATATCTGAGGTACAAATATTCGGTGGCGATAGTTTAAATAATGCTATAAAAAACTGTGAAAACGCTGGATATATCGCGGTTAAAAAGAATATTAATCACGCAAGTAGTGGTGATATAAAAGATAACGGTATATATGTTGTTGGCTATAAAACCACCAATAATGCAGATGAAGGTATTACAGGTATTTCGCTTCTTCAAATGAATAGTGGTTATCAAGATTATACCTATGGTGATATTGCCGAAAGAGCAATAGAAAAGCTCGGAAATCTTCCAACGGAAATTTCATACGCTATTGATGAATTTACTACGAATTATAAAAACAATAGCCCTGCAGCTTTAGCGGCTGTTAATGTGCTTAATTGCTATTATGTTGATGAGCTTGATAAGCAAAATTTAGGTGACTATATGGTTAGCGGTAATTGTACTGTTGACTTTATAAAGAAAATCCTTTCCCGTTCAAGCACTGCAGTTGTTTCTGCGTTCTGTAACGCTCTTGTTGCAGGTGTAGCGGATTACGGCAGTGAAAATTGGGCCACAAGATTAGCCTCTTCAAAGGTTAAAGAAGAACTTAAAGATGAAGATAACAACAAGAGGCTTGATATTCAATATAAAGTTCTTGCATCCGAACTAGTGGATTCCCTTCAAGCGTTCGCAACAGGCTATAATGATGCAATGGCTCGTTATGAAGAAAACAACAATAAAAAGCTTGAATTAGTTGAAGATGATAAAGACGATGTAACCGAAATTTCAGAAAAGACTGTAGAAGATATGACTACCGGTGCTGAAATTGAAAGCGAAAACGGAGATGCTTATTATCTTTATGCTTACGATGTTTTGAATCAATATAATTATGATGAGACAATAAAACTAGGTGATTATATTGTTTCTCTTGGTAATTCCGCTTATGATGAATCTGCTGATTTAAGAAAAATTTATCCTCTTGTAGATAGCCTAACAGACGGTCAGATAGCTACAATGCGACTTAGTGGTGTCGCTTTTTCGGCAATTTATCTTATTAATGAAAACGGTATTTCCGATGAAGCAGATAAGCAAATAACCGAAATAAAAAAGAATATCAAATCTATTACCGGGGAGGAGAGCGTGTCTGTTTGGATTGGAACAGACCAAACTATTTATAATCAAAAGGTTGCGGTTACCGTAGATGCATACAGAGCTAATTCTGCAGGTCAAATTTATAATACATTAACATCTCCCGATGATATTGATGACTTTTTATCTGAATCAATGTCAAAACTTGAAATTATTATGAGTGTTATAGGTATATGTTATGGCGTTACCTATATTGCAGCGTCTGTAATCGGTTATATGTCTGCCTTCACAGTTTACTCTACTGTTGCAACAGCATCAACATGGGCTGTTTGTTGCGCAGGTATCGGTTCCGGCGTGTGTGGCACTATTTTCGGTATTTTAGGTTGTGCGTTTGTAATTTTGAACTATGTTGCTCTTGTAGCGATGGTCGTACTTCTTGTAGCCCTTTTAGTAAAATATCTTTGGGATTTATTTACAGATGATGATGCTGAAGAATTTTCAACTATTCCTTCTATTATGTTCGATTTATCTCAAAACAGATATGTTAGATATGAGGCTGTCAATCAAAATGGTAGTCCTGCAAATATCAACGGCGATAATGCAAGGCGTTGGAATGCACTGTATACTACTAAGAGCAAATATGTAGGAAATCCTATTTGTTCATCTCAAATTGATGATTTAATTACAGTTCAGTATGATGACAATAAAACGCCACAAGGCTATGAAGCTGTTAAGTGCTTTGGCGAGGTTTCTGCAGCAAATTTAAATGCAAACTCAAAATCCGATTCTTCATCTGTTTATATGTACTGTAAAAAGACGGCAAATACAATTAATGAGGGGGAAGTTCAAAAAGACGGTCAATACCTTTCAAAAATTTCTCTTTCTGTTGAAAGTAGTGAAACTGCGGCAAAGGCAGCCTTAACTAAGTCCGGTTATAAAGTTCTTGATGTTAATTTAACTCCGGTTACTGCTTCTTTCAAAAAATATACTTATTTAGGGTTCACTACTACATCTAACGCCAACGATGCTATAACTGATATTAGAATTTCTGCAAGAAACACTGCTTCAGCTTGTTTGTTTGGTAATGCTTCTTATACATCCTGTGGTACAACTCCAGCCGGTGATACATTATATTACACATCATATAAATCAGCCGGGTCACCGATTCTTGCTGATATTTTAGTTAAAAATTCTCTTGATGATGTGCCGGAAGGCTATGAACCTATTAATATGTTCTGCGGCGGAAATGCTTTTAACATTAATGTTGGTAATAATTTAGATAGTTCTGAAAAAGGTAACGAAAAATGCCAAACATACGATCATTGGGATGATAAGGGAACATATCTTTATTTTAAACCTTCTATTTCATATACAGATGGTGAAGAATATATTTCGGGTATTGTTTTAGTTGCCGGAAATACAAGTGGAAAACTTGGAAATACAGCAGAGGATTATATGAAAGCATTAAATCTTAAAAGATTTGATTTAAGCTTAACCCATGCTGCCAAAATTAAATTGCCTTCCATATTGCACAGCTATATTGTAGAGGAAAGATGGGCTGAAAATATTGAAACCTATATTTGCTATACAACAACCCACAATCCGTATAGAGCAATTTACGGTATTAAATCTTATGCATCAGCGCCGGGCAATTACACCGTACCCACTTGTCTGGGTACGGTAGATAATGGCTCTTACGCCGTGTGTGATGTTATGTTTGAACTTCAGTATAATGTTAGCGGCGGCAGTGGAAAAGAACATTATTTGCGAGGTATTTATGAGTCTCATTCTTACCCTTATGCAAGTTGCAGTGGCAGCACTACAGGGCTAAAACAGGAAATTCCTGTTTTAGAAATTTTGTCGGAAGATTATGAAGAAGTTGATTGGTCAACCTGTACCGGCAGAGGCAAAGGTATTTATGTTCTTGGACCTATAGAAGGTGGCTCGCCTCTTACTGTTAACGATGTTGTTGTATCATCAGATAAGACGGCCCCTAACGGTTTTGTTTCCATTCAAGATTTTAAAACGCCAAACAGAACGGAAGCTCATAACCTCGGTTATAATACAGCTGATTCGAAATATATTTCAAGTGGTATGGAATTAACCCCTGTTTATATTTATCAAAGGAAAGAAACCCCTGTAGAAAAGAAATATATTTCATCAATTTATGTTTCAACTTACACCTTTAATAAAGCTGTAGGCGATAATGCGTCCGGCTATGATGATGCTACTAAAGCACAGATAAATGTAACGGGAAGCGAATATTGTATTCAAAACTTATTATCTCAATGTACTGATGAAATAATCGGGGCAAATATAGCACTTGATAAATCTAAGACTTTTTATTCTGACCCGACAGCTGTTGCAAATACAGTTTCATATATCGGCGTCTCAAGAACCGATTCTGAATCAAAAGCTATTACCGGAATAATTAAATATTTTACCGACGCAACAACCGTTCCCACAACTATTCCTGTTGGCGGAGTAACCTACACAAAAGCAGGGGATATGGTAATGGATCCCAAAGGTTCTTATTATCTGTATTACACTACCTCTGCTGGTGCCTCTCCCGGCATGCCCCTCACTTCTATTAGCGTCAGCTCAGAAGTGTTTGAAGGCAGCTGTGCAACTGCATTATCAACAAATTCAGTTGATGTATCGGAAATTAAAACCGGAACAAATGTTACAAGGGAAGGCTCAAAAGCAACCCTTTACGGCGACCCTAATCAATCAACCTTTATCCACATGGGTTATGCAGATACAGCAACTATGATGGGTGCAATTTATGTGGGTCACGGTAAAACAAAAAAAGAAGCTCAATGTAATCTCTTGAGTCTCGGCTGTAATATTTGTGTTGATATGGACGTTAATCAAAACACAGGCGGTGAGTATATTTATATTGGTTATTCAAGATATACTTTGCTTGCTTCAGAAGTGAAAAAAGGTGTAGCCAAATACGCTGTAAGAGATATTATATTGACTGTTGGAGAAGCTCATCAAAAAACTATTACTGTTAATGGCGTAAAATATAAGAGTGCTATTGATGAATATACTTATGCATCAGGTTCTGACGGTTCAAAGGCTGTTTCTCTTAATACAGGTACTGGTGGTAAACAGATTTATCTTTATTACACCACAACTAAAACAAACAGCACAGCTTATCCAATCTCAAAATTAGGCTTGGCATGTAAAGATTACGGCATGGTAAATGATGATTCTAATAAGTGGGAACATATTTATGATACCAAAGGCAATAGAGTTAATCTTAATGAAGGTGCAATAGCTACTATTGATGATGGCGAGCATATAACAGATAACAGAGTTTATCTCTATGCTTCAAGGGCCGATAATGCCGTTAAAGAAGGCTGTGAGGTTGATATGAATTCAATCAACAAAGATTTTATATCTTATGATGTTTATATGAAGGGGGCATAAAAATGAAAAAGTTAAAAATTATTTTGTCCCTTTTCTGCGTTGTGACAATTATTATATCTTCCCAATGCTTTTATGTTGCCTATGCTGCCGAAAAAGATGAATGCGCTTATGTTTACACAATAAATCTTAATGTCAGCAATCCCTGCAATTCTAAAGATATGGATAAAGATGCTGTCAATGAGTTTTATTTCTCTTATTATTATTGCGGTCAAAACGGCTTTAAGAATGAATCAAATGATAAATTAGAAATGTCTTGGAATGGAAGCAGCAACAAGAATTCAGAATTTTTGAACAAGTATTTTATCAGAGCTAATGATGATGCTTATAACACAAGCTTTGATGTTACTCTTGCCGGTAAACTTAACAGAATTTATATTAAACTTAATATGGACGGTGGCGAGAGATTATCATTTACTGTTGAAAGTGTATATTGTAACGGTAAAAGAATAAATAGCAATACTGACTATGTTTCATCTGCTTATAATGATTCCACTGCAAACATATATTGTTCTATGGAAAAATCAGTTGTTGATGAAGCAAATTCTCCATATTTTAAGAATCATGATGACTTTGTATTTACCGAAAAAGAGCTGAATAATATTATAAATAATATCAGTAGTCAAAATGAATATATTGGTCAATTTAAAGATCAGTATAATTCCGTTATAGAAATGTCTGCTCTTAAAAACTGTATCGGTATATCAGATGGCGATATAAATCAAAGTTATTCCCATCATGACGAAGAAAGTATGTATAAATATACTCTGTATTTTAATGTTGAAAATCCCATTAACCTTACGGATGCCGATTACGATGAGGTAGAAGTATTTTATATTGAATTTACTTATATTGACCAAAACGGTTACGGAGATAAAAAAACTTATACTCTTGATATGGCTTACAGCAAAGAATTGAAGAGAAACCAAAATCAAGAATTTTTAAGCTGTTTCGAAAAATATAATGACGATGAATACAATATAAGTTTTTCTGTTTGGGTGCCGGGGATAGTAACTAATGTTAAATGTAAGTTGAATATGAGTGGAGAAAAGCTTTGTGCTAATTTGGAAAAGATTGCCATTGATTCCGTTGCAATCAATAAAGAAACAGACTATATTTCTTCTACATATTATGATTCTACTGCTAAAATAGAATGTAGCACTCCCGCTTCTAAAATTGTTACATCCGATGGAAAATTGCCCGAAAAATATACAACAGACTTAAAAGACCAATATGGTGCTATTGTATCCGAAAGCGTATATAATAAGGCAAAAGAAGATACAAACAGATATTTATATCATAACTGAAATTGAACAAATGCAAAGCAACCCGACAGTTTATACAAACTGTCGGGTTGAATTTATATATTATTTGAAGGAAAATGTTTTAGTGATTTTAGTGTCATCAAAGCTAAACAGTTGACCAACTTCAACTTCTAAAGGAGTCGTGGTGTCATTAAGCAAATATGCCTCCTT
>CAVHYZ010000026.1:0-8758 GCA_963640495.1 Acutalibacteraceae bacterium
GCCATAACCGACTATTGTATAATCAGGCTTAGTATTAAATAGCTTATCAATTTTATTAATAAGTTTATTTTTTCCACCGTAAAGTTCAGCAAGGCCTTCGATATCATGAGGAACAGCAAAAGAATTTTGCCATGCGCTGCCTTCTGTATAATCTCTACCCCAGCCGTTTGGAACAAAATCAGGTCTGAAATCACCTTTACTGCTTCTTGCTCTCATGAAACCGGTATCTTTATCAAAAATGTTTTTGTAATTCTTTGCTCTCTGCCTATATTCTTTCTCAATATCGGTTTTACCGAGAATTTTTGCAATTTTAGCTATGCACCAGTCACCGTAAGCAGCATCTTCCGTAAGATTAACACTTTCCCATTGTTCGTCATATGGAACATAACCAAGTTTGCAATAACTTTCAGCTCCGTTTCTTCCATATTTGTCTGATGGTGCGTTAACTTTGCTATGTTTTATCATACCCTCAAAAGCTGTTAAAAGATCATCTTTTTCAATCAGCCCTTTTACAGCTCCGTCACATATTACTGCGTCAATTAAAGTTGACGGCATACATCCACGTTCACCCATAGCTGTCCATCGGGGAAGCCATCCGCTTTCTCTGTAATCGTTAATATATGATTTAAGCATAGCTTTCATTTCGTTTTTTGCAACAAGTGAGAAAAAAGGATAAACCGTACGATAAGTGTCCCAGAATCCGTTATCTGTATATCTTACGCCCGGTAAAACTTCGCCGGTAAATGGAGAATAGTGTATTTCTTCACCTTTTTCGTTAATTTCTGAACATTTATGAGGATATAAAAATGCACGGTACATACATGAGCAAAATGTTCTAAGTTGTTTTTCACTATCAGGTTCAATTTGAACTCTTCCTAAATGTTCTTCCCATATTTCTTCTGCTTCATTTTTTATTGTTTCAAAATCTTTGTTTCCTATTTCTTTTTCAAAGGAAACGAAAGCTTGTTCAAAAGAAATATATGAGGTTGCAATTGAAAATTCGGTCACTTTATTATTTAGCTTTATATGAATTGCGACTTTTTCTCCACCGATATTTGTACAGTGCTCAATACCATCATCTGTATGTATGAGTATACCTTCTGTATCAACAGAATTTTCCGGGAATTTAACAGCAACAAATTCATAAAAATTTTTGCGATCTCCGCCACTGCAATTATCGGTAATTATCATAAGAGAGTTAAGCTCTTTATCAAAAGTAAAGCCGTAATTATCCTTAACACTGTGAAAAGAAATATAATTATCTCCGTCTTTGTCAAATTTCACCCTAACTTTTGCACATCTTTCTGTTGGTGTAAGTTCGATAGTTGAATTTGATCTTAAAAGTTTGTAATTTAAGTAGTAGGGTTTAAGAATTGCATCGTCAGGTCTAAAACCTGACCATCTATCACCACCATAGAGCCCAAGAATACCGTTTTGAGGCATAAAGCAAACAGCACCATAATCGCCTATCCAAGGTGAGGGCTGATGAGTAAGCCTTATTCCTTCGAAAGAATGATTATCCGGGTGATAATACCAGCTTAAATTATTTGATGTCTGCGGACAAAATGCAGCCATGCCGAAAGGAATTTGAACAAGTGGCAAGGTGTTTCCGTTGCTGAATCTATGAACAGAGGCAGAGCCTTGTTTTGTGTTAACGTAATCGGAGAATTTCAATTTATATCACCTCAATCTTTATATTATAAGAAAAAATAATGTATGTCAAGATTTTGTTGCATATACGGTTAAAAGATGATATTATATACTAAATATGTATTTGAGGGAGAGCTATATGGCTAAATTACCTGATTATATTAAATATGCTGCATCTATTGTGCCTACAGAAAGACAAATTCAGTGGCAACAAACTGAATTTTATGCCTTTATACATTTTGGAATCAATACTTTTACAAATTCAGAATGGGGTAATGGAAATGAAGATCCGGAGCTTTTTAATCCTGAAGATCTTGATTGTCTCCAGTGGGCAAAATTATGCAAGCTTTCCGGAATGAAAGGCTTAATTCTTACCGCAAAGCATCATGATGGTTTTTGCCTTTGGCCAAGTAAGTATACAGATCACTGTGTTAAATCTTCTCCGTGGAAAGACGGGAATGGGGATGTTGTAGCAGAGTGTGCAAAGGCTTGTGAAGAGTTTGGCATAAAATTCGGAGTTTACGTTTCACCATGGGATAGGCACGAATCAACTTATGGCTCGGGTGATGCATATAACGAGTATTTCAGAAATCAACTTACAGAAATTCTTACAAATTACGGTAAGCTATTTTGTGTGTGGTTTGACGGTGCATGTGGTGAAGGACCAAATGGTAAAAAACAGGAATATGATTGGGAAAGCTACTATGAACTAATCCGTAAATATCAGCCCGATGCAACTATCAATGTGACCGGACCGGATGTTAGATGGTACGGTAACGAAGCCGGTGTTTGCCGTAAAAGTGAATGGAGTGTTGTACCTTATTGGCATTCAAATCATGAATTGATCGCTTCAAAAAGCCAACAAAATGTTACAAAGCCTCCAAAAAAAATAAATCCCACAGAGCTTGATTTAGGTAGTAGAAAAGCTATTAAAAATTGTAATAAGCTTATTTGGTATCCGGCAGAGGTTGATGTTTCAATTCGCAAGGGCTGGTTTTATCATAAAGAAGAGGACTATACTGTAAAACCTCTTTCAAAGCTTATGGATATATATTATAAATCTGTTGGTGCCAACTCATGCTTTCTTCTTAATATTCCTCCTATGCCTTCGGGCAAAATAAATGAGAAGGATATTGAAACCCTTCTCTCTATGGGCGCTCAGCTGGAAATAGATTTCAATGAAAATCTTGCTGAAGATTCTGTTATGACCGATAATAGACACCTTGATGAAAACCATACAGGTCAACATATATTAAACAATGATCCGGAACAATATTGGCACTCCGGAGATGAACCGAAAGGCTGTGAGCTTATTCTCGATCTCGGAGACGAATATGATATTGATAAAATAGTTTTAGGTGAACATATTCGTACCGGTCAGCAAATAGAGGAATTTTCTCTTTATGTAAAGCAAAACGGCAAATGGAAAAAACTCGCAAATGAAACAGTTATCGGATACAAGAGAATTTGCAGATTTAAAGAAGTCAGAGCAAGATACTTTAAGTTAGTTATAGAAAAGGCGAGATGTTTTGCCACTATTAGTAAATTTGAGGCTTATTGATTATTCCCAGCTTTTCCAAATTTCTGGCTTATAACCGATTGTGGCTTGCTTGCCGTTTCTTACAATAGGTGTTTTTAAAAGTTCGCCGTGTTCAAGTATTTTTTCAATTTTCGCCTCATCACCCGCAAGGTATTTAATATAGCTTTTTTCATACATTTTTGATTTTTCATTAACTATATCTTCTATGGTTGAATGGGTTGCGGACATTACAGATGTTAGCTCGCCTTTGCTCAAAGATTTTTGAGTAAGGTCAATAAATTGAAACTTTATATTTCTTTCCTTAAAATATCTTTGCGCTTTTTTCGTATCAAAGCATTTTGCTAATCCGAAAATTTGTATATTCAAAATATTCACACCTTTCTTGATTTGAAACTATGATAATAAATATTCCCTCACAAGTCAATACTGTACTTGAACTTCTGTCTGCCGTAGGCTATGATGCTTACATTGTAGGCGGAGCGGTTCGTGATGCCGTTATGGGCAAAGATGCGAATGATTGGGATATTGCAACTTCATCTTCTCCTCAGCAAAATAAGGATATTTTTTCAAATTATAAAGTTATTGAAACGGGGATTAAGCACGGCACGATTACTGTTATTATTGACAACATGCATATTGAAATTACAACTTTTCGCGAAGAAACCGGTTACAGTGATAACCGCCATCCGGATTCGGTTGAATTTACAAATGATATTTGTCTTGACCTTGCTCGCCGTGATTTTACATGCAATGCAATTGCATATAATACAAAAGTAGGGTTTGTTGACCCTTTTTCCGGCTTGAAAGATATAAAAGATAAAGTTATTAAATCTGTCGGGGATCCGGATAAACGCTTTAATGAAGATGGACTTCGTATTTTACGTGCTCTGCGTTTTTCTCAAACTTTAGGATTCAAAATTGATAATAAAACATCCGAAAGCATACATAAAAATAAAGGACTTCTTGAAAACATAAGTGAAGAGCGGATTTTTTCTGAGCTTAGAAAAACTCTCGCTTATTGTTCCTCCGATTTTCTGCTTGAATACTCTGATATTATATTTCAAATTATTCCGGAATTAAAAAGAGAAAAAGGATGTACTCAGCATCATGAAAGGCATATTTATGATGTTTGGCATCACACTTGCGTTGCTGTCGAAAATGCTCCCAATATCGATGATGTTCGCCTTGCTGTTTTACTCCATGATATCGGTAAGCCATCTTGTAAAACTACAGATGCAAATGGTGTGGATCATTTTTACGGACATGGAGAGGTCGGTTCAAAAATTACCTATGATATTCTTACTAGGTTTAAGGCATCCAATAAAATCCGAGAGAAGATTACGAATTTAATCTATTATCATGATTTCGCTCCCGATACAATATCAAAAAAGACTTATAGGAAATATATTTCTCGTTTTGGAGAAGAATTTGTTAAAGAATTATTTTATATTCGTAAAGCGGATGTGAGTGCACAAAATCCTGCTTTTTTGCAAAGCAGTCTTGAACAAAGTGAAATTGGACTGAAAATTTTTAATGAAGTTATCACTGAAAATAATTGCTTCAGCATTAAAGATCTTGATGTTAATGGTATCGATTTAATTAAAGAGGGATTTGTGCCTTCTGAACAAATGGGAAAAATTCTTAATCAATTGTTTGATGAGGTAATTTCCGACAAATTACAAAATAATAAAGCTGCTCTTATTAAAAGAGCCAAGGAGCTGTATATAGATGGAAACGGTTAAAATTGCCAATGCAAAAGAATATGATGAGTTTGTCTATAATCATCCTAAGGGACACATGATGCAAACTTCAGCGTGGGGAAAAGTAAAAAAAGAATGGGATTGGACAGGTTTCATAAAAAGGGATGAAAACGGTAAAATCAAGGGGGTTTGTGGCGTGCTTCTTCGTCAAATTCCCATGACTCCATTCAAAATGATGTATGCACCCAGAGGCCCGGTTTGTGACCTTGATGATTTTGAAACTGTCAAAGAATTACTTACTTCAGTTGCAGAATATGGCAAAAAGAATAAAGCATATACTTTTAAAATTGATACCGATACTCTCGCAACAAACACAGAATATATTGATTCACTTAAATCTTTGGGCTTTACATTCAAACCTCACGGAGTCGGATTTGATACTGTACAGGCTAGGTATATTTTCCGGCTTAATGTTGGTGGGAAAAGAGAAGAAGAAGTTATGGCCGGGTTTCACTCAAAAACTCGTTACAATACCAGACTCGCAGAAAGAAAAGGTATAAGAATTGAAATAAAAGGTAAAGAAGCTTGTGAAGATTTCCATAAACTTATGCTTGTAACCGGTCAGCGTGATAATTTTGCTACAAGAGGCACAGAATATTTTGAAAGAATTATGGACGCTTTCGGAAATGATGCACGTATTTATTTCGCTTACTATGAAGATGAGCTTCTTGCAGGTGCTCTTAATGTTCATGTAGGCGATAAAATTTGGTATGTTTACGGTGCATCGTCAAATTCTCATAGGAATCTTATGCCTACATATCTTGTGCAGTGGTCAATGATTAAGTGGGCTATTGAAGAAGGTTGCAATTGGTATGATTTCAGAGGGGGCTATCCGGATGAAAATAATCCTCTTCACGGAATTTTTAAATTTAAGCAAGGCTTTTGCCCCGAATATATGGAGTTTATGGGCGAAGCAGATTTGATTATGAATAAATTTGGCTATAAATTTGTTGAGTTTGCTACTAATGCCCGTAAAAAATTAAGAAAGATCAGAGCAAAGGCAAGAGGGTAAATTTCAGTGAATAATTTTGATTTTCTCAAGAACGAAAAATTAAAAAAACAGTTAAATTTCCTTGTTGAAATTGATAAAATGAAAAGTATTTTCAGACGTACCGTTTTGATAAATAAATCTCGCCATGAAAATGATGCTGAACATAGTTGGCATTTTGCAATGTTAGCTTTAATTTTAGAAGAATATTGCAGTGAGAAAGTTGATGTTAACAAAGTAATAAAAATTGCTCTTGTTCATGATTTGGTGGAGATCTATGCCGGGGATACTTTCGCTTATGACGAAGCAGGCAAGTTAGATAAAGAAAACCGGGAAGTTGCTGCAGCGGATAAGCTTTTTAGTTTGCTTGATGATGAGCAAGGACAATATATCCGTTCATTATGGGATGAATTTGAAGAAAAAATGACGGTTGAGGCAAAATTTGCGAATGTTTGTGATAGGTTACAGCCACTTATCCATAATTATCTTACAGATGGTTATACTTGGAAAGAAGGAAATGTAAGATCATCTCAGGTTCTTGAGAGAAATGAGGTGGTTAAAGAAATAGCTCCTGAGCTTTGGAAAGCCGTTGAGGACATGGTAAAAATTTCTGTTGAGCAAGGAATTTTAAAAGAATAGTTTAAATATTTCAAATATGCATAAATATTTTATTTTTAATTATATTGCCGTTAAAATATTACGTATGAGAAATTTAATTTTTTTGATTTATGCGGTGAATACATGAAGGCTAAAATGGCTCAAAATATGGATAATTATAATGACCTTAATAGATAGCTAATGGATTGTATATTGTCATTGAAATGCTTAATGAGGAGGGAAATTGCAATGGCAAAATTTGAAAATACCAAGCACACTTTAATTTCAGGTCCACTTGCTATTATAATTTGTGCGGCAATGCTTATCGGCGCTACTTTTGCGTGGTTTAATGCTTGTTTTACCACAGGAACTGCAACAATCAGTACACCCAAATATATTCTTACTTATATATATGATGATAAAGATGAGATTGCTTTGTCAGACATAGATAATGTCTGTAGCTTAACAAGCGGAAAGCATAAGATAACAATTAAGGCAACAGGTACAGATGGAACAACAGACTATTGCAGCATAAAATAGGTGGAAGCGAATATTATACGGAACAAATATCTGCAGTTAGTACTTTAAGTTTTACTATAGATGTGGCTACTGTTGCTGAAATGACATTTTCACCTAAGTGGGGTAGCTGTGCAGTCAATTGAAGCGGAAGAAACATAAGTTTCTAAACCTGAACAAGTTCCGGCATCTGAAAATGAAATCAGTCAGCCTATTGAAGAAATAACAACATCTGAAATTTTTGAAGAAGCTTCATTGAGCACCGAAGAAAATAGTTCTGAAATTTCTCAACAAGACGGAACTTCAGTTGTTAACGAACTTGAAACAGAATCTTCTGATATAAACTGAGTTTTAATGCTCCTAATGCAGCGGTTTTTTCGCTGCATTTTTTTATTTATGAATTGTTCAATTATACAATATATTGGGGTAAATAAATACCTACCCACAAGTTGAAATTTTACAGTAGATAATATGCTTAATTTTGTATAAAAACTACCCCTTAAATTGTAAAAATTTTCTAATTGCAAATTGCATGAATTTGTTTTATATTTAATACACATAAATTTAAATGCAATATTTTGCTCACATATTGCTGACTTAGAGGTTTTAAAAAATGAAATTGAATAATCGTCCTTTCAGATGGGCACTTGTTGTACTGATATTGGCTCTTATCAGTGCTTTTGCAGTGTGCCTTAGGAATGGTGTGTTTAGTGGAGAAAGTTCTCCGCTTGTTTCAGCGTCGGATAAAGAATCGGCTATACTTTCAACTGAGATTTCTTCTAAAGTTGTTGAAACAAGCAAAGCAACTACAAAAGCCGAATTAAGTTCCGCTTCGGAAACAACTACGGTTAGTTTAACTGAGTCCACAAAGAAAACTACCACTACAGCAAAACATAAAAAAACAACTACAGAAAACACTTCTGCTACTACCGATGCACCAACGGAGTCTTCTTCAAGCAGAAAATCTATAACCGATATATTTACTACTTTCAGTAGAACAACTACATCAAGCTCTCCTATAAATGCGGATGGCAGCGTGGATTTTTCCTGTTTTGATAATTGTGCTTTTGTTGGTAATTCTCGTCTCCTTGCTGTTGGTAATTACGGCTTTGCCGATAATGTTTATGCTAAGGTCGGCCTTAATGTTAATACGGTTTTCACTAAAAACTGTGAAGGGAGCAGCGTACCTGTTATTGACGAGCTGAATGGTAAAAATTTTGACAAAATCTTTTTGATGTTTGGAGATAATGAATGTGGCTGGGGAAGCATGAATGCTTTTTCAAAACAATATGCAAAAGTTATATCTGCTGTAAAAGAGAGAGTTCCAAATGCAAAAATTTATTTGATTTCAGTTCTTCCAATAACAAAAAAAACATCGGATAAAAATGATTTTGGCTGTAATAAAGATTCAATAATCAATACAAATAAATGTATTAAGGAACTTGCAGAGGAACAGGGCGCAACTTATATAAATGCTGCCTCATCTATCGCAAATAAAGATGGCTATCTTCCCGATGATGCCTCCACAGATGGTTGTCATCTCGGAAAAAAGTATACTAAAATTTGGCTTGAATATACTGCAAAGAATATGTAATTTTTATAGGAGCACAGAATGAAGAAAATTCTTTCTTTTTTACTTATTTTTTCACTTGTCTTTGTTCTTTTTGGCTGTGGCAAAACAAGTGATACTACAAGCGATACTTCAAC
>CAVHYZ010000026.1:8843-17309 GCA_963640495.1 Acutalibacteraceae bacterium
GAAAACTCAACTTCGGTTGATGAAATTGCTGCAGCTTTACTTGCTCAGATTCAATTTGATGACGTAATTGAAGAAAATGAAAACGACGAAAAAACTTGTGATACTTATGGTTTTGATTCATCACTTGTTGCTGATATAGCAAGATATGTTGGCAGTGGCGCCACCGCAGAAGAACTTGCGATTTTTGACTGCATTGATTCATCGGCAATCGAAACAATTAAAACAGCAATCGATGAGAGAATTCAGTATTTGCATGATGGTTATAGTGATTACGGTCCGGAACAAGTTCCTGAGATTGATAGTGCTATTGTTATTACACATGGTAATTTTTTAATCTTTTGTATTTGTAAAAATCCGGATGTTATTGAGGATATAATAAATTCTCTTGATTGATTAATCACTTAAATAAAAAGGGAGCCCAGGCTCCCTTTTTTGTTATATATGAAATGCTGTATCACTAAAAGTGATACAGCATAACTTGTTATGTTCTATTAGATTTACTGTTTTGCACCGTTATCAAACTTTTCAAGAACTTTTACGGATACTGCGAAACAATCTGCAAGTCCTTCCATGTTCATGTTATCATAACTGTCTTTTCTTGTATGATAATAGCTTTCAAGTTTATGGTTGAGTCCGGTAATGCCTGTTGATCTTAAGCCGGCCTGACTGAATGCTGCGTTATCGGTAGCACCGCCAAGGGGAGGAACCATACCTTTTTTACAAATAACACCAAGTTCTTCTGCACATTCCATAAAGAGGTCGGAAACATCTTTATCTGCCTTTACTGTGGCATTAAGGTCACGATAGTTAACGAGAAGATATTTTGGATCGTGAATTGTATCATAAGAATAAATAAATGTTGGAACATCTTTGAATGCATCCGGATGAGCTTCGCACCATGCTTTTGAACCACGGAGACCTGCTTCTTCGGAACCTGTAAGGCAAACACAAATTTCTGTGTTTTCAAGCTCAATCTGTTCATCTTTAAGAGCTTTTAGAATTGCAATACCCATGTAGCAACCGGAAAGGTTATCATTTGCACCATCAACAATTCTTCTCCAGTTGACCATGAAATAAAGGCCGAATTCAAATGGAACAAAGAAAAGTCCCCAAAGGCCGGCGTGCCAAACATGAGCAAGATCTTGACCTTTAAAAGCCATTACTGCTGCAATTATTGAAAGAACAATATAGAATACTGCGCCAACAGCACAAATAATAGCGTGGCTTTCAAATCCAACGCCGCCAAGAGCATAGTTTACAGGCCATTCCCAAGCTGCATCAGGGTGACCGTTGAATACGATTCTTCTCTTAACTTCCCCGGTAGGTGCTTTGTATGCAGTAACATTGTGGCCTGTTTCTTCAGGAAAAAGGAAGTCGATTGCCTTTTTATAAAAGCCAAACTGAAGAAGAGCAAGAAGAAGACCGAAAACAGTGAGCACGGCTCCGATTATGGGGAAAATCTTAGAAAGAGCTCCGCCAACTCCTACACCAACACAGAAAAGAGCAATTGCTGCAAGAACACAAGAAATTGTGATATAAATCCAGCCAAAGAATGATTTTGGGTTTTCTTTAAATTCTTCAACCTCTACTCTGTCACAGCCGAGCCTCTTCATTACATCGCCCATATATTGGCAGGCTTGTAACTCACCCTTTGAACCCGGATTTCTCTTTTCGAATTTTGTGCATATGTATCTTATTTCTTGGTACATATACTTGGCATAGCCACTTTTCTTTTCAATAATTTTTGAAAGGTCCATTTTTATTCCTCCAAGCATTAATATATGTGTTTAATTATCGCACATATTATATAAATTATCAAGAAAAAAATTAAGTATATTTTTTGTGCAGGTTTACCTATAAAAATTTGACAGAAAATGATATTTATATTATAATTTATGCATAATAATTTTTGGAGTGAGTGTATGTCAGAACTTGAATATTTGGCACTTGTTCAGACTATTAATTATCATATGAACCTCTATTATAATAATGATGAGCCTGAGATAAGTGATTATGAATATGACTTACTAATGCAGCAGCTTAAAGCGGTAGAGAAGGAACATCCGGAGTGGGTGAATTCCGATTCTCCCACACAAAAAATAGGAGGCAGTGCAAAACGTGAGGCAGGCGTTAAGGTTACTCATGATGTGCCTATGCTTTCCATAGAAGACGTGTTCAGTAAGGAAGAAGTTGTTGCGTGGGTTCAAAAGATTCATTCAATTCATCCAGATTGTAATTTTTCGGTTGAAACAAAAATTGACGGTCTTTCCGCTACACTCAGATATAATAGAAAAGCAGACGGCAAACTCCACCTCAAGCTTTGCGAAACCCGTGGCGATGGATTAGTGGGTGAAGATGTTACTGCCAATGCTCTTGTAATTCCGGACGTTAAAAAAATAATTGATTTGCCCTTTGACTCATTACAGCTTCGTGGCGAGGTTTATATGAGCCACGCTGATTTTGAAAAATTTAATGCATTACAAGAATCTGCCGGTAAAAAGCTTGCAGCAAACCCTCGCAATCTTGCTGCAGGTACCCTTAGACAACTTGATTCGTCAATCACCAAAGAACGTGGTTTGAGAATGTTTATATTCAATGTGCAGCAAGGCCCTGAAGAACTTATTCAAAGTCACACAAAAACTATGGAAATTCTTCAATCAAAAGGCGTTCCTGTAGTTTATCACAAGAAATGCAAAACTGAGGATGAAGTTCTTTCTGCCATTGATGAAATTGCAGACATGCGCGGCTCCCTCGAATATGATATTGATGGAGCAGTAGTTAAAATCGATGAAATAAAGTACAGAAATGATTTTTCTGCCGGAAGCAAATATTCAAGCGGCCATATTGCATATAAGTATCCGCCGGAAGAAAAGATTGTTGTAATTGATGATATAATCGTAGATGTGGGCCGCACCGGCAAACTTACATTTACCGGCGTATTTCATGATAAAGAAACCGGTAAGCCTGCAAGACTTTGCGGCACTTCCGTTTCAAGAGCAACTCTTCATAATCAAGATTATATAAATAGTATGAAAATCGGAATAGGAGGGGCTTACAAATTATTTAAGAGTGGGGAAATAATTCCAAAACTCAACGGCTGTGTAGACGAGCCTAAAGAAATATTTATTGCTCCGAATGTATGCCCGATTTGCGGTGAAAAGCTTATTAGAGAAGAGGATACTGCAGATATAAAGTGTATAAATCCAAACTGTCCGGCTCAGCTTTCAAGGACTATTTCTTATTTTTGTTCAATTGACTGTATGAATATTATCGGCTTAGGAGAAAATATTGTTGATGCTCTTGTTAAAGATGGATACCTAAAATCGTATGCCGATATCTATAAGCTGAAATATTATAGAGATGAGCTTATTAATAAGGGTATTATTGGCAAGGAGAAAAACACTGATAAAATCTTAGCTGCTATTGAAAAATCAAAAGAAAATGATGGATCAAAATTACTTGCAGCTCTTGCTATCAGAAATGTAGGTAAACAAACAGCTAAAGATATTATGAAACATTATAGTTCAATTAAAGAGCTTGAAAAAGCATCTATTGAAGAACTTATTGCCATAGACGATATAGGAGAAACTACAGCAAAATGTATCAGAGATTTTTTCGATTCTGAATCAAATCAAAGAATTATAAATGAACTTGAAGAAGAAAATGTTAATTTAACGGTTTTGGGGAAGAGCAATTCTACAAATAAGCTTACAGGCTTAACAATTGTGGTTACCGGTACCCTACCAAATCTTGGCCGTAAAGAAATTGCAGAACTTATTGAAAATAACGGCGGAAAATGTTCAGAATCTGTTAGTAAGAAAACATCTTTTGTTATAGCAGGGGAATCTGCCGGTTCAAAGCTTACAAAAGCCAATGAACTTGGTATAAAAGTTATTGACGAAGCTGAGTTTTTAGAAATGCTGAAATAAATAATTTGACAATTTTCTTGTTACGGTATAAAATAAACCCTTGTGAGAAGGCTGGGCAATCGCGGGCACTTAGTGCGTGAGGAAAGTCCGAGCTTCATCGAGCAGGATAACGGCTAACGGCCGCCGAGGGTGACCTTAGGGAAAGTGCAACAGAGATATACCGCCTACTTTGTAGGTAAGGGTGGAAAGGCGAGGTAAGAGCTCACCGGCGTGCAGGGAACTGCACGGCCATGTAAACCCTATCCGAAGCAACACCGACTGGAGATGGGGGCAACCCCTGCGTTTGCTCAGCGACACTCCGAAAGGTGGCTTAAAATACACAGCAATGTGCAGATTAGATAGATGATTGCCTTAAATGACAGAACTCGGCTTACAGGCCCTCTCACTTTTTATTAATTTTTTAGCAGGTGTTTCAATATCCCTGTTGGGAGGAAATGTCTGCTCTTATTTTTAGTAGGTATTGTTATGAATGAAGCAGTCTCAATTGAAGGGATAATTGAAAACATTACATTTCAAAATGATGAAAATGGATTTACTGTTCTTGAATTTTCAAGCGACGGTGAGTTTTATATTGCCGCCGGAAATATTGGAAATGTATATGTTGGCGAAAAAGTTACTTTTTTAGGAACTTTTGTTGTTCATCCTACTTTTGGAAGACAGTTAAAAGTCGAAAATTGTATTAGAAATGTTCCCGAGTCTGCAAATGAAATGCTTATGTTTCTTTCTTCCGGTATGATTAAGGGTATAAGAGAGAGAATGGCACAAAAAATAGTTTCAGTGTTTGGAGAGGAAACATTCAACATTATTGAAAATGAACCTAAACGACTTACTAAAATTAAAGGTATTTCAATAGATAAAGCTAATGAAATTTCAAAATGTTTTCATAAATTTACTAACGAAAGAAATGCGGTTATCGCATTGGGCAAATACGGACTCAGTACTAATGAGGCTATAAAGGTTTATAAAAAATTTGGGTCTAAATCTGCGGATATAGTTGAACGTAATCCCTATCTTCTTAGCAATTTGGGAATAGGAATTTCTTTTGAAAGAACTTGTGCTATTGCAAATAATTTGGTAAACAAGCCACTTGATGAGTATAGAATTCAAGCCGGAATAATTTATGTAATGAAGCATAATCTCGGAAATGGTCATACATGTATTCCGCGTTCTGTTTTGGTAGAACCTTGCAAAAATCTTCTTGATTGCTCTGAAGATGATGTGGAGATTAATTTAGATGTTTTAATTGGACATAGAAGTTTGATATCCACCGAGATTCGTAGCCGTGATTATATTTTTTTGCCGGAATTGTATGAAGCTGAAAAAAGCGCTGCTCAAAATTTGCTTTTTATTAAACGATATGCGACTAAGGCGTTTCCTAATATCGAAGATCAAATAAAAAAAGCCGAACTTGTCGGCGGAGTTGTATATAACGAAACTCAGAAAAAAGCTATAAAAATTGCTGTTGAAAAAGGGATACTTGTGCTTACCGGAGGCCCCGGTACCGGAAAAACTACTACTCTAAGGGGCATTCTAAGTGTGTTTAAGGATCAGGGCCTTGATGTCGCCCTTGCTGCCCCCACTGGGAGAGCCGCTAAAAGAATGAGTGAACTTACAGGAGAAGAAGCTGTAACAATACACAGACTTCTTGAAGTTGAGTGGGACGAAAGTGATCATCCTCGTTTTAAAAGAAATAGACAAAATCTTCTTGATACGGATGCTGTTATTATAGATGAACTTTCTATGGTAGATGTTCAGTTGTTTTCTTCTTTGCTTGAAGCTTTACCTATTGGTTGTAGACTTATTATGGTAGGAGATTCAGATCAGTTACCGCCTGTTGGTGCAGGAAATGTGCTTCATGATATTATAGATTCAAATGCTTTACCTGTTGTACAGCTTAATGAAGTTTTTCGTCAGGCAATGGAAAGCCTTATTATTACCAACGCTCATAAAATTGTTAACGGTGAAGCACCTATTCTTGATGTGAAGGATAAAGACTTCTTTTTTATTGAAAAAAATTCTACAATTTATGCGGCAAGCACTATAAGAGAGCTTCTTGCAATTCGTTTGCCTTCAGCTTATAATTTATCTCCGATTGAAGATATTCAAGTGCTTTGCCCATCGCGAAAAGGAGAAACCGGCACCGTAAATTTAAATAAATTGTTACAGTCGGCTTTAAATCCTCCCGAAAAGAATAAAAAGGAGCACATATTTGGCTCTCGAGTTTTTCGCACGGGCGATAAACTTATGCAAATCAAAAATAACTATGACATAGAATGGCATACAGAAGATAAAATAGGGCAAGGCGTTTTTAATGGTGATATAGGTATTCTTGAAAAAATTGACAATGATTCTAATACTTTGATTATTAGGTTTGATGACAGAGTTGCTGAAATACCTTTTGAGTGTTGCCCTGAACTTGAGCATGCTTATGCTGTAACCGTACATAAAAGTCAAGGGAGCGAATTCCCTGTTGTAATTATTCCTGTTGTAGGTATAAATGAGTATCTTCAATACAGAAATCTTCTTTATACTGCTGTTACAAGAGCTAAAAAAATTTTAATACTTGTCGGTTCGAAAAATACGGTTTACAGAATGGTTGAAAACAACAAAAAGCAAAAAAGATATTCTGCGCTTAGTAGTTTTATAGTTCAAGGTGAAGAACTATGAAAAAGCTTCATGAACTTAAAATTTCATCAATTTTTCCGAAGCATTGTGCATATTGTGACTCTTTTATTTTCGGCGATGAATTATTGTGCTCAAATTGTAAAAAATCCCTTCCTCGTATTGAAGGAAATATTTGTAAAAGCTGTGGACTTCCAAAAGGCATTTGCCAATGTAAAAACAGAGACAATTACTATGAAGCAGTTATTGCTCCTTTTTTCTATGAAGGAAATGTTCGAAAGGGTTTGCACATCTATAAGTTTAGAAATTCTATGTCTAACAGTGAGGCTTTTTCTTTGGAGATGGCAAAAACAATAGAAGAAAGATACAATGACATAAGTTTTGACTTTATAATCAATGTGCCTATGACTAAGAAAAGATATAAAGAAAGAGGTTATGATCAAACCGCTCTTCTTGCTGAGAAAATATCATCAATTTTAGGCATTGAATTTAAGCCTGATATTTTGGAAAAAATATATGAAACCGAAAAGCAACATGGACTTCACGCCCTATACAGAAGAGGAAATTTGACAGGAGCCTTTGAAGTTACAAATCCGGAATTAGTAAAGGATAAAACAATTATTTTATGTGATGACATTTCCACATCCGGGGAAACTCTTAACGAGTGCTCAAAAATGCTGTGGCTTAATGATGCTAAAGCTGTTTATTGCGTAGCACTTGCTCTCACCAAACCGAAGAAAAAAGTAAAAAGGTGATTTATATGTTAGCAACTAACATTGGCATAGATCTTGGCACTTATTCTGTTTCAATCTACATTGAAGGAAAAGGCGTAGTTCTTACTGAACCGTCTGTTATTGCCTACAATAAAAACAACCGAATAATCGGTATAGGAAAAAAAGCTTATGAGATGCTTGAAAAAAATCCTGAAAATGTCAGAGTGGTTAAACCTTTGAATAACGGGATTATTTGCGATTTTACTGCCGCAAAGTTTATGCTGGAATATTACATTTCAAAGGTTTGTAAAAACATGGTGCTTAGGCCAAATGTTATTATCAGTGTTCCTTCAACTCTTACAGAGCTTGAAAAAAAATCAGTGCTTGATTTAGCTTCTTCTTCCGGAGCTGCAAAATCTTGTCTTATTGAATCACCGCTTGCAGCGGCTCTCGGAGCAGGCTTTGACAATGAAAAACCCAAGGGAATGATGATTGTAGATATCGGTGCAGGGTCAACCGATATTGCGGTTATCACCATGGGCTGTATAGCTGTTTCTAAATCAATTAAGATCGCCGGTGATTCTTTTGATGAAGCAATCATTCGCCAAATTCGACGAGAAAGAGATTTAATTATCGGTGAAAAAACGGCTAAAAAAATAAAAACTACAATTGGCTCTGCTGTTCTTCATGATGTTGAGCTTGGCATGACTGTTAAGGGCAAAAGTTATATTACAAAAATGCCTGTTTCATTTGAGGTGAGTTCTACGGAAGTCTTTCTTGCTCTTAGACCTCAGCTTGAATTAATAATTGAGGGTATTAGAAGCGTCCTTGAAATTACTTCCCCTGAGCTTGCTGCAGATATTCTTGATTCCGGTATAGTATTAGCCGGCGGAGGTTCACTTCTCAGAAAAATTGATAAAATGTTGGAAAAAAGAACGGGTATAAAAACAAGAGTAGCAACAGATGCCGCAAGTTGTGTCGCAAACGGCACAGGTAGAGTGATAACACATATGGATATTCTTTTGCAAAATGGTTATATATTCAAAAGCAGAACTGAGAATGACAACAGAGAAAAGAATGATAATTTATGATTAAAAAGCGAAACTATCAGTTTAATAAAAATATTGTTCTGAATGATAATATTCTTAATGGTCAAGGTGTAGGAAATCTTGCAAAATTCAGATATGGATTGTTTCCTATGT
>CAVHYZ010000026.1:17319-21192 GCA_963640495.1 Acutalibacteraceae bacterium
GCTTCATACAGTTGCGATAGAAAAAATTCCCGAAGGAATCAAGGTTTACAATAAAAGCAATAAAACCGTAATTCCCGTAGTTTATAAATCTCTGGATTATTACATAGATGCAGATAGATTCATTTGTGGGTATTATTATGCTTGAAGCATTAATTATAAAAATTACTCTTTCATTCATTTGTTCTAGTTAGCATTTTTAAAATAAAGTCAAAAAATTACAAAATCCTCCTTTGGATAAAACCTTAGGAGGATTTTTGATATATCAGTCAAGTTCTTTCTTGCCTGTGTAAAGCTCGTAATATCTGCCGCCGAGATTTAGAAGTTCAGCATGATTGCCTCGTTCTATGATTTCTCCATGTTCAAGCACCATAATTTCATCTGAATTCCTTACAGTTGAAAGCCTGTGAGCAATTACGAAAGTAGTACGGTTTTTCATCAGCCTGTCCATGCCGTGTTCAATGTGTTTTTCAGTTCTTGTATCAACAGAGCTTGTTGCCTCATCAAGCACAAGAATAGGTGCCTTTGAAAGAGCGGCTCTTGCAATGTTAAGTAACTGTCTTTGACCTTGAGATAGGTTTGCACCATCACCCTCAATAACAGTATTATAACCTTTTGATAGTCTCATAATAAAACTGTGAGCGCTTGCGGTTTTTGCAGCTGCAATTACTTCATCATCCGTTGCTTCAGGCCTGCCGTACCTTATGTTTTCCATAACCGTGCCTGTAAATAGATGAGTGTCTTGGAGTACCATTGCAATGTTCTTTCTCAGAAAATCACGGCTCATATCTTTTATATTGATACCGTCAACGGCAATTTCACCGCTATTAATATCATAAAATCTGTTAATAAGATTTGTAATTGTGGTTTTGCCTGCACCTGTTGAACCGACAAAAGCAACTTTTTTACCCGGTTCTGCTTTTAGAGTAACATGTTTGAGCACTATTTTTTCCAGAACATAACCGAATGTAACATCTTTAAGTTCTACATAACCTTCTATTTTTTCGGGTTCTGCATTAACTTCATCATGCAAATCTTCCGGGTCTGTATCCATTATTGCAAAAACTCTTTCTGCACCTGCAAGAGCAGCAAAAATTAAAGAAGTTTGCTGTGAGATCATATTTATTGGTTGGCTGAATTGCCTTGAATAATTTACAAATATTGAAATGCCGCCAACATCAAAGCCTTTAAGTAGGCAAAGAAGTCCACCGACACCTGCCGTTACGCCGTAGCATATTTGAGTTATGTTTCCCATCACAGGCCCCATAACACCGCCGTAAAATTGAGCACCCATTTGCTTAGCTCTCATATCATTATTAAGCTGCTCAAATTCATCTATACAAGTGTTTTCATGGTTAAATACTTTTATAACTTTTTGTCCGGAAACACTTTCCTCAATATAGCCGTTTACTGCACCTAAAGCTGCTTGCTGAGCCGTGTAATATTTCTCGGAGTGATTTGCCACGTATTGACCGCCGAGAAGAAGTAAGGGAACAAATGCAACGGTTACAAGGGTGAGCCATTTGTTTGTGTAAATCATAAGGCAAAATGTGCCTATAAGAGTAATTGTACCCGAAACAAGCTGAGTAATAGTCTGATTCATCATATTGTCTATGTTATCAATATCATTTGTGAATCTTGACATTATTCCACCGGTTGACTCTCTGTCAAAAAAACTAATTGGTAGGCTTTCAAGCTTATTGAAAAGGTCATTTCTAAGTTTTTCAGATGCACTTGTTGAAACAGTAAGCATAAGTCTGCCTTGTAAATAGGTTGTCGCAATGCCAACGAGATAAATTAAAGCCATAAGCACAAGAATTGATGCAAGATCTTTAATTTTTTCTTCTGCTGTGGTGCCGGCAGCAACAAGATTATTTATAACAGGCCTCATTATATATGAGCCAACAAGAGAGGTAATGGTGCTGCAAAGCATACAGAGTATTACAAAGAATAATCTGAGCTTAAAGCAGGATATATAAGACCAGAGCCTTTTTATGGTTTCTTTAGCGTGACCGGGTTTTCCCTTAGGGGCACCGGGTCCTCTTCTTGGAGGCCTGCCGGGAGGGCCAAAGCCGGGGCCTTTTTTTGATGTTGGTGAATTATTATATCTCTTTTGCAATTCTTCCAAACTTCTGCCTGCCATTATGCATCCTCCTTTCTTTCCATCTGTGAATAATAAATTTCCTGATACTCAGTGTTATTTGCAAGAAGGTCATCATGAGTGCCCATTCCCGTGATTTCACCGTCGTTAAGAACTACAATTTTATCTGCATCCTTTACGGATGAAATTCTTTGAGCAATTATAATCTTTGTAGAGCCTTTTAATTCAGTGGAAAAAGCCTCACGAATCCTTGCTTCTGTTGCTGTGTCAACTGCGCTTGTGGAGTCATCAAGCACAAGAATTTTAGGCTTTTTAAGTAATGCCCTCGCAATACAAATCCTCTGCTTTTGCCCACCGGAAACATTTGTGCCGCCTTGGTCAAGAACGGTTTGATAACCGTCATTGAACGAAGAAATAAATGTATCTGCTTGAGCGTAGTTTGACATTTGCTTGATTTCTTCTTCGCTTGCATTTTGATTGCCCCAGCGTAGATTATCTTCAATAGTGCCGGAAAAAAGAACATTCTTTTGAAGCACAAAGCCAATGCCATCACGAAGTTTATGGATTTTATAATCTTTAACATTTATACCATCAACAAGCACTTTACCCTCGTCGGCATCATAAAGCCTTGCAATAAGCGAAACAAGGGTGGATTTACCTGAGCCTGTGGAGCCGATAATTCCAAGAGTTTCACCGGCATTAATCTTAAGATTAATGTTATCAAGTACCTTTCCGTCGCTTTCTTTATGATAACGAAATGTAACATTCTTAAATTCAATGTTTCCATTCGTAACTTCGTTTTCATTTGCTTTTTCGGATTCGTTGTCTTTTATATCAATGTCTTCGTCAAGCACTTCTCTAATTCTCTTTGAAGATGCAAGTGCTCTTGAAAAATTGATGAATATCATTGTCATCATAATAAGTGACATAAGTATTTGAGTTATATATGTAATAAATGCTGTTAGTGCGCCGGCTGTAAGAGTGCCCTTTACAAGCATGTTTCCGCCAAACCATAGTATTGCAATGATTGTGCCGTTCATAACAAGAGTCATAGCAGGTTGCATAAGAATCATTGTTTTCATAGCGTCAACAGCACTTGATTTTAATGCGTAGTTTGCTTTGCTGAATTTATTTTTCTCATGTTCTTCACGAACAAAAGATTTTACTACTCTTATGTTTGTTACATTTTCCTGTACCGTTGAGTTTAGAGCATCTATTTTTGCTTGTTGCTTTGTAAATCTCGGTAATGCTACTTTAATAAAGTAAATGACAGCTACTACAAGAATAGGCAATGCAATGAGTAGGCATGTCGTTAATGAGGGGCTGACAAGAATTGCCATAAATATACCGCCTATTAACATTCCCGGCGCTCTAAGGCACATCCTTAAAAGAATATTTATAAAATTTTGCATTTGTGTAACATCATTTGTAAGCCTTGTTACAAGTGAGCCGGAGCTGAATTTATCAATGTTTGCAAAAGAAAATTCCTGAACTTTTTTATATATGTCATAACGAAGGTCGGTTGCAAAGTTAACGGATGCTTTCGCTCCGAAATAAGCACCGCCTACTCCACCGATAAGCATTAAAATTGCCGTTGCAATCATGCAGCACATTATGGCAATTATGAAGGGAGATTTACCGTCACAAAATTCATATATTTTTTGAATTAAAATATTTGCTTCGGTTATATCAGCATCTCCCGCACCGTAGTCTATAATGTCTGCAAGAAATTTTGGCATTACTATCTCACCTATAACCTCCACAATCATACACAG
>CAVHYZ010000027.1:0-20722 GCA_963640495.1 Acutalibacteraceae bacterium
AGATTCAGGCCGCTACACTTGCCATCAAGAAAAAGTACGGCAAGAATGCCATTCTTAAGGGCATGAATCTGCAAGAAGGCGCAACCGCGAAAGACCGCAATGCGCAGATCGGCGGGCATAAGGCGTGATGTGAAAGGATTAGAGCGATGAATTACTTGACCGGAATAAGATTAAATGGGTTTCCAGAGCAACCATCATATCTTACTAACTTGCAGGTGGTCAAATATCTACAATCACTTGAAGAACTGGCTTTTGAAAAACCGGTAACTTTTTTTGTTGGTGAAAATGGGACGGGTAAATCGACATTGCTTGAGGCGATTGCGGTTGCGTTGGGCTTTAATCCGGAGGGAGGGTCCAAAGATTTCTCCTTCTCAACAAAATCAACGCATTCTGTTCTCCATCAGTATCTAACCACCATCAAATCCGGTTATCCCAAAGACGGATTCTTTTTAAGAGCAGAGAGTTTTTATAACACGGCAACATATTTAGATGAGCATAGCACTCTTCTCCGTTACGGCGGAGTTTCTTTTCACGATCAGTCCCACGGAGAGTCTTTTTTGTCCCTTGTAACAAACCGTTTTGAAGGAAACGGACTTTATATTTTGGACGAACCCGAAGCAGCTCTTTCTCCGCAAAGATTGATGTCGTTGATGGTTGCGATTGACGAGCTTGTCGAAGAAAACTCTCAGTTTATCATTGCCACACATTCTCCTATGCTCATAACATATCCCAAGGCTGAGATTTTCGAAATGACCGACACCGGGATACACAAAGTCAAATATACAGAGACAGAACATTATAAAATCACAAAACAGTTTTTGGATGACCCTGAACGAATGCTGAGATACTTATTTCGCGATTAAGGGAAGGGGCTGGATGTGAAATGGAAGAATACAGAGAAATAATCGACCTCCCTCACCATGTCTCCAAGACGCGACCACAGATGCCAATGTCGGACCGCGCGGCGCAGTTTGCTCCTTTTGCGGCGCTCACCGGATACGATGATGCCGTCAAGGAAACCGGGCGGCTGACGGACGATAAAATTGAGCTGGAGGAAAGCTCGCTGAACGTGCTGAATGCGAAGATTCAACTTCTCCGAGAGAATCTTGCAGATGCACCGGAGATTACATTTACCTATTTCAAACCGGACGAACGCAAAGTCGGCGGAGCGTATCTGACAACGACCGGAACGGTAAAGAAAGTCGATGATTACGAGCGGCAGATAGTGCTGCATGATGGCACGAAGCTGCCGATGGATGATATTTTGGATATCAGCGGAGAGATTTTTGGAATGATAGAGTATGCTGCTTGACCAGCCCGAACCGGAGGCAAAGCAGATTGCGCTGTCTCTTGAGCTTTACACCACAGGCTCTCTTGATATCTTCGGGAAGCAGTCGAATGTTGATCTTGATATGGAACCAAAAGATCTTGAAAACGCCACCCGAAAGGAAGGCGTTTTCTTATGTTCAAAATGCGAAAGCCCCTGCTTCACGCAGAGGCTCTCAATATATTTTAGTATGTATGTGATTACGAGTGAAAGGCAAATAACTTTGCTGAATTAACAGCCGTCTTTCCTAATTCAGGCTTTCAAATTTTTTAACGATATCCGCATTCATAAATTCACAAATCATATCGGTAATTTCTTCGGCAGATTCTTTCATGCCCGTTTCAACCCAATGCTTGAAAACCGAAAGAACGGCCCCCACATAAAATTGTGTTACATATTCGGATTTTACCTCTTTGCTTATTTCCGGAAAAGCAACATAAAGCTTTTTGCCCAGCTCATCAAAGGCTCTGTTTACTTGACCTGCCTTTGCAATAGCCATAATAAGAGGCAAATTCGTTTGTAAAAATTTGCAGATAAGCAAAATCAAATCGTGAAATGAAATGTTAGTTGTTAATATGTTTTTATATTCTTCCGATTGTGCAATTTCAAAAAGGAAATCTATAAGCACATCGTTTTTATCATTGTAATTACGATAGTATGCCATTCTGGATACTCCGGCTTTTTCCGTTATATCGGTAATAGAAATTTTATCATAATCTTTTTCTTCTATGAGTAAAAGCAGGGCTGTTGCTATACATTCTCTTGTTAATTTGCCGGATTCTTTTCTTTTATCCATTACATTTTCACCTTTTTTGTAACATTACGGAAATATTATTGAAATGTTATTGAAATGTTCACATTTAGCTGTTACACTTGTAACAGTTACAAGTGTAACAGGATTTACGAGTAAAGTCAAGCAAATAATTCATCGGAGGAAAATATGCTAAAACTGATAGACATCAAAAAAGAATACCCAACCGGGGACAGTTCGGTAACGGCACTCAAAGGAGTCAGTGTTGAATTCCGTAAAAGCGAATTTGTTTCAATCCTTGGCCAATCAGGCTGCGGCAAAACGACTCTCTTGAATATTATAGGCGGTTTAGACCAATACACCAGCGGTGATCTTATTATTGAAGGTAAATCCACAAAGGATTTTTCAAACGGAGATTGGGATAATTACCGTAACCATTCCGTCGGCTTTGTTTTTCAAAGTTATAATCTTATCCCTCACCAAACAGTTCTTTCAAATGTTGAGCTTGCCCTTACTTTAAGCGGTGTTTCAAAAGAAGACAGAAAAAAGAGAGCAAAAGAAGCCCTTGAAAAAGTGGGCCTCGGCGATCAATTTAATAAAAAGCCGAATCAATTATCCGGCGGCCAAATGCAGAGAGTTGCCATTGCAAGAGCTCTTGTAAACGACCCCGAAATTTTACTTGCAGACGAACCTACCGGTGCCCTTGACTCCGAAACAAGTGTTCAGGTTATGGATTTACTCCGTGAAATCAGCGCAGACAGGCTTGTGGTTATGGTTACGCATAATCCGGAGCTTGCAATGGAATACTCCACAAGAATTATAAAACTTAAAGACGGTTTGATTGTTGATGACAGCAATCCTTACTCGGAGGAAGAGGAATCCGCAGAGGTTAAAGTAGAAAAAGAGAAGGCAAAAGCAGATAAAAAAGCCAAGAAAAAGCCTTCTATGTCCTTCTTTACGGCACTTTCTTTATCGCTTAACAACCTTATGACCAAAAAGGTGCGCACATTCCTTACATCTTTTGCGGGCAGCATAGGTATTATAGGCATTGCTCTTATTCTTTCCCTTTCAAACGGCTTCCAGCTTTATGTTGACTCCATACAAAGAGAAACCCTTACCTCTTACCCCGTTCAGATTACAGGCACTTATATGGAGATAAGCTCGGCTATTTCGGGGATTACGGGTTCAGCCTCAAAATCATCGGGTGAAGTTCAGCATGAACTTGATAAAGTTTACTCAAACTCAATGGCGTCAAGTATGATGAGCTCCCTTTCTTCCGAAATTTGGACTAATGACCTTTCATCCTTCAAAAAATATATTGAAGAGCACCAAGAAGAATTTGATCAATATTCAAGCTCCATTCAGTATAAATACGAAGGCGAGATGAATATTTATTATTCAGATACTTCTAATGGGCTTAATCAAGTTTATCCAAGCCCCGTTCTTGATATAATGGAAAGCATGATGGGCTCTGTTGACCTTGGCGGCTCCCAAATTGATTCTTCCACAATGGAAACATTCAAGCAATATTACAATTCATGGCAAGAGCTTGTGGATAACGAAGAACTTCTTAAAGAAGAATATGACCTTGTAAGCGGCAGTTGGCCCACCGCATATAACGAAGTGGTGCTTATTGTTGACCAAAATAACGAAATCAGTCCCCTTGCAATTCAAGGCCTCGGCCTTACATCCATGCAGGATATGATGGATATATTTATGCAGGCTTATTCCGGCGAAGAGGTTGACACAACACCGATGGAAATAGATTATGATGAGGTTATCGGCCGCACTTTCAGCTTGATTCTTGAGCCTGAATATTATAGTTACAACGCAGAAACCAAACAATGGGATGATATGCACAGCGACGATGAATATGTGCAAAAGCTTGTTAATAATGCAGAGCAAATCAAAGTTGTAGGTATCATCAGGCCAAGCGAAGGCAGTATAGTTGTAAGCACAATGGGAGCAATAGGTTACACGGCAGATCTTACCGAATATGTTGTTACCGCAACAAACGATACGGAAATTGTTAAGCAGCAAAAAGCAAACCCCGATGTAGATGTGTTTACCGGTATTGCTTTCCCCAAAGATGAAAAAACAGAATCAAAGACTGCTGATTCCCAAAAGAAAGAGGAAACCACAACAGCTGCATCAAAAGATGTTTCAACAGACACATGGGAAACTCCCACAGTATCAAATCTTGATTACAGTGCCTCAGAGGCAAAAGCCTCATTCACAGCCGAAACCTTTGATGCAAATATGCTGTCTCAAATAGACTCCCTTCCTGCTGCCACTGAGGACGAAATTTATGCCCTCATTGATGAGAAATACAGCGGCGAAGATGCAACGAATTATAAAAGAGCCATTGAGCTTATGCTGAAAACAACTTTGACAATCTCCGAAAAGAAAGAGCTTGCCGGCTACATTGATAAAATGATGGAGGGCGCCGATGAATCTCAAACCATGGGAATGACCGGCTCTCAAATGGTAAGTTATTTGCCATTACTATCCCCCGACAGAAAGCTTAAAATCGTAAAAGGCTTCCTTGACGGCACATTTGAACAAATGGCAGCGGAAGCAGAGTATGCAAGAACCGAAAATTCCGAAAATTCGGAAAACAAATCCGAAGAAAAGAAAGGTGATTCTTCCGCAAATTCAGCCGCATCAACGGAAACAGCAGAGCCTGAGCCCGAGCCGGAGCCTCAGCCTCTTACATCAAGCTATTCAGAAGCCCTTTCACTCCTTGGTGTAGGTGACCTTTCAACCCCGACTCAAATAAATATTTATCCTGTTGATTTTGAATCAAAAGATAAGATCAGCGAACTTATAGATAATTACAACAACAGCCAAGATGAAAAGAAGGCAATTAAATACACAGATTATATCGGCTTGCTTCTTTCATCCGTAACAAAGATAGTAAATATTGTTTCCTATGTTCTTATTGCCTTTGTTGCAATCTCCCTTGTTGTTTCATCTATAATGATCGGAATTATTACTTATATTTCAGTTCTTGAAAGAACAAAAGAAATAGGTATTCTTCGTGCAATCGGTGCATCAAAGAGAGATATTTCACGAGTGTTTAATGCCGAAACTCTGATTGTCGGATTTGTTTCCGGTGCTTTGGGCATAGGCATAACGGTGCTTTTAAATATCCCGATAAATATGATAATTAAACATTTGACCACTTTGCCAAATGTGGCACAGCTCCCCGTAAACGGAGCAATAATACTTATTATCATAAGTATGGCTCTTACGGTAATTGCAGGCTTTATTCCTTCGGGAATCGCATCACGCAAAGATCCTGTTATAGCCCTTAGAACAGAATAATTCGCATCATAAGAAAACATTATATATTTACCCCCCTATTTCTCGGAAGCTCCCTGCTTTAAGCGGGGAGTTTCCTTTTTTGCGATTATTGCCGAAAAATAAAGCAGGCAATTCATTATGAGAAGCTTGCTTTGCGGGGGCCCCGATCAGGTTGGAGGTCACAGGTTCAAAGAGTAAAATTGAAACAAAAAGAAAAAACAGAGCCACATAGTGACTCCGTCATTGGTGGTCGTTACAGGACTTGAACCTGTGACCTCCCGCACGTCAAGCGGATGCGCTACCAGCTGCGCTAAACGACCGAATATTTACTTTGCAGTGAGCACATTATATATGAACAAAACTTTTTTGTCAAGTGCGGCAGTGCTTTTAATTGCTTTAAAAGGGTGTTTTAACAAAAAATAAAAAACTGTTTATTTATCTGATTATTTCTGTTATAATATATTCTGTATAGCTGAGCGCAGCGTCTATGAAATCGGATTTTACCGTGAAAATTTCATTCGCTCCTAACTTCAAATTTGAGCATAAGCGAATATTCATTCCACATTGTCCCTGCGGGACATTCTTTACTCATTAAACAAGAAAGGGCTATATTATGGAAAAATATTTAATTAACCCAAATCACAGAATTTCAAAAATCAGCAAGGATATTTACGGCAATTTTTCCGAGCATTTAGGCAGATGTATTTACGAAGGACTTTTTGTAGGCAAAAATTCATCTATTCCCAATGTAAACGGTATGAGAAAAGATGTGGTTAACGCCCTTAAAGACATGGGCCTTCCCGTTCTTCGCTGGCCGGGCGGATGCTTTGCGGACGAATATCACTGGAAAGACGGTATCGGCCCTCTTGAAAACAGGAAAAAGATGATTAACACCCATTGGGGCGGAGTGGTTGAGGATAACAGTTTCGGCACTCATGAATTTTTTGAGCTTTGCTCACAGCTTGGTTGCGATCCTTATATCACGGGTAATGTGGGCAGCGGCACTGTTCAGGAAATGAGCGAATGGGTAGAGTATATGACCTTTGGCGGCGAAAGTCCCATGGCAAACCTTCGCCGTGAAAACGGAAGAGAAGATCCTTGGAAGCTTACATATTTTGCTGTGGGCAACGAAAACTGGGGCTGTGGCGGTAATATGGAGCCTCAGTTCTATGCAAGCATGTACAGGAGATATGCCACTTTCGTGCGTCAGTACTCCGGAAATAATCATATTTACAAAGTTGCCTGCGGCCCAAACGGTGAGGACTATAATTGGACCGAAGAGCTTATGAAGCACGCCCTCAGACACATGGACGGCCTTGCTCTTCACTATTATACGGTAACTCATGATTGGAGTAAAAAAGGCAGCGCCACGGAATTTAACGAAAGCGAATACTACACTTGCCTTCGCAAGGCTTATAAAATAGATTCGATTATCACCCGCCATCTTGAAATTATGAATAGATATGACCCCGCTAAGAGAGTTGATCTCATAATAGATGAGTGGGGTACTTGGCACGATGTTGAGCCGGGCACAAATCCGGGATTTTTGTATCAGCAAAATGCCATGAGAGATGCTATTGTTGCCGCAATTCATCTTAATATTTTCAACAAACATTCAGACAGAATAAAAATGGCAAATATTGCCCAAACCGTCAATGTTCTTCAATCTGTTGCTCTTACGGACGGTGCGGATATGCTTCTTACCCCCACATATTATATTTTCAAGATGTATAAAGACCATCAGGAAAATACTTTGCTTGATTCTTATATTACAAGCAAGATTGTGGGCACAAAAGAGGATTCTCTCCCAAATCTTACAGAAAGTGCATCTATTGACGAAAACGGAATTATTTATTCCACAATAGCAAATACAAGCGCAACGGAAAGCACGGAAATTAAATGCCAGATTGCAGACAGCACCGTTAAAAGCATAAAAGCGGAAATCCTTACCGGCGCTATGGATGCATATAATACATTTGAGCATAAAGATGCTGTTAAAACAGAAGAATTCACAGGATTTACAAAGACAAGCGACGGCTTTACCGCTGTTTTGCCTCCTTGCAGTGTTGTTAAATTTATTATTGAAAGATGACAGAAGATGAAAATTTTTGCCGCAAATGTTTACTCATTGAAAGCGGTAAAGAAAACATAATTGAGGATATTCGGCAAAGAATTGAAAAAATCCCGCTGAATGAAAAAACTCCGAAATCAGAGTATGAAAACAGGATTGCGGTTTGCAAGAATTGCGATTTTCTTGTGGGAGGTACTTGCCTTAAATGCGGATGTTATCCTGAATTCAGGGCTGCTTTTTTGAAAAACAAATGCCCTGTAAATCTTTGGCAAAACGAAAGGACTAAGTAAAATTAAAATGAAAAAGCAAATTATCGCCGCTATTTTATCGGCAGTGCTTGTGGCATTAAGTTTATCTTCTTGCTCAAAGCTGGAAATAAAAGATGATGTTACGGAAACCTCCGGCGAAACAGAATATATAAGCGAAATAACCGAAGAGCCGGCAACCGTAAATTTGGAAGATGATGCTGTAACAGAGCCTTCAACCGAGGAATCCACAACCGAAAGCACTACTGAGAGCACTACGGCAGCAAAAATTACGGAAAAAATTTCAAATGTGGCTACAACGGTTGCCACAACCGTAGCTAAAACCACTGCTAAAATTACCACAACAAAAGCAAAAGTCACAGAGGGCGGCACAGTTACAAGCACCGCACCCTCCGAAGGCACCAAAAACAGATACGGAGTTGTAGTCTATACATCAAACGGCTCCACCGTTGTAAGCCGTTTTTGGTACACAGGCACTTATGATGAGCTTCTCCCCGAAGCAAAGAAAAACAGAAAAACTTATGCAAGTTACATAAATCAAATTCTTGCTCTCACAAATAAAATGAGGGCGGAAAAGAATTTGCCTGCCCTTAAACTCAGCGAAAAACTTACGGAGCAAGCCTGCGTAAGAGCGGAAGAAATCGCTTGGAGCGGCAAACATTCCCATTACAGACCGGACGGCTCATTTTTCTCCGAGCTTTTCAAAATCAACGGTTTTTCAAAGGGTAACGCCGGTGAAAATATCGGCTGGGGCTATGATACACCTTCTGCAGTAAGTGAAGCGTGGAAAAATTCCGAAACACACTATGCCAATATTCTTGACGAAAGATTTACCACTATCGGTATCGGTGTTGCTGCGGATGCAGATCCATCCGGCAAACTTTGCTGGGTTCAGCATTTCTATTCTGAAAGTGTGCATTAAAGATAGGCAAGATAATAATTGCTTGTTTAAGGTGGTATTAAGATGGATCTTAAGGTCGGAGACGAACTTATAATGAAAAAGAACCATCCTTGCGGATGTAATAAGTTTCAGGTTTTGCGCATAGGTGCGGATATAAAAATAAAGTGTTCCTCCTGTGGGCGTGAGGTCATGTTGGAGAGAGTAAAAGTTGAAAAGAATATTAAGAAAGTTTTGCGTGAAGAATAATGCTTGAAAAGCTTAAAGAAGTAGAGATGAAATATGAAAAGCTCAATGAGCGACTTTGTGACGGAGATATTTCATCCAACATTGAAGAATACAAAAAAATCATGCAGGAGTTGAAAACAATTACTCCCGTTGTGGAAAAATACAGAGAATACAAAAAAATAGAATCCGATGTTAAGGAAGCAAAATCTTTGCTTGACACAGGTGGCCTCGATCCCGATTTCAAAGAAATGGTAAAAGAGGAATTTGAGGAATCCGCCGAAAAGCTTGAAAAATGCAATGAAGAGCTTAAAATTTTGCTCCTTCCGAAAGACCCCAATGATAATAAAAATGTTATTGTGGAAATCCGTGGCGGTGCCGGCGGTGAGGAAGCTTCCCTTTTTGCCGGAGTTCTTTACAGAATGTATTCAATGTATGCGGAAAGCAAGGGGTGGAAAACGGAAGTTGTTTCATCAAACCCGACGGAGCTTGGTGGATTTAAGGAAATCAGCTTTATGATTGAGGGTGAGGGTGCGTATTCCCGCCTTAAATTTGAAAGCGGTGTTCACAGAGTTCAAAGAGTGCCCGAAACGGAAAGTCAGGGCAGAATTCAAACCTCCACCGCAACCGTTGCCGTTCTTCCCGAGGCAGGAGAAGTAGAGATTGACATAAATCCCGCAGATTTGCAGATTGATACTTTTCGCTCCAGTGGTGCAGGCGGTCAGCACATTAACAAAACAGAGAGTGCTATTCGCATAACCCATTTGCCTACGGGCCTTGTGGTTGAGTGCCAAGACGAACGAAGCCAATACAAAAATAAAGATAAAGCAATGAAAGTTCTGCGCTCAAGGCTTCTTGAGGCCGAAAGGGAAAAACAGCAAAGCGCTATTGCCGGGGAGAGAAAAGCCCAAGTCGGCACCGGTGACAGAAGTGAGAGAATCCGCACTTATAATTTCCCTCAGGGCAGAGTCAGTGATCATCGCATAAATCTTACTCTTTATAAGATCGAGTCCATTGTAAACGGAGATATGGACGAAATTATAGATGCCTTAATTACGGCAGATACAGCAGAAAAAATGAAAGCAGGCAGTGACCAATAGAATGAATACCCTTTATCTTAAATCAGAGGATAAAAACACCGTGCCAAAGGCGGCGGAAATACTGAAAAACGGAGGCCTTGTGGCAATCCCCACGGAAACCGTTTACGGCCTTGCGGCAAATGCCCTTGATGCTGATGCCGTGAGAAGTATTTTTCTTGCAAAGGGCAGGCCTCAGGATAATCCTCTTATTGTGCATATTTCTTCTTTGGAAGAATTGCCCTCTCTTGTGGAAAAAGTAGACCCAAGGCTTTACGATTTGGCAGAGAAATTTTGGCCCGGCCCTTTAACCATTATAATGAAAAAATCAAGTCTTGTGCCTAATGAAGTTTGCGCAGGGCTTCCCACGGTTGCAATCCGTATGCCATCTCATCCGGTGGCAAGGGCAATTATAAAAGAATGCGGTTTGCCTCTTGCAGCTCCCAGTGCCAACGCCTCCGGCAGGCCGAGCCCCACAAAAGCGGAGCACGTACTTGAAGATTTAACAGGCAAAATCGATGCGGTGGTTGACGGCGGGAACTGTAGCGTAGGTGTTGAATCTACCATTGTTACCCTTGCAACAGAACCTCCCACATTACTGAGGCCCGGCGGAATCACCCCCGAAGAAATAAGCGCTGTTTTAGGTGAAATTACCATTTCCCATGCGGTTTTTGAGCAACTTGCCGAAGGAGAAAAACCTCAATCCCCCGGCATGAAATATAAGCACTATGCTCCAAAAGCCGAGGTTTCCATAATCAAAGGTGCTTTAGAGCAGTTTGAAAAATTCTTAAAAGGCCAAAAAGAAGAAGTTTGCGCCGTTTGTTTTGAGGGCGAAGGAAAACACTTTGATAAATATATAGAATACGGTAAAGCAGATAACAGTTTAACCCAAGCTCAGCACATTTTCGATGCTCTGCGTGAGGTTGATGCCATGGGCTGCACAAGAGCTTTTGTAAGATGCCCCATAACAACGGGTGTTGGCCTTGCTGTTTATAACAGACTTCTCCGCTCAGCAGCTTTCAGAGTTATCGACCTTGATATAAAAATCCCTGTTTACGGCTTAACCGGCCAAACGGGAGCCGGTAAAAGCACCATTGGAGAAATGCTTGAAAAAAAGGGTATATATGAGATAAACACGGATATACTCGCAAGAAAAGTTACCGACAGCAGAGATATAAGAGACAGACTCCAAAGAGCTTTCGGCGAGGATATATTTGAAAGTGGTGAGCTTAATCGCCGTGAACTTGCAAGGCGAGCTTTCGCAAGTGAGGAGAAAACAAAAATTCTTAATTCCATCACTCATCCCGAAATTGTAAGGCTTACCATTGAAGAAATACATAAAGCTGAAAATGAAGGCTTTAAAGGTGCCGTGATTGATGCTCCTTTGCTTTTTGAAACAGCCATGCCCTGCCTATGCAAAAAAATAATTTGCGTTACGGCAGATGAAAAGGCAAGGCTTAAAAGAATAACAGAGAGGGATAGCATAAGCGAAGCGGATGCAAAAATCCGTATGAACGCCCAAAATGATGAAAACTATTACGCCGAAAAATCAGATGTTATAATAGATAACACAAATCTTGATGAGGCGGAAAAAGAAATAAATCAATTTTTAACGGAGGAAAAGTTATGAGTAAAAAAACAGAAGCTGAGCTCCTTAAAGAAGAACTCTTCTATTCACCGGATCACGCAAATTATGTTTGCGATGAGAAAGAAATTGCCAAAGCAGATGATTTCTGTGTTGACTATATGAAATTTTTGAACGCTTGCCGCACTGAGCGTGAGGCAAACGCTTACACCATCGCCCTTGCGGAAAAGCAGGGATATACTTCTTTTGACAAGAGCAAGAAATACAAGGCGGGCGATAAAGTTTATGTAAATATCCATAACAAAGCCGTAATTCTTTGCACCATAGGCAAAAAGAGTGCAAAAGAGGGTGTAAAAATTCTTGCGGCACATATTGATTCACCTCGTCTTGATATTAAACCCAATCCTCTTTATGAAGCTGATGAGTTGGCTCTTTTCAAAACTCACTATTACGGCGGAATTAAAAAATATCAGTGGCCCACAATTCCTCTTGCACTTCACGGCGTTGTTTATAAGAAAGACGGCAGTTTTGTAACCGTGCGCATAGGTGATGAAGACGGCGACCCCAGATTTGTTGTTACAGACCTTTTGCCTCACCTTGACAGGCAGCAAGCAGACCGCCCCATGAATAAAGTTATAAAGGGCGAAGAGCTTAACATTCTTGTAGGCAGCAGACCTTTCGGCAAAGAAAAGGGCGACAATCTCGTAAAGCTTAACATTCTTAAAATTCTCAATGAAAAATACGGTATAATTGAAGCGGATTTTCTTTCCGCAGAGCTTGAAATTGTGCCTGCATTCCCTGCTGTTGATATCGGATTTGACCGCAGTATGATTGGCTCTTACGGCCATGATGACAGAGTTTGTGCTTACCCATCACTTATGGCTGCTTTTGCCGTTAAAAAGCCGGCACATACCACTGTTACGGTGCTTACAGATAAGGAGGAAATCGGCTCCGACGGTAACACAGGCCTTCAAAGTGCATATCTTAAACAGTTTATTGCAGATATCGGCGAGCTTGAGGGTGTGCCCGGGAGAGATGTGCTTAGGGCAAGTGAATGCCTTTCTGCCGATGTTAATGCCGGCTATGATCCCACTTTCGGTTCCGTTCATGATAAGATGAACGCCTGCTATCTTAACAAGGGCATTGTGCTTACAAAGTATACAGGCTCCGGCGGAAAAGGCGGCACAAATGACGCAAATGCCGAGTTCGTCTCAAGAGTGCGCACAATCTTTGATGAAAATAAGGTTGTTTGGCAAATCGGTGAGCTTGGTAAAGTTGACGAGGGCGGCGGAGGAACCGTTGCTAAATACATTGCTAACTTAGGCGTTCAGGTAGTAGATGTGGGCGTTCCCGTTCTTTCAATGCATGCTCCGTTTGAAGTAGTGGCAAAAACAGATGTTTATATGGCATTTAAGGGCTTTAAGGCTTTCTTAGAGTAAGTTATCTATTATGTTGAATTGGGATAGACAGCTATGACTAAAGTTTTACTTGTTGTGTTGCTTTTCACAGCTGTTGTAGAAGGTGCGGTTGAAATTGTAAAATAAATCACCTCCATATTCAGAAGAGATGATGATTAAAGTAATATAATTTACAGTATTCGGCGAAACTGTTGTAAAGAGAGAAAATGTTAACAATTTGTTCATACTTATGCAACAGAAGTGAAAAAAGGTAAGAGTAAAATGCCACAAAAGGACATCAGTGTCCCGACAGATATTGATATCTTCTTTTTTCATTTTTATTTTCTCTTTCCCCAACACACAACGTCGAATGCTGCACACATTCGGCGTTGTGTGACTTTTTACTGCTTACTGCTTTTTAAGTATCATCTATTCCATATAATCGGGTTTTGCACGGCAAAATCCTCTTCGTTCCCCATTAGTAATTCCACATTGTTGCAAAGCAACTAAAACCTCGGAGATATTATGAACAAAAGAGATTTTCCAATAGTTACCGTTACTCCAAAGGCAGAGGCATCTTTAAGAAAAGGGCACCCTTGGGTTTACGGCGAAGAAATTATATCCTCATTCGGAGAGCTTAAAAACGGCGGACTTTGCGATGTACTCAGCAAAAAAGGGGCATATCTTGGCACGGGATTTACAAGCCTTGAAAGCAAAATTCGTATAAGAGTTTTATCATCAAATGCCAACGAAAAATTTTCCCGCTCATTTTGGGAAAGACGCATAAAATACGCCATAGATTACAGAAAAACCGTTATGGGTGATGATTTTTCCTGCTGCCGCCTTGTTTTCGGTGAGGCAGACGGACTACCCGGTTTAACGGTGGATCGCTTTTCCGATATTCTTGTTACTCAGGTTTTATCCTACGGCATGGAGCAAATAAAAGGCGAAATTTATGAAATTCTTATAAATACTCTTCGCAGTATGGGAGAAACCATAAACGGAGTTTATGAAAGAAACGATGTGGCAATTCGTGAGCTTGAGGGCTTAGAGCAGTATAAAGGCTGGTATGAGGCGATTCCTCACACAGATAAAACCGTTACGGAAATATGCGAAAACGGCATAAAGTATTCAGTGGACTTTGAAAACGGTCAAAAAACGGGATTCTTTCTTGACCAAAAATACAATCGCTTGGCAATTCAAAAAATCGCAAAAGGCAAAAAAGTGCTCGATTGTTTTACTCACACGGGATCTTTTGCTCTTAATGCCGCCATTGGCGGAGCGGAGCATGTAACAGCCGTTGACATAAGTGAAACGGCGGTAAAAATGGCAGAAGAAAACGCTATAAAAAATAATCTTCAAGACAGAATGAATTTTATTGCGACGGATGTTTTTGATTTGCTTCCGGAACTTGATAAAAAAGGCGGAAAGCCTTATGATTTTATAATACTTGACCCTCCTGCATTTACAAAAAGCAGAAAAACCGTAAAAAGCGCAGAGAGAGGCTATAAAGAAATAAATTACAGAGCAATGAAATTATTGCCCCGTGGTGGTTACCTCGCCACTTGCTCCTGCTCTCATTTTATGCGGAGCGATTTGTTTGAAAAAATGCTTATTTCAGCCGCTGCGGATGCAGGAGTTCAGCTAAAACAAATTGAAGTGCGCAGGCAGTGCGCCGATCACCCCATTTTATGGAATGTTCCGGAAACCGATTACTTAAAATTTTATATATTTCAGGTGGTATGAGTATGTTTTATGAAAATTGGATGACCTACATTAAAGACGATGTAAAAATCACAAAAGTTGTTATGCCCGGTGCTCATAATGCAGGCACAAAGGGTATGGCTTTTATGGGAAGATGCCAAGACGGAACCATGCTTGAGCAGTATGAATACGGTGTGCGTAAATTCGGCATCCGCCTTAAATCAAAGCATGGCAAGCCCTATATCGGCCACGGTATTTCAACCGGTATGCCTGCCGAAGAAGCTTTTGCATCTCTCGGTGAAATTCTGAAAAAATATCCCGAGGATTTCTTTATACTGGATATAAGAAGTTACCCGAATCAGCCTGTAGGCCCTATCACTCTTAAATATGATTGCGACCCGAAAATTGTTGATGCTCTTATTGAAAAATATCTTGAGCCGGAGAAATATGCACTTACGGATTTTGACGACATTAAAAATGTCACTCTCGGAGATATAAGAAAAAGCGGCAAGAGGTATGTAATTCATCACGCAAAAGAGATTTATAAATACAGCAAAAATGTTAATCTTCTTGAACCTTGGGACCCAAAGGTGTTTGGCTTAAAGCCCGAAAAGTTTGTTGAGGAAGATCTTAAATATCTTAAAAATCTCGAAAGTGACGGTTTTTTCTGGTTCCAAACCCAGCAAACCCCCAACGCAGGCACGGAAATGGGCCTTACAAAATGGCCGCCTGCCCTTGATAAGCTGGATAGACCTCTTTTCCCCGGTATGATGGCAAAAATTGCAGCAGACCCTGTAATGCTTGAAAAAGTAAATATTGTTGCCGGTGATTTTATGACATTTGACCACATGAAAGAGAATGAAATTCTTTATCTTAACCTTTGTAAAGATAATGTTAAACCTGAGCTTAGAGAAGAATTTGCAAAGGCAATAGGCAAAACGCTATGAAAGTAACGGTAATAGGTAAATACGGCCCCTATGCAAAAGAGGGCAATCATGCCGCAAGCTGCTATCTTGTAAATTCAGGCAAAACAAATCTTGTGCTTGATATGGGCCCCGGCACTCTTTCAAGGCTCAGAGAAGTAATTGACATAAGAGAGATAAGTGCAATATTCATTTCCCATCTTCACTATGACCACACAAGTGATTTGCTTTGTTTCAGATATTTGCTTGAGGATTTGAATGACCATAAGGTTACAATTTACACTCAGCTTGAAGATTCGCCTTGGTGTAAGCTCCTTTTTGACCACCCGGATTTCAGCGTAATAGGTGTAACTTCAAAAAGTAAAATACAGATAGGAAATTTGAGCTTATCTTTTTATGATATGAAGCATACCGTGCCCTGCCTCGCCGTCAAAATAAACGATGGCAAACGTACCCTTGCATATACGGGGGATACTCTGTATAACGAGAATATTCCTTTATTGATTGATGGTGCAGATGCGGTTATTATGGATTGCTCTAAACCGTTGGTATTTGATGGCCCTCACATGAATGTGGGAATTGCAAAGGAAATTCACAAAAAAACAGGGGTAAGGATTATTTCAAGCCACTTAAGCCCGGATTATGACCCTACGGAAGAATACAAAAATATCCCCGGCATAGAAACTGCCGAGGAAATGAAAACATACGAAATATGAGGTAATTAAAATGGCAAAATACAGTTCAATGATTATCGGCCACGCAACTCTTGATAAAAATACCGACCATCTCGGAAACACCGTTGAAATAGTAGGCGGAGCGGTTATTTACTCCTCTGCGTCAGCTTATGCTCTCGGCCACAGAGTGCTTGCAGTTACAAAAATTGCAGAAAAGAATATGGACAGGCTCAATTGTTTCACTATTCCAAAAGAAGATATAATTTGCCTTCCCTCCGAAAAAAGTACTGATATGGTAAATATTTATCATACGGCAGATAAAGAAAGACGCACCTGCTATAATCTCTCAAAGGGTGATCCTTTCAAAGCCTCCGAAATACCGGAGGCAGAGTGCTCGATTTATCACCTTGCCGGCCTTGTTTACGGAGATTTTGACAGAGAGCTTATTCTTTCCCTCGCAAAAAGAGGAGAGGTTGCTCTTGATGTTCAGGCTATGCTTCGCCATGTAAATGATGACGGCACCATGCATTTTGAGGATTGGGCAGAAAAGAAAGAGTGCCTCCCTTATATCAGGTATCTTAAAACAGATGCCGCAGAGGCGGAAATCATGACCGGCTGCACAGACCGTAAAGAAGCCGCAAAACATCTTTATTCTTGGGGTGCACAGGAAATTTTAATTACTCACAACACCGAAGTTTTAGCTTATGACGGCAAAGAATTTTACACTTGCCCGATTAAAGCAAGAAACCTCAGCGGCCGCACCGGCAGGGGCGACACAACTTTTGCCGCATACATAAACGAACGCCTCACCGAGAGCATCCCCGATGCTCTTCTTACCGCAACCGCAACAGTATCACTTAAAATGGAAATACCCGGCCCGTTCAAAGGTACAAGAGCCGATGTTGAAAATTATATTAAAGAGCTTTATTAAAGGGAAAAACAATGAAAAAGTTTCTCAGCATAATTCTAATAACATTTTTGGCTTTATCGTCTGTGCTTTGTATCCCGGCAGGGGCATATTATAACGAATACCTTGAAAATGACTTATATGCAGAGTGTGCATTTTTGCTTTGCACCGATAATAACGAGGTTATATTTTCAAAAAGCCCCAACAAGCAGGTGAAACCTGCCAGCCTAACAAAAGTGATTACCGCAACGGTAGTGCTTAATGAATGTAAAGATCTTGAAGAATTATATACTATTCCCGAATCTTGTATTACCGAACTTCAGGGAACGGGCAGCTCCCTAAGCGGATTTAAGGCGGGGGAGCAGATAAGTATTTATAATCTTCTTTGCGCTTTGCTTATTCAGTCCGCAAATGATGCGGCAACAACACTTGCAACCTACATATCCGGAACGGATAGGCAGGCTTTTGTGGATAAAATGAATAAACTTGCAGAGGAGCTTGGCTGCACAAATTCACATTTTGTGAATGTTCACGGACTTGATGATGATGACCAATATGTTTCGGCAGCGGATATGGCAACGTTCTTCCAAAATGCCATGAAAAACGAAACCTTTGCCGAAATAGTTGCAAAAACTTCTTATACGCTCCCCGAAACAAATATGCAAAAAGAGCGTAAAATCCTTACAACCAACTTCACTCTCAATGCAGGTTACAAAGAATATTACTGTAAATACTCCATAGGCGGTAAAACCGGCAGCACATCGGGAGCCGGCCATTGCCTTGTTTCTGCTGCAACAAATAACGGTTATAACTACATTGCCGTTGCCCTTAATGCAGTTAAAGAAGATTTAGATGGTGACGGAGTTGACGAAAACGGTTCATTCATAGATGTTAAAGCAATGTATGATTGGGCTTTTGATAATCTTAGACTTGTGCCTGTTGCCCGCTCTGCGAAAATCGTGGGTGAAGTAAACGTAAAATACGGTAAAAATGCAGACCATGTATCTCTTTGCCCGGCGGAAGATGCTTTTGCTCTTTTGCCTACCGGAAACGACGAGGACAGCCTTTTGGTGCTTGTAAAATCGGATACTTTGCCGGATGTGGTTAAAGCACCTATCAAAAAGGGGGACACAATCTGCAAAGGAGAGGTTTATTATGCTAACGATGTGGTGGCGGAAATTGACCTTGTGGCATCGGAAGATGTAAGCAGAAGTTTTGCGTCGTATTTTGCAACCCTTGCGGAGAATATTGCGAGCTCTGCAACATATAAAGTAGTTTTTCTTTTAGCTTTTATTTTGCTGATAGCCGTGATAGTTTTATTTGGCGTAAGATTCAGAAATAAGAACAGGAAAAAGAAAAATAATCAATAATGTAGTGAAATGGTAGGGAGAAAAATAAATGTTTAACAAGATTATGTCTATTTTTTATGCGGTTATTATGTTTGTTTTTCCAAGTGTAAACGTTCCGTCCTATGAAGCTGAGACAGCAAAATTTTCTACAAATTATACATATGTTTACGTTCACGGCTTGGGAGGCTGGGGCGAATATGATCTTGCTGATTATGTTGTCCCTTATTGGGGCACTATGGGCGGCTCTTTGATGAAATATCTAAACGCCCGCGGATTTGATTGCGTAGCCGCATCGGTTTCCCCTATTGAGAGCTGTTGGGATAGGGCTTGCGAGCTTTACGCTCAGCTTACCGGAACAAAAACCGATTACGGAAAGTATCATTCACAGGAAAATAATCATAAGCGATACGGGCCCGATTACACAGGCCATGCATTGATAGATAATTTTGATGCTGAAAATAAAATAAATCTATTAGGCCACTCATTCGGAGGGGCAACGATATTGCAATTTCTTGATTTAATGGCTGACGGAAGTGAAGAAGAAAGGGCTTGTACCGAAAAATCCGAGCTTTCCGAGCTGTTCACGGGAAATAAAGCCGATTGGATATATTCAATAACAACTCTTGCCGCTCCGCTGAACGGTACAACAGCATATTATATCAAAGATGAGATACTCAGCGATAAAAATGCAACAGCGGAAGAATTGCTTGTTGCAAATGTTGTGGGGCTCCTTGTAGAGCCTGTGCCTGACGGCAGAAATGAACTTGACAATGCAGGGTACGATATGGAAGTTGACCGTGCAATGTCCCTTTGTGACAATTGGGAAACTCAAGAGGGAGTTTATTACTTTTCTTATGCCTGTGATGTTACCTATCTTGATGAAAATAATAATATAACCTTTGACAGAAAAGATTTGGAAATACTTTTTCGTGGTTCGGCAGGCAGAATCGCAAAATGGACAGGCGAAACCGCTACCGGATTTAAGCTTGATGAAAAGTGGCAGTCAAATGACGGGCTTGTTAACACAATTTCGGCAATAGCTCCTTATAATGCCGAACATACCGATTATAATAAAGATAATGTTAAGCCGGGTATATGGAATGTTATGCCTATTTATCACGGCGATCATATGTCGCTGCAGGGAGGACTGCTTAATACAAATAACGTCAGACTTCTTTATGCAGAGCATTTAAATATGATAAATAACCTGTAAATGCTTTTCACCCCTTTGCATATGTTGAGAGGGGGGTAGAGTAATAGAGACTATAAGCCTATGATAAAATAAGAATTATTGTATAAGAAATATCCCGACAGAGCTCAAGAATTTACTCTGTCGGGAGTTTGTAATTATTTAAAGTGATTAGTCGGCTTATTTATGAGTAAAAAGCAATTACCATTCTTTAACAAAATTTCTGATAATACCCGAGGCGATTTTTGCGGCCTTTGGGAGAAAATCCGAATAATCCATGTGAGATGAGCCGTCTGCACAGTCGCTTATTGCTCTGACAACGCCAAAAGGAACCTTTGCGGAGTAACAGGTTTGAGCTATGGCAGCCCCTTCCATTTCACAGCAAATGGCGCCGAAATTTTTTACAATAAAGTCTTTCTTGACGCTATCGGCGATAAACTGGTCGCCGGAGGCTATTTTGCCTCTCACAACCTTGCAGCTTGATTTTGATTTTTTTGTTGCCTTTTCAAGTAAATCGTTAACTTTTTTATCGGCGGGAATATCAATGATTCCAAGGCCGGAAATAAGACCGATGGGGTCACCGATAGGTGAGGTATCCATATCATGCTGCACAAGAGTATCACCCAGCACAACATCACAGATTTTCAGCTCATTGGAAAGAGAACCGCCGACACCGGTGTTAATTATGCAATCCGGTTTGTATTTAAGAATCATGGTTTGAGTGCAAATTGCAGCAGCAACCTTACCTATACCACACTCGGCTATTACAATGTCTTTGCCGTCGAGAGTGCCTTTTACAAAAGTAACTCTTCCGATTTTTTCAGATTCTTTATTATCCATAAGGCTGATTATGGTTTCAACCTCAATTTTCATAGCTCCTATAACGCCAACCATTTGTATCCCTCCGAATATTTTTATGTATTTTACCATAATTCGGGGAGGTTTGCAATAAAAGAAAATCAGAATGGTGTGGAGTTTATGGTGTAAAAATCCGGCTGAAATCACAAAATATTATAATCTGTAGAGTTACAATTGATGTGAGACTGAAATCAAAAAAAGATAGAAAAAAGCGAC
>CAVHYZ010000028.1:0-20536 GCA_963640495.1 Acutalibacteraceae bacterium
CCTCCGCTACGCTCCGTCGCTTACTCTCTCTGTCCCGAAAAAACATTCTAATTAGTTTTTTTCTCTCAATTTTCTTAGTCTCACATCATTGACAAATGCACATTTTAAAAAAATATTAACTGATAGACGCTTCGCTGAATTAGCAAGACGATTACACAGGAGAGGCGATCACTCACTGTCAGTTCCTGCTATTCTGACCAGTATCCTCTAACCACTTTTAATTGATAATTAAATCTGCGCCACTCCGAAGAGTGACGCAGATTTTTAGGGGTATTACAATGACCTGCCTGTGGTTTGGTTAATGGTTGCTTTTTTGTTATCGACCCTCTTAATTACATTAGCGTCAGATAATGCTATTTTTGTATCTCCATCAACATTTGCCGCTCTAACAAGGTAAGGCGTGTATGTTTCAGAGGTTGTTTCTGACCATGATGTAGTCTTATCTTCCTCTGCCTGTACCATTTTTGAATCAGACAAATCAATTTTTCCATTTCCATCAATATCGCCGAATATTACAACTCGGAATTGTTCCACAAGATTGCTATCTTTATCAAAAACTTTAATTATACAACCTGTTCCTACATTTCTAAATTTCTGTAATTTTTCTCCATTTGATCTAAACACTTCATAAGTGCCATTGCCTGAAACTGTTATATATTTGTCAAGGCCTGATCCTTTAATTTCCGTTCCAAGACCATAAACAAACCATGTAGAATAATCTTCAGAATTGAATGTGTAGTCGCCATAAGTATCATCAAATGCTTTGGTTACACTCTTTACACCGTAAGGAGCATATCTCCTCCTAAACATTGGGTTAGCTGCTTTATTAAACCCATCAATTGTTGTCTGGCAATAGGTTTCTACCGCTCCGTCGCCTCTTTCTATCATCACCGTTGTATTGCCTTCTGCCGGCATGAGTTTAACTACTGCAGAAGTGCTTCCTTCGGTGTACTGAGCGATAGCTTTGAGGTTGCAAGCAGGCATTGCAGTGCCGGTATATTCCTCGGTGCTAACGTTGCCATTTTCGTCAATCTTATAGTACTTCCAGCTATCAAACTTACTGCCGGACTTAGTCGGGCTTGCAGGTGCTGTGATAGCTGCACCCTCGCTGAGAGATGAAAGGATATAAGTGCCATCGGTTTCGGTTGTTACGGTAGAGGGGAATGCACCGCCGTTTGCATCAAATGTTACGCTGTAAGTCCAAACGGCTACTGCTGTAACTTCAGACTCTGTTGCGGGCATTTTTTCATCGTCGTCACCTGTAACATCAAATGTTTGCTTAATGCCGTTTTCATCGATATAAGTGAATTCCCAATGGTCAAAGTCTGCATTTTCTCTTACAGGCACTGAAGGAGCAATAATATCACCAACAGTAACGTTATCTTCGTACGGATTGGTATCATCAGCGGATTCGTAATATTTAACTTTAACTGTCTTAGCAGTCCACTGGGCTGTGTAAGTTACATCTACATCACCGATGTAGCCTGTGAATGCAGGATCCCAAGTGTAGGAATAGCCGAACTTTGTGGGAACAGGTGCTGTAATCGTTGCCCCTGCTTCAAGGCCGGTAATTACATGGTTGCCCTTTTCGTTAGTGGTTACATCGCTTGCGAATTTACCACCGTTCGGATCAAATGTTGCGGTGTGCGTAGGCTGTACGGCATAAAGGTCAATAGCTCTAACGCTTGTTGAAACGCCGGTGATTTTGTCACCTGCCGTATATGTCTTGCCGTCATAAGTCCACTGAGTGATATTAAGATCGCCATCCGTATAAGAAAGTACGGTGTAAGGATCTAAATATTTACCCTTATCGGTATTGGCAACTTCGCCGTTTACATAGTAGTTAACAACATAAGTTGCTTTAGTCCAAACAGCTTTGAAGCTTACATTTTCTGAGCCCATGATAGCATCCGAATTGTCTTTAATTGACTTAAATTCATAGGTGTAATCTGCATTTCCGTCATTGTCGGAATCCCAACCTACAAGCTCATAGCCGTCATAGCTGATTATAACGGAGCTGTCTTTAATCTTAGGAGCTGCATTTGAAATGCTGTCATTAACTGCTATATCTGCTTTATAGCTGCCGTCTGCTTCGGTTGTAACACCTGTAATGGTACCGCCATTAGGATTGAAAATTACGCTGTAAAGGTCAGCATCCCAGTGTGCAACGGCTTTAACGGAGGTTGCGTCTGTTACGGGCATTTTCTGATCTGCTTCTGCGCCGTAAATGTTGAAAGATACTTCATCACCTGTTGCGGGATCTGTGTAACTGAAGGTCCAATAGCTTAAGGTCTTAGCCTCTGTATCAACTACAGGAACATCAATTGCTTCACCTACGGTAACATAATATCCGGATACTTCTAACGGAGTCGTTCCATCTTCATCATAATAGGTAACGGGGATGTTCTTAGCAGTCCAAACGGCTGTGTAGGTTACATCCTTTGTGCCCATGGTTGCTACAGTGCTATCCCAGCCCTTGAAATCATAACCGGTCTTTGTGGGAGCGGTCGGTGCTGTGATTGCGTCACCTGTTGCAAGGCCGGTAATTACATGATTACCATTATCGTCAATGGATACATCGCTTGCGAATTTACCGCCGTTCGGGTTGAATGTTGCGGTGTAGTTACCGCTCTGTGCTGTATCAGGATCACCTACAAGGGTGATAATATCGGTGTAGTTAAATGTGAATGTGTTGTTTGTTGTTGAAGCGTCGTAAGTTTTCGTTGTATTCTTAATGGTCCACTTGGTAATTACATACTCGCCCTCTGTGATGGACTTAACTGTGTAAGCCTCGCCATAAGTTGCGGTATCAGACCAAATTACAGTATCTTTGAACTCATAGAGAACGCCGTAATCACACGGATTCCACTTAGCTGTGAAATTAACCGGGTATGAAGGCATTTCAAAGTTGCTTACTTCTTCTGCTGAGTATGTATTTCCGTTATAAGTCCAGCCTGCAAAGCTATAACCGACCTTATCAACGGTGGGTGCGGTGAATGTGGCACCGTAAATTACATTTTTAACAACATCTGCTGTGGCAGCGGTGTCATCACCAAAGTAGCCGCCATTGGCAATAAAGGTTACATTATTTACAACACGCTTATAGTAAACTTTAAGAACGAGGGTTTCCGTGCTGGAAACTGTGCCTTTAAGAACTGATTTTGCTGTATCAAGCTCATAACCTTCAGGAGCTTTGACAGATGCTGAAATATCTACATCTTTGTCAGATTCGCCCTTGGTTGTAATAATGTCTTTATCTTCTGCCTTGTCAAGATAGCTGTTATTTGCATCGGCATAGTAGTATTCAATCTTATACTCTGTTTCGCCGGTAGTCCAAATGGCTTTAATTGTAGCGCCGCCTGCAGGAACTGTATAGTTAGTGACATTATCAACATTTCCGTCACCGTCAACATCCCAGCCTGCGAAACTGTAGCCTGCTCTTGTGGGCTCTTCTTCCGGAAGAGTAACAGAAGCATCGGTGTTAATCCAAAGAATCTTTTCTTTTCCGGTTGTGAATGTACCTTCGCCGGCATTAAATGTAACATTTTGTGCCACCGGAGCATAAATTGCCTTAAGTGTAAGGCTGTTTGCGGGCATTGTGCTCGGAACATTCGTGTCTACTGCTTCATCATTATCGATATCCCAGCCCTTGAAGTCATAACCTTCTTTTACAGTGGTTACTGCGTTAATCTTAGCACTGATATCTTCACCATAAGAAACTGCATTGTTATTAGCTGATGTGTATTCAACCTTGGCGTTGCCGTTATTCGGGTCAATAACAAGGTCATAGGATTTCTTGCTCCAAACAGCATAAACATCAATACCGTTTACAAGGTTAACTGTGCCAAGGGTGCTGTCTGCTGCTGTTGCATTCTTATCTCTTGACCAGCCGATGAATGTATAACCGGTTCTGGTAGGCTTCTCTATAACTTTTGCTATTTCATCAAGAGCAGTTGTGCTGTCATATTCTGCATAAGAAGTCTTTGTATCCGGATTTTGGGTGTCTTTAAATGCACCACCGTTTGCATAGAATGTAACTTTAATGCTGCCACTTGCAACCCAAACAGCATAGTAGGTTATGCCGGATGCAGGCATCTTAACTTCGTTATTTACGAAATCTACAACTTCACTTGCTGTAGCAGTTTGTGTTGTAGCCCAGCCCTTGAAATCATAACCTGTTCTGGTGGGATTGATTGTGGGAGGTGTAATTTGTGCATCTGTTAAAACAGCAACAGTCTTTACTTTAACATCGGTATCTGTGAATGTACCTTCACCGGCATTGAATATTGCATTTCTGAGCTCGGGAGTGAACTTTGCATAAGCTTTAATTTCTGCGCCGTTTGCACCGAGGTCTTTAACTTTGCCATTTTCTGTGAAGGTTACCTTTGTGCCTTCGCCCTCAGGTAAAGAATACCAACCGTCAAACTTGTAACCGTCTTTTGATGCGGTAGGCTCGGTAAGATCATTGCCATAGGTGTAGGTTTCGTCCTTTGTTTCACCGTCAACGCTGAAAGTTACGGTGTAAGACTCTACCTGCCATACAGCATAGTAAGTTTTATCCTTGCCCATTGTGGTCGGGATTGAAACAACATCAGCCTCTGTTGCGGTATCTGTTTCTGCCCAGCCTTTGAATTCATAACCTACACGTGTAGGATTGGTTATTTCAGCTAACTTATCTGTAATGTCAGTTTCATAACCTGCGGTGATTGAAGTCTTGTTATCTGAGAATGCACCGCCATTTGCATTAAAGGTGATAGTATATTCAATAGGTGTAAACTGTGCATAAGCATAAAGTGCACAGTCAGGCATTGTGTCACCTGTATACGCATTTGTCTTTTGTTTGTCGGTGTAGTATTTCCAGCCTTCAAAGGTATAACCGTCCTTTTCATAGGTGGCAGGTACTGCATCGGCTAATACGGTATTATAAGGAATAGTTCTGTTTAAAGCTGTAAGCTCATCAGTACCATCATAAAATCTCGTTGTATATCTCTTAGCTGTATAATTACACCTGAGATAGAGCGTATCTGAGCTTGCAAAATATTCCTTGATGACATCTTCTGTAAGTGTTGCGCCAAGACTTGCAATTGTGCTTGGGCTATCCTCTAAGTACCAGAATTTTGAATTATATCCTTCATATTTGGTGTCAATTGTGCTATATGTGTCACCAATATAATAGGTCATTTTTACCGTTTTATTGTCTAAAGGTGTATCAACGCCGTCCTTAACAATATAGAACTTGTAGTATACGGTATAAGGAATCTTACTGTATGAGCCTGTGAAGGTTATATTCTTACCGGGCATTGTGAAGGAACCGTTTGGATCAACCTTTGTTTCTGAACCGTCAGTGCTTAAGCCTGTAGTATACCAGCCGTTAAAGGTATAACCTGTTTTAGTCGGAGCCGTAGCAGCGGTTCCCAATTCACTATAGGTTAACTTTTTAGTTGTGGTAGTTACTGTGCCATCTGTATTGGTTAAGCTAAATGTAGCTGTGTACTTAGTCTTTTCCCATACTGCATAGAAGGTCTTGTCACCGGTAATTGTAGTGCCAAGGGATGATGCCTTTGTGTATTTTGCTGAAGTTGATTCCGGAGTGTCTGCCCAGCCCTTAAAGTTATAATACTGCCTTGTGGGTGGGTTATCAATGATTGACTGAATTTCAGCTGTAACATCATCTTTATAGGTGCCTGTAACTTTTACTGTTGTTTCTGTGCCGAATGTGCCGCCGTTTGCATTAAAGGTGATGGTGTAGGGGTTAGCGGTCCAGTAACCTGTAATTGTTACGTCATTTGCAGGCATTGCGAATTTATTGTCTGCATCCGGAGTTGCGCCTATTACAGTCCAGCCATGGAATGTAAAGCCTGTTTCGGAAAGAACATCGGCAACTGTTACTTCTGCGTTGTAATTAAGAGCCTTTGATTCTTCTTTGCCGTCAATCTTACCATCAATACCTGTTACCTTATAGGTCAGAGTGTAGCTGTTAATCTTCCACTGAGCTACCGCATTAATGTCATAAGCGGGCATTGCGACAGTATCAACAGTTGCGCCATCTTTTACAAAGTGACCTGTTGCCACTGAGCCGTCAGTGTTATAAGTATCTACAACATACTGAGCATACTCGCTGTTATCATCCTTGCTGTAATAATTCCAGCCGGTGAAGGTGTAGCCTGTGTTAGTTGCGGTAACATCGGATGTGCCGATTGCAGCGGCAGTTAAATATTTACGTGAGCCGATGTTAGCGCTATCTGCTGTGCTCAACTTGTAGTAATAAATGTAATTATCACCTGCGGAGAATGTAGCTTCAAAAGTTACATCATTACCGGGCATTGTGAATGTAGCGCCCGGAGTATATTGAACTCTTTCGCCGGTAATGTCAGCCGTGTACCAGCCGTCAAAATCATAACCCTCAATATTCTTTGACCAAACTTCGGGTGTGGACTCGAATTCAACATTCTCGAACACCTGTGTCTTGGTTTTATCAGCGTCTGTCGGGTCATTGTACTTATAAGTTACGGTAAACTTACCCTTTTCCCAAACCGCAAAGTAAGTAACATTATCGGTAAGGGTCATCTTTGTAATAAGAGTAAGGTCTACATCGGCAACTGTTGCGCTCTTTGTGGTTGCCCAGCCTTTGAATACATAACCGTTACGTGTAGGATTGGTTATTTCGGCTATCTTATCTGTAATATCGGTATCATATTCGGCGGTGACTTTCCTTGTGGAGTCTGTGGCACCACTTGTAAATGTACCTTCATTTGCATCAAAGGTGTAAGTGTATTCGTTAGCTTTCCAACCTGCTGTTGCAGTGAGAGCATAGGCAGGCATAAGGAGCTTGCTGTTTGTTGTGTTGCCTGATGCTTTACCGTCTTTATCGATTGCACCGTAGGTTACGGTTGCGCCGTCCTTCTCATAGGTATAAGTCCAGCCTGTGAAGGTGTAACCGGTGCGTGTGGGATTAGCAGGCATATTTGTGCTGATGTCATTGTTATATACTACTTTCTTTTCTATGCCATCACTATATGAAATAGTATACTCATTTATATTCCAAAGAGCATAAATAGTTATAACTCTGTTTGCATCGGCATTAGCTGTTATAAACTCTGCTGTAAGTGTTGCCGGAACAGTCTTGCTCCAAGATGCGAATGTATAACCTTCTTTTTCGGGCTCTGCAACTGTTTCAATTGCATCATTTACTTTAAGGTTATTGATGGTCTTGTACTCAGCACCGTTGTCATCATAAAGGAACTTAACCGTATAATTCAATGTGTTCCAAATAGCTGTGCAGGTAAGGCCATATGCGGGCATCTTAAGGTCGCTTACAATTTTATTATCTGCATTTGTAAATGTTCCGTTGTCGGCATTATAGATACCATAAAGGTTGCCGTCGGCATCGGTATATTTCCAGCCCTTGAACTCATAACCTGTCTTTGACTTGGGAGTCTTAGGAAGGTTGGTGCCACCGAGTGTATCACTATATTCAACCTTATTTGTATACTTTTCTTCGCTGTTATCGGGGTTTACGGTAACATCGTATTTGTTAATCGTAAATTTACCGCTGATAATTACGGCATTAGCGGGCATTTTGAACTCTTTACCGGGTTCAATTGTTTCTACACCGTCTACGCCTTCAACAGTCCAGCCGGAGAATGTATATCCCTCTTTTGTGGGGTAAGGTTTAGCTTCTACGGATGTTTTGTATTTATAAGCTACAGCTGTTTCATACTGTGTATTTTCAACATAGTATGTAACTTTATATTCATTGGCTTCAAATGAACCTGTGAAGGTTACATCGTTTGCGGGCATGGTGAAGGTGTAATTTGCCTGAACGGTTTTAGTATCGCCAAGGCCGGCTTCAACCTTCCAACCATCTGTTGTGCCATATGCGTTTACATTGAATGTATAGCCTGTTTCTGTGGGAATAGCCTTAACTTTAACCTCAGTGCCGTACTCAACCTCTACAGTATCCGTGCCGGCCTGAATATCGCCGGTGATGGTATAAGTAAGTTTATACTTATTAACAGTCCACTGGGCTGTAGCAATAAGGTCATAAGCGGGCATAGTGATAGTATCAACAGTTGCGCCATCTTTTACGAAGGAACCTGTTGCTGTGCCATCTTCTGCATAGCTTACAACATACTTTGCATATTCAACGCCGTCTGCATCTGCATAGGTCCAACCGTTGAATGTGTGTCCTTCCCATGTGGGATTTGTTTTAGGCTGATATGGGCTATCTGCCTTATTTAAATCTGTGTTATAAGGAACTGCGTTGCCCTTATTTTCGTTATAAGTTATTTTTGCGTCACCGTTACCATTGAAATCATAGGTAAGTGAATAGCTTTCAATATCCCACTGAGCTGTTGCAGTGAGGTCGTATGCAGGCATGTGGAGCTGGCCGTCTGCGCCAACTGTGCCGGTAGTAATCTTGCCGTCAGCATTCATTACAGCGAAAATGTCGCCGCTTTCATTTGTAAACTTCCAGCCTTTGAAGATATAGCCTTCCTTTTCGGGGTCAGCTTCGTTTTCAACTACTGCATCGTATTCAATGGTGTTAGTGATGTTTTTATCAACATCATTGTTAAATACTGTGGTAAGAACGTAACTGTTGCGCTCAAAAGTGGGAACGGCAACAAGATTATAAGCAGGCATTACGAGCTGGTCATCATCATCACGATTACCGCCGCTGTAGCCGATAGTGCCATTAGAATTGAAGAGAACTTCTGCATATTTCTTGCTACCGGCATCATAGTATACCCAGCCTGTTTGTGTGTAGCCGGTCTTTTCAGCTGTGCCTTTAGCCATAGGAGTAATTACGCCAAGGTAATTTACTTTATCTGTGCCGGCATCAATCGCTTTTGCTTCATCTTTATAATAGGTAATTGTGTATTCATCTGCTTTCCAAATAGCAGTAAATACCATATCTTCCGTACCCATTGTGAGAGCATAGATTGTTTCTGCTGTGTAATCTGCTACGCCATCATCATCTAAATCCCAACCAACGAATGTATAGCCGTCTCTTTCCGGATCTACGGGAGCAACGATATTATCATTATAGGAGTAAGAGATGATTTGTGTGCCTGTGCCGTTATCAAACATAAATACGGCATTATGCTCTTGCTTTGACCAAATTGCAGTGAATACCAAATTGGTTTCACCCATGGTGTTCTGCTCAGGCTCCCAACCGAGGAAGGTGTAACCCTCTTTTGTAACGGTTGTGGGCTTAACGATTTTATCACCGAATTTAAGGTTTGCAATTACATAGTTTTCCCCTGCAGCTTGGCTGTCGATTGTGCCGCCGTCCGGGTCAAATGTAGCTGTAAGGTTTCCGCTTGTGCTAAGCTCTGTTGCAGATGCTGCAAGCTTTATGAGATCTGTTTTTTCAAAAGTATATTCTTCACCTGCAGTGTAAACATTGCCATCTTCATCTACCCAGCTTGTAATTACATATTCACCCTCTGCAATTTGGGGAATTGTAACTTTGGAGCCGTAAGAATGAGATTCATCAGCTAAAAGTTTACTGCTGTCTGAAACGATAGCACTTACTGCAGTTTTATTTATTGCACCGTTTTCTTGGATTGATGCCGTGTTATCAAAATAATATTCAAATGCAACAGCGTCTGCTTTCCAGATTGCGGTGTAGGTTGTATTTACGGATGGATAATTATCGGGAAGAGTATCCGCTTTACCGTCATTGTTTGAATCCCAGCCTACAAAGGAGTAACCGTCACGTGTAAGGCTTCCGGCTACGCTTATTGCGCCCTGTGTGTTGCTGTCCAAAACATACTTAGGTGTAGCTGAGCTGTCAACCCATAATGCGCCTTCGTTGCCCTTATAAGATGTAACTTGATTACCTTCCGAATAGAAAGCAACACTGATAATCTTTTCCCATTTTGCTGTGTAAGTATATACAGCGCCGGCTACGTCAACCGGAGGATAAGTGTCGGGAAGAGCTTCAAGGAGATTATTGTTTGCGTCAAGCCAGCCCATGAATTCATAGTCATAGCCGTCAACAGTCTTAGTGGGAGTTTCGGGCTTTTGTGCCGCATCCCAAGTTTCACCACTGTAGTGGCCGATAATGTCATCAATTTTATTGCCGCCGTCTGTATCAAAACGAACGGTAAGGTCTGTTGACCAAACTGCTGTGTAAACAACGCCGTCAATATTGGGCATTGTGAATGTAGTTGCGTCTGCTGCAAGTTCTGCACCCGTTTCGCTCTGCCAAGCTGTAAGGGTGTAATTTTCCTTTGTGAAAGTGGGAACTGTGCAGTCTGCACCTACAACGCCATCAACGGTTACGGTTTTGGCGTCTTCTTCGGTGCCTGCCTTAAAGGTAACGGTGTTGTTAACTGTTACACTGTTAAAGCTGTAATCTGTATCAATTGTGAATTGATAAGAGTTTTTAATAAATGATGGGTTAAAGTTCTCTGTTTGGCTCCATGAAAAAAGATCAAAGCCACTCTGATTTGTGGGAGTAACTAAGTTAGAAGCTTTAAGATAGAGAGAACCTGTGGCATCTGAATCGGCTGTAGCAGCATTAGCAGCTACAGTTAAATCAAACTCAAAGAACCAATCATTTGTTTCGAGAACTCTTAAAGATGTGCTGTCACATTCTGTTGTAACTCTGATTGTACCTTCGGATTCTTCTGCAGAATTTAAGGTATTTTTCGTGTTTGAAATTGCCATTACTGTATAACCGGTTCCGATATTTCCTGTAAGAACGGTTTGATCAGAATAGTCAACATCAAAGAAATTCTTGTCATAGTAGAAAAGAAGTTCAGTGCCGGCGGTAATAAAAGTTGTGCCAACATAAACACGGGCTTTAATCTTTTCACCGGGAGCTACTTTTCCGCCGTCTGATATTTCATCCTCACCATTTTCTCTGTAGAATTTGGTGTAAACAGATACTGTACCCGCATGTGGAATACTTGGCTCTTCAGAAGAAGAACCTGTACCTTCTGCAGATGCCAATACTGTCATGGAGCTGAATATCATTAAGATTACGAGTAACATTGCAACGACTTTTTTAATATTAGCCATTGGCATTCTTTCCCTCCTTGGATGCATTACGGTATGGGGCCTTGCGGGCGGGTGCCGCCCGCAAGGTAATTTAACTGCCGTTAATTAAATTAGGTGGAAGTCTTTGCTATAGGTGTTGCTAAGTAATATCCTTTTTCTGTTTCTGTGGCAGGAACATATTTCAACTCGTAAGTGCCGAAAAGAACGCCTCTGGCCATATACGCATCTGTTGTGTCAATATCGCCATCGTGGTCTGCATCAGCTGCTCTGTCATAGCATTCTACAACAGCTTTTTCAGCGTCTGTTAATTCACTGACGGTTTCTCTGATATACCATGTCCTTGAACCTTCTTCTATACCGTTCATGAATTTAATTGCCGAAATATCTGTTGCCGTAAGTCTTGCTGTACCTGTTACATCGCCAAATACTACAATATAGTATGTTTCAACTATATCCGTTTTACCTTGACGGTTATCAACAAGCTCTACTTTTGCACCTGAACCGTAAAGATCATCTTTACTCGGTGTTAATTTAAGGGAACCATCGCCTAAAACTTCAAGCTGTGCTTCAATGTCGGCTTGCTTCTGCATTTCGCCTACATTGTAAATGAAACCTGTGATGCCTAACTCTTCGTTTTCATCCTTGTCAATTACTGCTTTGGAATTGCTTTGAACTGTAAGCTCAACATCATCTCTGTAGTATACAGCCCAGAAGTAAAGGGTGCTGTCATTGTCTATTGCGGGCATTACAAAGTCTGCAAGGCTTGTAACTGTTTGAGTGTTGCCTTCCTTGTCAACATAAGTTCCGCTTACTGTGTATTTTGCTCCGCCATTTTCATTATATACATAATCATCTATATTTTCATTATATGAATATGTGGGAGCGGTATCGCTTACTACCCAATACATGAAGGTCCAATCGCCGACTTCGGGTACATTCTCGGGATACTCTGAAAGGCCTTCGCCGGTTTTTGCCGTAACAGTCCAATCGTCGCCGTTTGCCTTCTTGTATGTATTTACGTCAGTGTAGGAAAGAATGTCTGTGTAGTCATCAGCAAGGTTAGATGAATCGGGCTGGATGAATTTAACACCGTTCTTGTATTCATGCTCTGCCCATGATGCTGTGAATGTAAGGTCACTGCGTGTCATCTTGCTGACCATTGCGGGGGTCTTTGTGCCTGTGCTGTCATACCAACCCTTGAAATCATAGCCGTCCTTGGTTGGGTCAGCAGGTACTTCTGCGGTAATATCGTGATTATAAATAACCTGTGTTGCGTAGTTGCCCTCTGCTGTAATCTTTGAAGGATCAACAGTGCTGTCAAAGTTACCACCGTTCGGGTTAAAGGTAAGGGTGAAGTAATCATATTCCCAGCCTGCCCAAACGTTAATTACGGTGTTGTCTTCGCTCTGCGGGAGAACAACATAAGTGTTATCTGTAATATCAAGTTTGTTTGTGCCGTTTTCAGCATCTTCTTCTGTTGGGTACCAGCCTGTGAATCTGTAATCCGCCCTTGCAAAGTCTGTTTCCGCTACGGGAAGAGTTACTGTAACGCCGGGAGCGTATTCAACAGATACAGTCTGCTTAACATCTGCTTCAATTGAAGTTGCACTGTTTAAGTTGATATTAACCGTATAGTTGTGAGCAGTCCAATTTGCGGTAGCTGTAAGGTCATAATCGGGCATTGTTGCACCGCTGTATGTAACGGCGGAATCATCGGTCTTGGTGTAAACCCAAGTGCCGGCGAAGTTGTAGCCGTCCTTAGTGGGAGCTGCCGTAAGAACTGTTGAAAGGTCTGTGCCGTAGTTTACGTCGTAAGGATCTTTTTCATTCTCTACGCCGAGAATTTCGGTTATCTTATAGGCATTTACTGTCCATACTGCATAGTATGCTTTGCCATTATACGGCATGGTGTTATTATCATTAATCTTAATTTCTGCAGCGGTCTTGAAGTCTGCAGTTGCAGCGTTAGCTGAGGTTGACCAGCCTGCAAATGTATAGCCGTCCTTTGTGGGAGCGCCTACTGCTGCAAGTTCGTCTGCTACAGATTCTCCGAACGCCTTCGTGATTGTGGCAAATTCTTTTTCATCGGGCTCTGTTGCTTCTATGAAGCGGATGGAATAATCATTTGCCGTCCATACTGCATAAAGAGTAACTGTGTCTCCGTTTACTGCCGTAAGGTTTGCATTTTCAAGTGTGCCTGCTTTATACTCGGCAACTGTTGCGTTATTGCTCTTTGACCAACCTGCGAAGGAGTAGCCTGTCTTACCTTCGTTTGCGGGTGTAAGAGTAGGTAATGTTAAAGCTGCGTCATATTTAACTGTAGCCGGTTCTGATGTGCCTGTGCCGCCGTTATGGTTAAACTCAACTGTATAAGTTATTTCCGTATATGCGGGATAAACGGTAATTGAGGTGCCATCATCACCAAGTGCGGGCATTAAATATTTATCGTCTGTCTTTGCAAAATTCGTAGGAGTCCAACCGGTTAATACATAGCCGTCCTTAGCTGCCGCATTATTGGCTGCTTCGATAGCTGCCGTAATATCTGCGTTGTACTCTGCAGTAGCCTTGCCGTACGCATCGTTATCACCGAAGTGAATTGTATAAGTGTTCACCTTCCACTGAGCTGTATAAACAAGGTTATTTGCGGGCATTGTTGTGGCTACCGTTTTATCCCAACCATCAAAGGTATAACCTGTCTTAGTGGGAGCTGCAGGTGCTGTGATTGTTTCGCCAAGCAAATATGTTGTCTTAATTGACTCTACCTTGTTGCCGCTTGCGTCAACCAATACACCGCCGTTTGCGTTGAATGTAACGCTGTAACTCCATACTGCATAGTATGTTACGGGCTCTGTAGTGGTAAGAGTGGGAAGTGCTGCAAGAGGAGTTTTATCTGTTGAAATTGCTGCCCATCCCTTGAACTCGTGGCCTTCCCATGTGGGATTCTCGGCAGGAGCGGTAATTTGAGCATTAAACTTAACATTTACGGCGCTTGTTGTGCCTGCATTGAATGCACCGCCGTTTGCATCAAATGTTACTGCATATTCAATAGGATCATAAACTGCATAGTAGGTTACGCCCTCAGTGGAGGTCAAAGTAGCCTCTGTGCCGTTTGCAATAGCTGTGCCTGAAAGATCTGAGCTTGTGTACCATGCGGTAGCCTCGCCGGTCTTTCTGATTGAATAGCCTGTAACTGCGGGGATTTCAACCTCGTCGCCTACTTTGAACGTTCCGTTAAGAACTGCATTCTTAGTAGCGATATTTGTTTGTTTTGAGCCTGCTGCGTCATCTGAATATACTGCAATATATTTAATATCATATTTAATAGCAGAGTAGTGAGGCATTAAGTAAAGATCATAAGTGGTTGTGGTGCCGGTTACATTACCGCTTTCATCTGTGGTTTCGGTTGTTGTAACTGTGAATTCATTTTCCGCTACCGAGCCCATGTAAAGAGCTTGTGTGTTGGAGTATACTGTATCGCTTACCTTTTCGTAAAGCTTTGTGGTTTCATTATACTTAACAGCATAGAAGCCGTCAATTTCAAAGCCGGTCTCTGCAGTGCTTGCAGTTGTAGCAGCTTTAAGTTTAGTAACGCTAATATTACCGTTATGGTAGTTAAGTGCGGCTGTTGCACTGCTTGCCGGAGTAAGGATTGTTTGAGCATCCTTATCCACATACTTAGGATTAATTTTTACCGTTGTATAGTATACATTCCAGCTGTAACCGGCAAATGTACCCATTTCCTTTGTGGTTGTGCCGACTCTCCAGCTAATCGTATAGCCGAATGGAGCGGTAACACCTGCTATAGCAGAATCTGCATCGTAGCTTTCGCCATATCTGCCTGTAATAGTCCAAGTATAAGCGGTTGCACCGTTATCGGTTGTTGATGTGGTTGCGGTGTAATTTCCGCTATAAGTTGCACCAACATACTCCCTTGTGCTACTGCTTGTTTGCTTATATGGCTGATATCCGAAACTGGTGTTTCCGGTGTATATGGTAGTGAAGGTTTCCGTTACCTCTTTACCAATAACATAAACATTAATAACGTTACTGTTCTGTCTTGCCACAACTCCCATTTCAACCGGTTGCTGACCTGTATAGTACTCATAATTGCTAAGATCAACATCTTTTTTGGAACTATCTTGGGCCTCATAACTCAAAAGATCGCTGTAAGTTATATACTTAACGGCATCCTCCGTTGTTTCGGGTACATTCTCAACAACCTTAATAAGATCTCCGACCCTGTATTCAACACCTTTTTCGATTTGCGTACCTCTACTACCTGTAGTGAGAGAATAAGTGGCAAATGCTTTTGTTCCATAGGTGCCGGTACTTACGTTATATATGAAGTAGTTAATGGTTACATTCTTCTGTGCGGGGATTGTGTATGCATAGAACTTCATATCGCCTTTAACTACCGCATTTTCGAAGTCATATACATTATCTTTATTTGCTTCTTTCCATTCGCCGGTTGTTTCATCGTAAGCAATCCAGCCGATAAACTCTTTTGTTGCGGTTGCAGGTGCGCCCACACTGTAGGTGACTGCTTTAACTCCTACCTGATCATAAACAACCTCTACTTCGCCGTAGTTTGTCGTTTTATCCGAGTCATAGAAGGTATATGTATAAGAGTTAGCTTTCCAAACAGCTTGATATGTTTTGCCGTTTTGCTCTGCGGTTGCATAGTAGCCTTCTGTCCAAGTGTTGGTCTCATCGGTAGTGCCGTTATCCACAAGAACCCACTTTTCAATTGTGTAACCTTCTCTTACGGGTGTGGGGAAGCCCTGAGCTACATTGCCGTTATCATCATAAGTAAGGATTTCGGCACCTTCACGGCCCGTAAAGGTCATTGTGGTGGAATTTTGGCTGTCTGTAAATGCGCCGAGGTAGTTACCGTCGCTATCCTGTGGAAGAGTAAGAGTGATGGTAGTATCCGGCTTTACAAGCTCTTTGTTAACAGTAACTGTTGAAACGATAGGTGCGGTGTCGAGAGTTACTGTGTCTGTAGCAACATATCTGTAGCTCTTGGAAGTATTGGTGTAGGAGATAAATGTATCGCCCATTATGTTGCTTGAAGTTCTGTAAGTTTCGGTTGCAAGCCATACAGAGCCTCTGTCTGCTCCGATGGAAGCTTTATCTTTAATTTTAAGTCTGATTTCAATAAGGTAATTTTGATCAGCCATGGACTGAGTTACCTTTGAAGTTCCTATATCCGGCTCAACATAAACCTGAATATATTTTACATTGGTATCCCCTGTTTCGGGATCTTTGTTTGTAAACATACTCTGAACGGATGAGCTGAACGCTTCAACAACGGTTAATCCGGAACCGGTTGCTTTAATGAAAGAATTATCTTTATTAACAGTGAAAACGTTTACATTTTGAACTTCTTCATAGAAATCGGTATCATAGCCGAAGATATAGCCTTGTGAACCTGAATAGAAGTTACCGCTTACCGTGAACTTAACGGAAATAACATCACCGCAAGCTGCCTCGATGTCAGTAGCCTTTGTGTGCTGGTCATCAACGGTTTTTTGTTCGCCTGCATATTTCACATAAGATACTAAATCTGTATGAGCAACTGTTTTTGTCTCATTCCAAATAGCTTCAATAACAAAATAATCTTTGCCCCTGTCATTGCTTGTGGGATATTTTGTTTCACCAAACTTAAACTGCCTGCCGTTTACTTTCCAATAAGCAAAGGTGTAGCCGTATCTTCTCGGGATTGAAGGCTCATCGTCCTTGCTTGAAAGTTGGTCTGCTTTAACATTTATATCTTTATATGAATCTGCATTGTAGTTAATGAAAGAATCTTCTTTGCCACTTACGCCAATGTCAAATCTACCTACAAGATCATTTGTGGTCCATTTTGCGTAGGCAACGAAACCGGCTGTGGAGCTCATGGTGATTGTGCCGCCTTCGGTGGGTTTAATTCCCGCCTCTGTTGAGGTATCGATTTCAGCCCAAGAACCTGTTGCGCCCGAAATGCTGTCTGCGTTAATCGGTGCACCGTTTTCCGTTACCCAACCGCTAAAGGTATAACCTGCTTTGGTAGGTGTCGGGTAAGAAATGGCTGTGCCTGTTTCGAAAGTGATTTGGTTGGTCTCATAGCCTGTAGGCATGGTACCGCCGTTGGCTTCAAAAGAAATCTTATTATTAATGTTTGCAAATTTAGCGTAAATCTCTATGGTGTTATAATCGCCGGTGCCCTCAACGATTGTATACACTTTTTCTTCTTCAGCATTGTAATTAGCTTCAAGAGGCCACGTTATAACATTAGTGCAGGCTGCATCGGAATAGAAAGACATAAAAGTATAACCTTCTTCTGCTGCAGTCGGGTTTGAAATCTGGTTAAAGGAAACTCCGCTGAGTGTGCCGTCCGTTTCTGTGGGTGCAACACCTTCGCTGTATTCCCCTGCCGAGAGAGTTATGGCATTGTTGCTGTCATCAACTGCGTTTACGTGAAGTTTAACAGGCTTCGGAGCCCATTTAACATAAACGTCCGTATCTGTAGGAGGCATTGTCCATGTGGATTCATCAATCTTTGCGGTTGAGAAATCATTTGATTCATAATAGCCTTCAAAATTATAATGTGCTTTTGTGCCGAAGGATGATTTATAGCTCTCAAATGCGGGAACGGCTCCTGTCTTAACGGATTCAACAAGAATACCGCCTGTGTAATCGTTGTTGGGGTGAATTTTAAGGTTTTGCTCCGCAACCTCATACTCAAATACATACGCACCATCGGAGCCGGAAATTACATCTGTGCCGTGATAAAGAGTCGTGGCGCCGTTAGCTGCAAAGCCCGCATAACCTTCAATTTGGTTTGTGCTTGTGGCTTTGTAACCGGTAATAGTTGAAAGAGGATTGATTTTGAATGTAACACCGGTGTTGAACGGAGTTGCAACATTTGCTTCAACCTTAGTGGGGTTGCCGTTTGCGTCAAAACCGTAATAAACCTCATCGGGAGCAGCCTTTGTGGTTGTGCCCCTAATGTAATGGTGAATTGTGATTGTGCCGTTCTTTTTATATTGGAGAGCATTATAATATGTAATAAGGTTATTAATAGCATTATCAATATTTGACTGCTCTAAGCCTGCAGAGTTGCCGCTTTCTTTATCAACACCTTGGAAGCTGTGGAAGGTGGTGTCAACGTCAAATGCCGCTATAAGCTGCCTTGCCGTGTCATAAGCTGCCTTGAAGTTTGCCCATCCGCCATCACTTGCAACTACACGGTTGCCCTGTGCATCCGTAGTGTATATTGCGTACATTGCTTCTTGAGGGTTAGCGCCCTTGGAAGCAGTGATGCTTGCGGTTTTGCTTGAGAAATTACTGCCGTATGTGCCGCCCCAAGTAAGGCTTGTTAAGCTTTCACCTGCAGTGCCCTTATCAATGGCTGTAATAAGCTGACGAAGAACGCTTGTATCGTAAACACGGAAACGAACGCTCATGTTGCCGGAAACAACACCGCGGTTGCCGCTGGCATAGTTGCTTGTAGTCATGTTATTGGGGTCATCAAATTTACCCATATAGCCCCAAGATAAGGACCATGAATTTTGATCGGAACTGGAAGAATTATAGCTTATACCGGTTTGAGAAGAAGTTGGGCCTACACCGCCAAGGTTAACCATGGTATAGCCTCTGCTGCTGGTAGCACTTACGTCACCGTCTTGAAGCCAGCCGCAGTCACCTTCAGCAGTTCTGCCTTTTTCGACAAGGTTAGAAACATTCGATGAACCGTTGGAGCTCTTATATGTAAGGTCGGCAGTCCATTGGTTTGTATTTACGGCGTTTACATCGTTGCTGGTGCTGGTTGAATCGCCCGAAGTCCAAGAGTCATCCGTGCCACTGTTTCCGGTTTTACCGACGCTATTGCCGCTATGACCGTGGAGCTGGAATCTGTAAAGATAGCCGTACCAGAACAAGCGAACAGTACCGACTTTAAATACAACTCTCATATTAAGGTTGTTGGTTTTGCCGGAAGAGCTGTATCCGTTTGAACCTATATAGTCCGTAGCCTTATCTATCCAAACAGTGGACATAACTCTGTTTGAGTCCACTGCCGTTGAATATGTTTGGAAGTGGCAGCAGGTACCACTATAGTTTTTGGTTCTACTAAGTTTTGAATAGAGCAAGGAGTTGTTTTCATCCGTGTCATTGGAAGATTTTCTGACGAAAGAAGAGTCACTGTTTTCAGGGCCGTTTTCTGTCATTCCCGTAACGGCGGTTTTACCATCATCTGTAGTATCCGTAGTGTATGTGCCGTTAACATAAGCTCTTGTGGTGGAGCTGCTGTAAGCTTTAGCATAGCCGGGCTTCATATTAGCGCCCAAAATGGTAGCAAGAACCGACATACGGCCATTTGTACTCGTTAGATTTCTGGTCCAACCATAAAGCTGCAAGCCGTTTGGGTGTAAAATATACTCTGTGTGGGAGTAAGCATATTCATTGTAAGTTTTGTCCTGATACTTGAAAGTAACAAGGAAGTTAACGTCTTTATTGGGGCCTGTGGCAGTGGACGTGCTTGCATAAGTAATGTCGCAGGAAAGCTCAATATAATTTTTTGAACTGTCATTTGCGTCTACAGTCACGGCCTTTTTTATCAGATTAGAGTAGGAGACGTTTGAAAGTTTTGTTGCATAGTTGCCGTCACCACTTCTTTCGGCAAAGTTGAAACTCTGAATCTTATTGGGGTCGTTATTCTCAATTCCGTAAATCTTGCAGACAATCTTAGGGGTATAAACAGCCTCGCCTGCATAAAGGTATGATTTGAAAGCAGATGCCGTTTCGGGAATTCCCGAAGGCGTAGCTTTAACAAGGACATTACCATAGCGGAAAAGCCCCGCTCCTTCTGAGTTGGACTCTGCCAACCTTAAAATTTCGGTGGTTTCCGTTGTGTCACACCAAATGTCTGTTGGGTTTGTAAACTCTGCCGAGCCGTAGGTATAACCGTTCCCTTCGGTGTACTCTGTGCCGTCTGCATGTTTAAGTGCAAAGGCAGAGGACGGGAACACAGAAATTACCATAAGCATGGCAAGCAACAAACTGAATGTCTTTTTTACTGTGCTCAAAAAAATCCCTCCTAAAAATAAGATTTTTGAACGCGTATAGTTTTAGGGCACTATTACACGGTTATATTATACTTGCAAAACTTTTTTCAGTCAATAACTTTTTAATATATAGGGCCTTAAATGGCCTTTTTTGCGTTTTTTTGTGAATCCTATACAAAAAATCATACATCAGTTTTGTGCAACATTACTTTTAATTTCATCACTGTAAAACACGACTTTTTCACACGTTTTCACAATTTTTTTCACATTTTAAGATTTTCCTGCAATCTGTCAGTCAAGGCTTCGCCTAATTTGAAATGTGAAATGCGGAATGCGGAAAGAATGGTCGATTCGCTCCGACTATATAAAACAGATATTTCTGTAAAATTATATTTTTTCTCTCATTTTCAGTAACTGCTATGCTATAAAATCGGATTTTGCACGGCATAATCCCCGACATTCACCATTCCACATTGTCC
>CAVHYZ010000029.1:0-5042 GCA_963640495.1 Acutalibacteraceae bacterium
TTTTCTACATCAAGTAGGCTTTTTTGTACTGTCTGCACAATCTGGGGCAGTCCACAACGATGCAACGGCTTTTGATTTTAGGATTTAACTTTAGGCATTAAGACCCTTATAATTATTGTGATAAATTTAAACATATACTTAAATGCAGGTTTTATTTTTCTTGCAAAAGATACGGTAACATTATTGAAATAATCATCAAGTTTAACTTTATGTGTATCAACATCATATGGAATTATATTAAGTGTTTCATCCTCATGATACAAGAATTGCGGATAATCATCATACGTCTCAACAGTCATATCTTTTGTATTAACTATGGTAAAAAGAAATTTATCAGCGTTTTTTCGGAATGTGCTGTGCTCGTAATTCTTTATAAACCATGTGGTATCTTTAAGAAATGTTGTTGAAGCATCAATACATAAATCCGGTGAAATATATTTTGCAGTGCCTTTAGCTACGGCGCTTTTTAAATAATTATCACTAAACTTTTCTCCCATCGGCATAATTGTGGCACCCCAGCTTGCATTTCTTACGCTACAGGTATTATCCGACAAAAGATCCGCTTCTTTAACAAATGGATAAATTTGGTAACCATATTTTACAATATTTGAAACTTCAATACCACTTTCTTGAGTACCTTTGAGGATTTCTTCAGCTCTAAGAAATATTTCGTTATGATAGCGATCTATTTTTTTAATTAAACCGGCGTACAATTCTTCTTGCCCGCCAAAAATAGTTTTTTTAGCATCTTCATAATCTTCATCCATCACCATAGTCCAATAACCCGGAAATGTACCATAGCTATATCTTAGAGCCTCAGGAACAACATTCATGTATATTTGTGAATAAACATTATTAACAGCCCAAGATGCAAGATCAAGTCCGTAAGCATTACTTACAACTGTAAGTATTTCTCTTAAACTTTCATCGGTAAGTTTGAAAGAACCTATTTCAGTATCTATGCCAAAATCATTATCATAAATAAATCTTTCAACTGCATCTGGATCTACATACATATTTCCGGAAAAAGCTGCACTAACGGGTTCAACACCATTTGAAGCGGAAGCAAACATTATAACATCTGTTATCCTTGGGTCATATTCACCATATGTGTTTTTGTAATAGTCAAGCCATTGCAAAACTATGCTTGATCCTTCACATCTTCCGCAAATAGCATATTTTTCACTGCCGGTAACCTCAAGAACTAAATTGATATAACTTTCAAGCTCATCCATTGTTTCTAATGGGTCAAGACGCCAATCATGATTAAAGCCAAAGGTATCCATTCCCCAAAAGCCACCGTTATCATATTTTTCTTTTACATTTTGATATGTAGGCTCAAAGGTTGAACGTGACCCATCTGTAGGCTCTCCGTTTTCATCAAGAAGACAATCTGAAAACAGATCCTTCATAACATCAATCACAACATCACAAAAATCAGTCCAATCTTGAGTAAGAAAAGCTCTAATAAAAACATCTTTATTTTCAAGAGCTGCATCAATGACTTTTTGCTTGTCAATTTCATAAGTTATGACTTTATATGTACCATCATCTTGTTTAATGCCTAACTCATGTCCTGCACCGGAAACATAAATAACAGGAACATTGCCAGCGTATTCCGCAAATGAATTTATAGAAAAGCAAAAAAAGGTTGAGGCAATAATTGCCACCATCATAAAAACCGACAATGATTTACGAAGCGTTTTAATAAAAATCCCCCCTAATGAATAATTATAACTACTTCAAATTATATATATTTTTATGATTTTACGGAAGGCATTAAAATATTGATTATAAATGTAAGAGCTTTAAAGAAATATTTAAATGCCGGTTTAATTTTTCTTGCAAAAGATACAGCGGGATCACTGAAATAATTATCAAGCTTTACCTTATGATTCTCAACATCGTAAGGAATAATCACATCATTATCCGTATCATAGTACAAATATTGCGGGTAATCCTTGTAAGTATCTACGGTAATATTTTCTGTATTTACAATTATAAATACAAGAGGATCAGCGCTATTAGGAAACTTTTTATGCTGTAAATTTTTTATAAACCAAGTAGTATCTTTGAGCCAAGTGGTTGAAGCATCAATACAATTATCCGGTGATATATATTTAACCGTGCCCTTTTTGATAGCATCTTTAATATAATCTGTGCTGAAAGTTTCGCCGAGATTTGTTGAAGTAACTCCCCAACCGGCACTATAAACATCACAGATTTGATCAGACTGGGTATCGCAATTTTCAACTACCGGATAAATTTGAAGACCGTATTTTACAATGTTTGAAACCTCTATGCCATGAGATTGAGCTTCTTTAAGAATCTCCTCAGATCTGTTTTGAATATTGTAGTGGTAGTTATCAATCTTCTGAATGAAGGTTGCATATTTTTCTTCCTGACCACCAAACATGGTTTGCTTAGCATCTTCATAGAATTTATCGGAAACCATCGCCCAATAGCCGGGGAAAGAAGCATAACTATTTTTTAAACCCTCGGGTATTATACTGAGATAAATTTGCTGATAAACATTATTAACAGCCCAGCAAGCAAGATCAAGGCCATAAGCATTGCTGAATATAGTAATTATTTCTCTAAAGCTTTCATCAGTAAGGGTAAATAGACCTAAATCTTTATTGAAGCCAAAATCGTTATCATAAACAAATCTTTCAAGAGCATCAGTATCAAGATATAACTTGCCAGTAAATGCTTCTCCCATAGGAGAGGCACCAAGAGCTGCAGATGAATACATAACTACATCGGTAATTCTTTCATCATACTGACCATTGTGCTTTTCTTTATAATATTCAAGATATTGAAGAACAAGGCACGATCCTTCGCATCTACCGCAAAGAGCATATTTTTCACTACCAGTTACCTCAAGAACAAGATCTATATAGCTCTCAAGTTCATCCATATTCTCATAAGGATCAAGACGCCAGTCATAATCAAAATAGAAAGTTTCAAGGCCGTAAGTGCCATTTTTATATCTTTTCTCAACATATTCAATGGTTGGAGAAAAGTGAGATTTTGAGCCATCAGTCGGTTCACCGGCTTCATCAAGCTTACATTCTTTAAACGAATCTGTTAAAATACCTGAAATAAGTTTACTGAAATCAGACCAATCCTGAGTAAAAAAAGCCTTAATAAACATATCTTTATTTTCAAGAGCTATATTTAAGACTTTTGACGTGTCAATATTGAAGCTAACACTCTGTGTCGAACCATCTTCGTTCTCGATAACAAGTGTTGAACCTTGGCCTCGAACAAAAATGATAGGTACTTTTCCTTCATATTCTGCAAAAGAGTTTACAGAAAAGCAGAAGAAAGTAGAAACAATAATAGTCATTGTCATAAACAAAGCTATGATCTTACGAGAAATCTTCATAAAACCCTCCTATAAAATCACAAATTACTCTTATTTTCCGTTAAGAACATAATCAACAAGGTCTGTCTTAGTTGCAACATGGGAGAAGAAATAATTTTCTCTATCCTTACTGTTAATAACCGTTACAGGCTTAATTTGATTAAGAACAACGCCCTTGCTTGCAAGGTAATCGTTGTAACCAACATAGGTTTTTTCTTCAAGGAAAAGAACCTCAGGTCTGTTAAGCATACCCCAGCGTCTGTATTTATAGTATTTCTCGTTGATTTCATCAAACTCGTGGTCTAATGTATCAATAAATTTCTGCCTGCCCTCTTCGTCAAGAGCTCCGCCTTTAAGTTCGCAAAGCATAGTATATCTCGGTGGTTTAGTTGAAAAATCAGGATAAAAACTAAAACCTTGATAATCAACGCCAATTTCTTTTGCGGCGTTTTGAGCGGCGGCAATAACCATATCCGTTGATGTTTTTTCATTGGCAACATTCATAGAAAGGTTTTGTCTGAAAAGAAGCTCAACCTCAGGGGTATTATTATACATTCTTGTAACTCTAACAACATCTTGAATTCTGTATCTGTAAAGGCCGGAGAAGTTTGTAACAACCATCTCATAGCACTTGCCTATTTCGAGCTCGTTCATAAGAAGAGGTCTAACAGTATCATCTGCCTCATCTTCTTCATCATCAGAAATCGGAAGAAATTCAAGGAATGTGCACCAAGGAAGAAGAACATAATCACTTACATCAAGCTCTGTAGGTGCTGCAAAATATCCTTCTGCGGCTGCGTAACCCATATTGTGCATAGGAACATCCGGACCGATAGCCTTACGTAGTTTTTCTACATAGACAAGTAGGTTTGAACCCATCATACCGTAAGCCCATTGAAGATTTGGCCAAATACGAGGAGCAATAGGATCATCAAAACCCTTTTCAAACTCTTTGCGAAGCTCGGCAGCTCTCTCGGGATTGGGCTTAAATTTCTTCTCAAACTTTTTGCGAAGCTCCGGTGTTATATCAATATTGGGGTTAATAATACCTTTTTCAATATCATCGCAAAGCATTTCCCAGTTATCTTCTAGATAATCAAACATGCAGGTAAGAAGAGTAACTACCATTGAGCCGAGGTAACTTACTTTTTTGTTTTCGAGACAAAAACGAAGATGTAGATAAGAGGTATCAAGTTTATCTTCAAGGCTTGGGAAAAGAAGTTCTATTGGAGAGGTGCAGAAGAAAGGGAGCAAAGGCTTAAGATACCTAAGAGGAATTTGACCTGCTCCGTTACATTGCTTGCCATCATTGAGTTTATGACCGGAAAGATTAAGTGCAAGAGGGCCAACCTGATTTACCATTCTTACACCTTTTTTATCTTTAAGATAATGAAAGGCTGTTGCAACAGAGGTTGAAAACCCGAGACATTGCATTTTCCAAAGATCATTTAAGCCCTTTGGAAGAATTTTGGGTTTACCAACAGAGCCTGAAGAAGATGCATAACGATAAGTTTTACCAGAAAACATAATTCTGTCTTCTCCATTATTTATCATACGCTCAACATAAGGTTCATAATCTGAATAAGTTGAAAAAGGAACCTTCTGCTGATATTCTTCTATAGAATGAACATCTTTAAGATTAAGCTTTTTGCCAAGCTCGCAGTTTTTATTG
>CAVHYZ010000029.1:5052-18292 GCA_963640495.1 Acutalibacteraceae bacterium
CCTAATAATCTTTTTAAGCACTTGTTTTTGTGCTTTAAGAGGATCTTTGGTATAATGCTTAATCTCAGCACGAGAGATATCACCTAAAAATACGCCGAAATCTGAAAAAGGCATAAATACACTCCCTTATAAAAAATTCGCTTATATTATAAATAAAGCCAATAAAAATGTCAACCGAACATTGTAGACAATATTGTCAAGTTGTCCAATCAAGATTTTCAATTCTTGTTGATTTTAAATAAAATAAAAGGCTATAACCCACAAAACCAATCGTCTGATATGTGGATTATAGCCGCATTTTGCATAATGCTTATTAAATTACTGCTCTACTGCGTAAACGCTTACTTTCTTACGATCTTTGCCCATGCGTTCAAACTTAACAGTACCGTCAATAAGAGCAAAAAGTGTATCATCAGAACCGATACCTACATTGTTACCGGGATGAATTTTTGTGCCTCTCTGTCTTACAAGGATGTTACCAGCAAGAACAAACTGGCCGTCAGCTCTTTTAGCACCGAGTCTCTTAGATTCGGAATCACGACCGTTACGGGTTGAACCCATACCTTTTTTATGAGCGAAAAGCTGAAGATTAATCTTAAGCATTCTGTACACCTCCGTGAATAATTTTGATGTTAGTTGGATACTGCTTTGAAATCTCTGATAAGTGAAGATTCAAGCCTTCAAGCACTTGATAAGACGATTCGCTGCCGTTCTTAATGAAAAAGCTTAGATATCCATCTTCCGTTCTGACATCACCATTATCGCCGATTATTTCAGTAATGGTGTTTACTGCCATAAGTGCTGCTGAAGAAATTGCAGAACAAACAATATCACTACCTTCATCAGCATAGTTTGAATGTCCGCTTATTTCAAAGCCGTTAAGCCGGTTGTCACCGAAAAAGAACTTAACAATAGTCATTTTGAGAATATTATGCGTTGATTGATGAAATTTCAACCTTGGTGTAAGGCTGTCTGTGACCCATCTTACGCTTTTCATTCTTCTTTGCCTTGTAGGTCATAACAGTAACTTTCTTTGACTTACCGTTCTTAATAACCTTAGCAGAAACGCTTGCGCCATCAACATAAGGTGCACCCACTTTGATGCCGTCATCGGTGCCAACTGCGATTACCTTATCAAAGGTGTATTCGCTTTCTTCATCTGCGCCAAGCTTTTCAACGTAGATAACATCGCCTGCTTCTACTTTGTACTGCTTACCGCCTGTAACAATAATTGCGTACATTGGATAAACCATTCCTTTATTTAGACTCGCTATTTTGAGGCTCACAAATGTGATTTTTGGGTACAATTCACCCGCCCCTAATATGCGGCATACAGGATTATATCACTTAAAACAAATCCTGTCAAACATTATTTTACATTTTTTGAAATTTTTTCTGCTGTTATTGTATTACGCATTAACATTGTAATTGTCATAGGGCCAACTCCACCGGGAACAGGAGTAATCATTGAAGCAGTTTTTTTACATTCCTCAAAATTAACATCACCACAAAGTTTTCCCTCTGAATTACGATTTATGCCCACATCAAGAACTATAGTTCCTTCTTTAATCATGTCTGCAGTAACAAAATTCGCCTTGCCTACAGCAGCAACAAGAATATCCGCCTGTTTTGTTATCTCGGCAAGATTTTTCGTTTTAGAATGACAAATAGTAACAGTTGCATTTCTTTGAAGCATAAGCATTGCCATAGGCTTGCCCACTATATCACTTCTGCCGACGATTACGCAATGCTTACCGCTGATTTCAACACCCATATAATCAAGCATTTCAACCATTCCCGCAGGGGTGCAAGGTAGAAAAACATTATTGCCTTGAACAAGTTTGCCTACATTATACGGATGAAAACAATCCACATCTTTATTGGGGTTTATATGCTCAAGAACGGCATTTGAATCTATATGCTTTGGCACAGGCATTTGGCAAAGAATACCACTAACCGAATCATCATTATTAAGTTCATCTATAAGAGAGAGAAGTTGCTCTGTAGTTGTTTCTTCAGGCAAAGCATATTCCTTTGAAATTATGCCAATATTTTCGCACACTTTTTTCTTATTATTAACATAAACTCTTGAGGCTTGGTCATTGCCCACGATTATAACGGAAAGGCAAGGATAAATCCCCTTTTCATTAAGCTCGGCAACCTCTTTTTTCATAATCTCAAGGTTATGGTCTCTTACTTTTTTTCCATCTATTATAATTGCCATAATTATTCAGTCACTTCTTTAGTTTCTGCATTATCTTCTGTATTTTCTTGTGCTAAATCATCTGAAACTTTCTTTGCTTTTTCAGCTTCCGTTTCTAATATTTTATCAGTTGCAATCTTTTTAAGCAATTTCTCATCTGCATTTTCGTAATTTTTCAGCGTTTCTTTTAAGGAATCGTCATTGCATTCATTTTCAACGATTTCTTCTTTGGGTTTAAGCTCATCCTCAAGAAAGAAATCCACACCGTCAACGGGCTTAGGATTTTTTTTGTATTTATGAGTAAGAGCAATTAAAAGTATCAATGAAACAACAGCAATAATAATTGAAAGCAGCTGAGAAACTCTTATGTTGGTGCTTCCAATATAAAGACTATCTGTTCTTAAGCCTTCAACGAAAGCTCTTTCCGCACCGTACCACACACCGTACCAAAGGAACATTTGGCCACTGAATCTGCGAAATTTACGGCACACAATATAAAGAACAAGAACGCCTAAAAGGCACCAAATTGATTCATATAAAAATGTAGGATGTACAGGAGAAGCTGGGTTTACTGTTATGCCCTGGGCTGTCAATTCAGAATAATGAGAAGCCAAGTAACTGTAAGTCTTTTCACTATACATACCCCATGGGAGTGATGTATTCGTGCCGAAAGCCTCTTGGTTTGCGTAATTTCCCCAGCGTCCTATTCCCTGACCTACAAGCAAAGCAATAGCAGCACAATCAAGTAAATTATAGAAATTCATTTTTCTTACTTTGCAAACTATAAACGCCGCTATAAGCCCACATATAATACCGCCGTAGATTGCAAGGCCACCCTCCCAAATTTTAATTATTTCGGAGGGGTGAGCGCTGTAATAATCCCACTTTGAAAAAACATAGTAAAGGCGTGCGCCAATAATTGCAAATATAGTACCGTAAATGAGCACATCTATCATTTTATCAAGACTCATTTTCCAAGTGTACGCAATTCTTCCACCAAGAAGTACAGCAAGCAAAAAACCAAACGCAATAATAGCTCCATAAGTGTGAATTGTAATATGCATATTGAAAATAGAGAAATTTGAAAGAATAGCCGGTACTCTAAAGCCTTTATCAAGGCAAGAAAAATATACAGTTGTAAAATCTGACATATCTACACCTCTTCTTATTAGGCGGGTACAATTACGGAAAGCGCACTTCCCTTTTCATCAAGAACTTTAACACGCTCATTGACTTTTCTTAAGGTAAGATTTTCTATAGTTTTCATATCATCAAAAGGGTTATAATCATTGAAATATAATGAAGTAAGAATGTTGGCTGTTAAATCTATATCATTATACCCCATAACAATTCTTCCGTAAAGTTTGCGTTTTGCCCTCTCAAATGCTACTGAATCAATTCCGTTTTTCTTTGCCTTTTTAATCTCCGCTTTGATATATTCAACAACTTTCTCAGGCTCATCACTTACTCCGCCAATCATAACAACACTAAATCCATAACCGCAGAAAAGTGAGCCACAAAAATCCGTGCTGATTATGCCTTCTTCAAGCAATTTTTTAAAGAACAGTGATGATTTACCAAAGAGAGCTTCAATCATAATTTCACTTGCATACTCATCTTCAATCGTAAGAAGGGGTGATTGTAGATTTTCTTTATATCCAAAAAGAAAAGATTTTTGACCGACAGGCAATTTTTCTTCAATATAACTTTGAACAGCTTTAGGGCTGTCAACTTCAAACTTTCTTTTGGGAACATCTTTTTTCTCACGAATAATAGCTTTATCAACCTGTTCAAATATTTTATCAGGATCTACAGCTCCTACAATGGAAAGTACCATATTTGAAGGATTATAAAACTTTTCATAAAGGTCATAAAGCAATTTATCATCAATCTTTGCAATTGACTCCTGAGTACCTGCAATATCAATTCTAACCGGATTATCTTTATACAGGGCTTTAAGGAGGTTAAACATAACCACCCAGTCGGGAACATCCTGATACATTCTAATTTCCTGGCCGATAATCCCCTGCTCTTTTTGAACGGTTTCAGCTGTAAAATAAGGATTTTGAACAAAATTAAGAAGATAGCCTAAAGACTCTTCTATTCTTTCAGAGCCCTTAAATAAGTATGCGGTTTGTTCAAAACTTGTATAAGCATTTGAATAGGCACCAGTTCTTGCAAAAAGTTCAAAAGCATCAAGTTCTTCATACTCAAAAAGCTTATGCTCAAGGAAATGAGCGGTCCCTTCGGGGATGGGTTCAAATGAACCATCTTCTTTTTCAAGAAAAGTATCAATTGAACCATATTTAACGGCAAAAAGCGCATAAGCGGAATCGATGCTTTTTTTGGGAAGAATTCTTATTTCAAGGCCCGATGAATGTTTACCACAATACACTTTTTCGCAGAGTCTTTTATCTTCATAAACATCAATCTTCATCGTTGCCATCCTCCTCTACAGGTTCAGCGGCAAGCATAAAGATTTTATCTAAGCACATTCTTGATGCTGCAGCACATATTTCTTCCTTAGTTACTTTTTCTATATTTTCAGCAAATTCTTCGGGTGTTAAAATTTCGGATTTAAGAATTTGTGATGAATACCATGTACAATAACTTTCCGGTGTTGTGAAAGCAAGGCCTTCTTTAATAGACCTTTTACTTGCGGCAATTGTTTCATCCTCAAATTTACCTTTTCTAATATCATTAAGTTGGTTAATTACACCGGCAGAAACAGCTTTTTCCTTATCTGTGTCTATACCGCTTTGGACAACAATAATTCCTTTACCCGCCATAAGGCGAGCACTGCAATAATATGCAAGACTCATTTTTTCACGAATATTTGCAAAGAGCTTTGAATATGTGCCACCGCCGAAAATATCAACCATAACGGTTTCTGCATATCTACAATCTTCGGCATTTTCCATACCTGATCTATAGCCCATAACAAGTTTTCCTTGGTTTACAGGCTCTCTTTCCTCGTATCTCATAAATCTGCGAGGTTTTTTTAAAAATATGGTTTCAATTTTACAAGGCTGTCTGTCAACCTTTTTGAATTTTTCGGCAAAAAGTTCAGCAATGACTTCGCCATCAGTATTTCCAACAACTGTAATTTGAAATAAAGCAGTTGAAAGAAGATTTTTCCATGCAGCATAGACATCTGCCATCTTAACTTTCTCAATTTGCTCAATGGTACCCACTCTGGGTCTGCCAAAAGGCTCGTTTTCGCACATCGCTTCAATGCATTTCTTTAATGCGTAAGAGCGTTTATCGTCTTTTTCTTCAAGAACTTCTTGAAGAAGAAGGCGTTTTTCCAAATTAAGATTGTCAACTCCAAAGCTACAACTTTTAACATTCGGATTAAAAATCATACCCGCAATAAGCTTGGCGCATTCATCGCAAATTTTTTCACCTGAAAATGAAAATTTATCATCAATGCAAGTAATAGAGAGAGATAAAACCTGAGCATCTCCGTTTTTACCGACTCCTGCACTTAGACTTGCTCCGTAAAGCTCATCAAGCTTTCCGTTAAGTTCGATAAAATCGGGATATTCTTTGCACGAACGTTTTAAAAGATGAATAAGCAAAGCATTAACTGCATTATCATCTCCCATGGGCACAGCCATAGAAACATCAATAATATTAGTTTTATAACTGTCAGTTTTTACACTGACTACCTTTACGCCTGAAGCAACATCAATCGATTGGAACATCAGTTCACATCCTATACAGTAAAATTACAAAGTAAAATCAAACATCGCACTCACAAATCTGTTCGTAAGTTTCACGCTTAACAACTTCTCTTGCCTTACCGTTTTTGACAAATACAACCGGAAGTTTGGGGATTCTGTTATAATTTGACGCCATTGAATAGTTATAGGCACCTGTTGAAAGTACAGCAAGTATATCACCGGGTTCAACAGGTTGAACTCTTGTCCATTCCTGAATAAGGTCGCCACTTTCGCAGCATTTACCTGCAACGGTAACAGTCCAATCTCTCTTTTCGCCGGCTTTATTTGCGCAAACTACTTCATAAGCTGACTGATAAAGAGCATACCTGGGATTATCACCCATGCCGCCATCAACGGAAATATAGGTTCTTACATCGGGAATATCTTTTACGCAACCGACAGTATAAAGAGTGATACCTGCTGCACCGACTATTGAACGGCCGGGTTCAATAAGAATGTATGGAGTTTTCAAGCCAAGTTCCTGTGAGTAACTGTTAACCGCTGTGCTAACCTTACGCATATAATCACTGTACGGTCTGGGGCGGTCGCTTTTAAGATATTTAATACCAAAGCCGCCACCAAGGTTAAGTTCTTCAAGCTCTACGCCCATTTCGTCCTTAACCTGCTTAAAGAGGTCAAGCATAACTGTTGCTGCAAGCTCAAATGGGTCAAGGTCAAAAATTTGAGAACCAATATGACAATGAAGACCTCTGAGTTTAATATTTTCCATAGAAAGAGCGCATTTTATGCCTTCCATTGCTTCGCCGGTTTCAAGAGCAAAACCGAATTTAGAATCTATTTGACCCGTTTTAATAAATGAATGAGTGTGAGCATCTATACCGGGTTTAATTCTAAGCATAACGCCAATGGTTTTACCCTTTTCCATAGCAATTTTATCAAGAGTTTCTAGCTCAACAAGATTATCAACAACAACTCTACCTACATTGTAGTTAACAGCCATTTCAAGCTCTTCATAAGTTTTATTGTTGCCGTGGAATACGATATTTTCAGCAGGGAAATTAACAGACATAGCTGTATAAAGCTCGCCACCTGAAACAACATCAACACCTGCACCTTCTTGCTCACAGACACGAATCATCTCTTTGCAGCAAAAAGCTTTGGAAGCATAAACAACAAGCCCTTTTCCATTATATTCGTCATCAATGGATTTTTTGAATTCTCTGAGATTCTTGCGAATTTCGTTTTCGTCAAAAGCATAAAGAGGGCTGCCAAAGTTCTTAATAAGCTCAACTGTATCATAGCTGCCTATGGTAAGATGGCCCCTTTCGTTTACTGAAATACAATCTGATACATACATTTTATATCACCTCTAAAGAATTATTTATACTTTCTTTAAGCTCTTCGACACCCTTTCCGGTAATTGAAGAAAACTCAATTTTAACAATGTTTTCATATTCTGAAAGCTCTTTTTTCAGTTCTTCTCTCCGTTTTTCCGTTTCGGATTTATTAAGCTTATCGCATTTTGTAAGAGCTATAACAAACGAAATACCCGCTTCTTTCATAAATGACAGCATAATCATGTCATCATTTGAAGGAGCATGTCGCATATCAATAAGCTGAACAACAAGAGGAATATTTCTTTCGGATTGAAAATAGCCTTCCATAAGATCTGCCCAACGTTTTTTTTCTCCTTTATCACGCTTTGCATAACCGTAACCGGGCAAATCCACAAAATATACGCCGTCACCCTTAAAAAAATTTACTGTAATCGTCTTTCCGGGAACAGAACTAACCCTTGCGAGATTTTTTCTGTTAAAGAGCTTATTCATAAGTGAACTTTTACCCACATTTGAACGCCCCGAAAATACTATCTCAGGCTTAGTGCTTAACGGCAGCTGATTTGAAGTGCCATATGACGCTTCAAAATCTATTATGTCAAACCTCATGTTGCACCTGCCTTATTAAAGCCTTCAACAGCAACGCTCCAAACTTGGTCAATGGTTTTTACAGGTTTAAATGTGATTTTTTCTTTGACCTTGGAATCAACCTCATCCAAGTCCGGCACATTACCATAAGGAATAATAACCGTTTTCATACCTGCTCGATAAGCGGCCATAGATTTTTCTTTAAGTCCACCTATTGGAAGCACTTTACCGCGAAGGGAAATTTCGCCGGTCATGGCAACATTTTTACGAACTTTTTTGCCGGTAAGAGCAGATACAAGAGATGTAGAAATAGTTACTCCTGCCGATGGGCCATCCTTGGGAACTGCGCCTTCAGGAACGTGAATATGAACATCTTTGTTCTTATAAAAGTCTTTATCAATATGCAAATCATCTGCTTTTGAACGAATAAAACTAACTGCAGCATTTGCACTTTCCTTCATAACATCGCCCAATGAACCTGTAAGCTGAAGTTTACCTGAACCATCTAAAACAAGAGATTCGATTTCAAGCATTTCCCCGCCAACACTTGTCCACGCAAGACCATTGGCAACTCCCACTTCATCCTTTTGACCAAATTCTTCATCTTTGAATTTACGAGCGCCCAATAAACCTTCAAGGTCGTTAGGCTTTATAGTTATTTTTTGAGCATCACCGTTTACTATTTTTACAGCAGATTTTCGGCAAACCGTTGCAATGTTTTGCTCAAGAGCTCTAACGCCAGCTTCTCTTGTATAACCTTCAATGATAAGATTGACAGTGGCATCGGTAATTTTAACTTGTGACGATTTAAGACCATGACGTTTTATTTGTTTTGGAATAAGATGTTTTTTAGCAATATTGAATTTTTCTTCGTAAGTATAACTGCCAAGCTCTATAATCTCCATTCTGTCTTGAAGTGGAGCCGGAATATCCGAACGAACATTAGCGGTAGTAATAAACAACACCTTACTTAAATCAAAAGGTAATTCAACATAATGATCGGTAAACTCAAAATTTTGCTCGGGGTCAAGTACCTCAAGAAGCGCCGAAGTAGGATCGCCCTTATAGTCTGATGAGAGCTTATCAACCTCATCAAGAAGAATAAGAGGGTTACATGTCTTCGCTTTTTGCAATGCCTCAATAATTCTACCGGGCATTGCGCCTATATAGGTTTTTCTGTGTCCTCTAATTTCTGCTTCATCTTTAACACCACCGAGAGCAATTCTTATATACCTTCTGCCTGTTGCTCGAGCAATCGAGCGAGCAACTGAAGTTTTGCCAACGCCCGGTGGACCAACAAGACAAATTATTTGACCTTTTATATCAGGAGCAATAGTTGAAACCGCAAGGTATTCAAGGATTCTCTCTTTAATTTTTTCAAGGCCGTAATGGTCATTTTCCAGAATTCTTTTTGATTTTATCAAATCTTTGTTTTCTTTAGAGATAGCTCCCCAAGGAAGATCGAGACAGATTTCCAAATAATTTCTGATTACAGAAGCGTCCGGTGAAGATGATGTCATTTTTTCAAGCCTTGAACACTCTTTATTGAGCTTTTCTTTGATAGCATCCGATGCTTCGAGAACAGCAATTTTATTTCTGAAATCTTGAATTTCATCCACTTCAGAATAGCCGTTAAGTTCCTCGGAAATAGTTTTCAGCTGTTCATTCAAATAATACTCTCGTTGATTTTTATCAATTTTTTCCTGAACTTTCTCGGAAATTTCAGACTCAAGAGATAAAATTTTCGTTTCACCGGCTAAAATTACATCAACATCAACAAGCCTTTCGATTGGATCTAACGATTCAAGCACATGCTGTCTTTCCTCAAACTCTATCATTATGTTTCCAGCAATATAATCGGCAAGTTTTCCGGGATCATTCTCTTCCAAAATATTTGTAAACATATCATCCGGCATTCTAGGCGCTACTCCGGCATAATCTGCAAACAAATCTTTTGTTTCTCTTATTAAAGCGGTTACATAATCAAAATCTGCTTTTTTTACTTTTTTTGAAGTAAGAGGAACAACTTCCCCTTCAAAATATTTGCCGGTATCAGTAAATGATAAAAGTTTAGCACGAGTTATTCCGCTTACCGAGATATGTATAAGCCCTTTTTTACCGGGAATTTTAAGTATTTGCTCCACTTTGGCGATTACGCCATATTTGAAAATATTTTTGTAGTTTGGAATCTCATCTAAAATCTTTTTTTGACAAACAAGAAATATCGTGTGACCCGTCAAAGAAGCCTCATTAATTGCGTTAATTGATTTTTCTCTGCCTACATCAAAATGAATATGTTGATCGGGAAAAACCACTAAACCTCTAAGACTAACTACAGGCATTATTATGCTTTCGTTATGCTTTTCCATTTTTTATCCTTTCATACTTAATAAAGTATAAATGCATACTTCATTATTATATTATATCAATATAAAATATATTTCAAAAAATGTCAACACAAAAATACACAAAAGCCCTTCAAATGATGAAGGGCAGTTTAACAATTACTCTCTAATTTTTCTTAAATAAGAACCTGCGGGAATTTCAGTATCGCACTCGAAAGAAAGAGCCATGGTAGCATGAGGAGCACTTTCAACAAGTTCACCCTTGCCATTTTTAAGTCCTTTCACGTTAACAGAAACAGGTTCTTTCCCTTTAATCATTATTTCAAGGGTATCACCTTCAAAGAATCTATTACGCTGAGTAGCATAAAGAATGCCGTTTTCCCACTTTTCGGCAATAGCAACCACATCCCATTCACGAACATAACCTCCATCATAATAGATTTGCGCATCATCCATAGGAGAATTGAAATAAAAACCTGTGCAATACTGACGATTGCTGATTTTTTGGGGTTCGTCCTTTAACCAATCGGGGATTTTATAATTGGGATCAAAATTACTTTTAACAAAGTTATCAATAGCACAGCGATACATATTAACGGCAGCAGCGGTATAGTAGGCAGATTTCGCTCTGCCTTCAATCTTAAAACTGTTTATACCAGCATTATAAAGTTCCGGAATATGCTCAATCATACACATATCACGAGAATTCATAATATATGTGCCGAAATTATCCTGTTCTATGGGAAAATAGTGATTTGGTCTTGTTTCTTCCTGCAAGGCATATTTCCAACGGCAAGGTTGAGCACAGTCCCCTCTATTCGAGTCACGACCGGTTAAATAATTTGAAAGGAGACACCTTCCGCTGAAGGAAACACAAATTGCACCGTGAACAAAGCATTCTATTTCAAGCTCTTTAGGGCATTTTGCTCTGATTTCCGCTATTTCTTCAAGGCTGAGTTCACGAGCTGTAACTACCCTTTTTGCGCCAAGATTGTAAAGCTCTGTTGCAGTTAAATAGTTAGTTACTCCGGCTTGAGTGGAAATGTGAATTTCAGCCTCCGGCCAAATTTTAAGAATCGAACGCATAACACCTATATCCGCTATAATAAAAGCATCCACTCCGCTTTCTATAGCATATTCAATAAAAGCGGGCAATTCGGATATTTCATTATTTCTTGGGAGAGTATTACAGGTAAGATGCACTCTGACATTATGCTCATGAGCATAATCACAAGCTCTTTTTAAGGACTTACCTCCAAAAGAAGCAGCAGCAGACCTCATTCCGAACCTATCCGAACCAAGATAAACAGCATCGGCTCCGTATTCTATTGCAGTGTGTAATCTTTCCTCATCACCAACAGGTGCGAGAAGCTCGGGAACAGGAAAAGAATTCATATTTTACTCCGATTATTTAGAATTTGCTCTAAGAACAAGATTTGCATTTGCATCATGCTCTGCTTGAGTTTTTGCAAGATAAATGTTGCCTTTTTTATCATGACGGAAGAAATAATAGCTTGTATCATTAGGATAAAGGGCAGCGTGAATGGCATCATCACCGGGGCTGCAAATCGGTCCGGGAGGGAGGCCTTGGTTATTATAAGTATTGTACTTTTGAGCATAGATTTGTGCCTGAATTACTGTAACATTCTCTGAAACATAATTTTTTACAAATGTTTCTGTCGAGTCGCAGTCAAGCGTAGGCCAAGAAGCAGAGTGTTTAAGTCTGTTGTGTATTACAGAAGATATATCTGCCATTTGGTCTGAGTTTGCGGCTTCGCGCTGAATAATGGAAGCTATTGTTATTATTTCATCCATAGTATAACCAAGTTCATCAGCACGCTTTTGGTATTCGTCAGTCCATTTAAGTTCAAATTCATCAAGGAATTTTCTAATAACGCTGTTAGGATCGCTATCTAGATAAAATTCATATGTATTGGGGTAAAGATAACCTTCAAGTTTTTGAGTCCTGTTAGAATTATCGGGAATTTTTTTTATGAAATCGTATTCGTATGTCGTACCTGATATGGAAGATAAAAGCCTTGATTTTGAGCAGACACCGAATTTTTCAAGCCTATCAAAAATCTGATACACAGTCCACCCCTCAGGAATCGAAACTGTGGTAGTTTCCTGACCCGTTTGAGTTTCACGGAACTGATAAAGATAGCTTTCAAGGCCATCATTTTTTTCAACATAATAAACGCCGCTAAGATAAACGGGCTCACTTGATGAGCCGCTGCTTTTGCTCTTTAATGCACTTTCAAGCTGATAAAAGAGCTTACAAAAAGTTTTTTGCTTTACAAGTCCCTCGTCAGCAAGAATATCTATAATTTCGTTGGTTGTAGCATTAAGTGGTATTGTAATGGTAACCGTATCTTCACTTCTGCCAAAAGCCAAAATATCATTTACACAGGAAATACCGTAAGCAGAGACAACACTTGCACAAATAATCATAACGGCAAGAAAAAGAGTTAATGCACCGTAAGAAGAATTTTTCTTGCTTTTTTTCTTAACATTATAAGCATTTACGTTGTTTGTGCGTACCGGTTTTGCATTTGAAAAATAAATCTCGCCTTTATACTCAAGAGGAGATTCATCCTGCGCAGGCAAAGCATCTTCATCATCGTCAAGATGCACTTCAAACTTAGGCTTTGCATTAGAATTAAATTGAGGCACAGTCGGCTGCGATTGTGACAATAATGCATCCAACACATCCGGTTTTAGATAATCTTCATCCGAAATTGTTACCTTAAAAGGCTTTTTTTGATTATTATTTTCATCGGGCATTTGGTACACCTCCAAACATTCTTTTTTCTGTAATACAAATATCAACGGCTTTATCATATTCTTCTGCGGGAAGAGATAAAGCTATGCAATTATCAAAGCAAAGGCAAATAGATTTAACATCTGGATGAAAGTCGAAAAACCTATCATAATATCCACCGCCGTAACCGAGGCGATGGCAAGATAAATCAACTGAAAGCCATGGAACAATACATAAAGAAGATGAAAAATCTTCAATTTTTTCATTATCTAATGGAGCTGTAGGAATATTGTACTCCCCTTTTGTAAGTTTATCAGCAC
>CAVHYZ010000029.1:18302-20022 GCA_963640495.1 Acutalibacteraceae bacterium
GATTTATTTTTAGTCCTCGGAACAGCGACGATTTTACCGTCATCAAAGGCTCTGTCAATAATAAATTTTGTTTCAACCTCGCTGTTTATTGAGACAAAGATCAAAATAGTTTTGCAAAATTTATATAAATCTGTTAAAAAAACTTTTTCGGCTATTTCTTTGCTATATTTCAGTCTATTTTCTTCAGGAATTGAACTTCTAAGTGCCTTATAAAATAGTCTAAGTTCTTGTTTTGTTTTCATGAGCATTGAAGAGTATTTTTAAGGTCAGCAGCAAAAGCCTCTCCTTTAAAATATTTAACAATTTCAATGCCGAAATTCACAGCACTCCCCATACCTTTTGCAGTAATAACATTGCCGTCTGTAACATAGAATTCATCGCTTACAATTGCGCCTTTTAGGTCTTTCTCGAATCCGGGGAAACAAGTAGTTTTTTTGTTTTTGAGCATACCTTTTTTGCCCAAAATCATTGGTGCGGCACAAATTGCTGCAACAAGTTTTCCTTGAGAATAACAATATTCAATAGTTTTATTTACATGGTCATTTTTGAGCAAATTCATTGTACCGGGCATTCCTCCGGGAAGGATTGCGCCATCAAGACCACTAAAAGTAGCTTCATCGTCATCTATATCACATTTTACGGTGATATTATGTGCACCGGTTATATATTTTGACTCAATTCCCACAGTTTCAATATCTATATTTGCCCTTCTGATAATATCAAGAGTAGCAAGAGCTTCGACCTCCTCAAAGCCTTCTGCAAGAAATAAATAAAGCATATTATTATCCTTTCAATTTCAAAGCACAGCTTTAACGGCTGCATAAACTTTATCACTTATATTTTCAGGTGAAAAAGCCTCACCGTTCTCTGCACATTCAATCCTGAACCAGCCTAATTTTTTACAAGCATAGTCAGCTGCCACACGGCACTTGGCAAGATAATCTGTATTTTTTTCGTGAATATCTTTTTTGCTTTCATCCCCCCTGTAACGGGATGTCATGAGTTTTTGAGATATTTCAATAGGCATATCCAAATAAATTACTGCATCCGGCTTCGGAATACCAAGCTTACCGTATTCGTAATCTTCAAGCCAATTAAGGTAATAATCCTAATTTTTTCTGTCTGTTTTTGTAAGCTGATGATAAGCATTGGAAGTGGTATATCTGTCTGCCAAGATAACAGAACCGTTAAGATATTTTTCTTTCCAATAACAATGATAACTAACATATCTGTCAACCGCATAAAAAGAAGATGCTGCATAAGCATTTACATCCTCTGGCTTACTGCCAAATCTACCGGCAAGATATTGCTTTACAAGTATGCAAGCATCATCATCATAATTTGGAAGTTTTATATAGTGAACATTAATACTTTCTTTTGTAAGTCTTTCTTCAAGAAGCTTTTCCTGCGTTGATTTTCCGGAGCCATCAAGGCCCTCAATTACAATTAGCTTGCCCTTCATAAGATTCTCCGATTCTAATTTTTCATTTTATTATATCAAAGAGACATTCCAAAATCAAGCATTTATATTATTAAAAATATAAATTATTCAGTTTTTGGTAAATTTTTATCATCCTCTATTTGAACCGTTTTGAGCTTGAAAAAAATCAAAATACAGTGTATAATTCTTAAATAAAATTTTATAATTGTTATTTTGGAGGTTGTTATGAAAATTCGAAAGATTTTATCTGCAATTATTTGCATTTGCATGATTATAGTT
>CAVHYZ010000030.1:0-19929 GCA_963640495.1 Acutalibacteraceae bacterium
TCGGAGAGATACACTTTGATGATTGTTTTATCAATCTTCAAGGTGTTTTTTCTTTTTAAGACAATCAATTTACATCACATCCTTTCATAAAATTCAATATCAACTACGGATAATTTCAAGCAAATCGGCATAGTAATATGTTCGATTCTTTTTCTTATTGTCCGTAAATAATATTCTGTTTTCAACCAATAGATTTAAATATCTGTTTACTGTTGTAGTCGGCACTGATGTTGTCTCAGATATTTGTTTAGCTGTAACAACAGGATAACTGTACAAGGCGTTTATAACCTCAACCATATTTGAAGAACGTGATAAATTACAAGCGACTTCCAAATGATTACTATAAAGGTTGTTTATTGCAGTTATAATTTTAATATACTTATCGCATTGCTTTGTTACAGTGGACAAGAAGAATCTTATCCATTCATTCCAATCGCCCTGAGTTCTGATATTATTAAGCAAATTGTAATAACGGATTTTATCATGCTCCAAGGCTTCGCTTATAAAAAAGCAAGGCAGTTCAATCTGGTTTTGATAAAATAAATACATCGGTATCAGCATTCTGCCTACACGACTGTTTCCGTCCATAAACGGATGTATCGTCTCAAACTGAGCATGAATAATCGCTGTTCTGACAAGCGGGCGGAAATTGTCGGTTGGATTATTAATGTAATCTATAAGATTGTCCATTAATTTAGGAACATCCTCAGCTACAGGCGGTACAAAGGTAATAGAGTGAGATTTGTCATTCTTTCCGATGTAGTTTTGACCTTTTCTGTATGCACCGATTAACTCCGGCTTTCTTACATTGCCAATCATTAAAGCTTTATGAATGTCAAAGAAAAATTGATTTGAGAAATTACTTCTCTTTAACATATCGTAGCCTTGTGCAGTAGCGATATAATAATTTCTAACCTCATTAAGGTTCTTATCCTTATCATTTGGAGCAACTTGGTTTACAAGAACGCCGTCTAAGGTAGCTTGTGTTCCCTCAAGCATTGAGGAGGCGAGTGCTTCCTTTTGTTGAAGCGTAGGCATAAACCATGAACTATCAAGTTTACTGTCCTTAATTTTTTCTTTATATACCTCTAGCTTTGTAGACGCATCTATTAATTCGTTAATAAAATATGTTTGGTCAATGGCATCAGCTTTAAGAGGTAATAAACCGGCATTAAATGCTTTATCCATAATATGCACCTCCTACTTCTTTATTTGGAATTATACCATTCATAGAACCATATGTCAAGAGTTTTGGTTTTATAACAGCAACTATCTTAAAACAACATCCAAATTCATTCGTTTTATCGCTTACTTGTTGCTGTTGAGTTCAGCACATTGATTTATCGCACATAACAAGTTATAATAAAGGTCAACTTTTAATATGACGGTGATGATATGATATTAGATTTCACGGCAAAGAAAATTGCCGACACAATAGATAGTTTCAATAATCCAAACAAAGCTCTTTTCATTTATGGATATACCGGAAAAGGCAAGACTTATTCTGCCCTGAAATACTGTGCCGAGAATAAGAATTGCCTATATTTCTCTTTTAGAAATTTAGATTCTGAATTTGCACTGAGAGTATTTTCAAATTCTTATCCTGAGATTTTTACACCGGCTTCTGCCTGAGCCCAATTTCTCCATCTGCAATCTTCCGGTATGATTGATACATAATCGTCCTCATTGAGTTCCCAATCATCTTCTTTTGCATCATATACCTTTAGGAAGAGCATCCATACCATCTGCTCAATTCTCTGTGCGTCACCGTTAATGCCGGCATCCATACGCATAATATCTCTAATCCGCTTAATAAAGCCTGACTGCATTGCCATATTAGACTACCTCAATTTCATCATATATATTTTCTTCAAGTTCCTTTATTGCTTCTTCATACTTAGCTTTGCCACCAAATAACTTCACTATCTTTGCCGGCTTTCCATAGTTAGCAAAATCAACAAGAGAAAGAACCTTAATATCTTCTACTTCTGTTATTCCTTGATTCATATATTTATCAAGAAGTATTTCAAGGACAGCTTTTGCATCCCCTGAATATTTGGAGAAAAAATCTCTTTTCTTTACATTGTTTGCTCGTTCCTTTCGAGTTAAAGGCTTTGTTCCGTAAGCTACATAACAGATAAAATCAAAATCATTTACATCAGCCATGCCATGGTCAGTTTTTAATGTCTTTATATCAATTAAGTTTTGTCATACTGCCTTATAAAACCTCGGCAAATATGCTCCCATTTTTTTAATAATTGTTTACATATAGGTATTTGATTTTTACTTCTTTATGTGATATAAATATGAAAATACGAAAAATTCCAAATTCGGCATATATAAAAAGGTGATATTTTGAGCTTTTCAATTATTAAAAAGGATAAAAGTAAGGCTTCCGGCCTTTTCAGAAAATACTTTTTCATAACAATGGCAATTTTGCTTGCAAGTTTCACATTTGCAGGCTGCATTCTTATGCTCTTCGTTGCAGGCCAGTGGATGGATGAAAAATTAGATCTTTTGCAGGAAAACACTCAAACCATTACATCCAATACCTCTTATATTTTACAGTCCGATTATATGGGCAAATACAGCAGCGGTGCTGTTCTTATGATATACAATAATATATCCCAGGCTTCAGAGATTTTAGATGGTGACTTTTTTGTTATAAACGATAGGGGCGAAATAGTTTACTGTAAAGAAATATTAAAGAACACTTCCATGATGGAAGACGGGGAGTGCTTAATCCACAGCAACTACGAAATCCCGAATTATGTTATGGATATCATTGAAGAAGGTAAAACATACAGAGCTTCAGGCAACCTTGAAGGCGTTTTGGGCTCTCAGGCCTTTATAGTAGCTTGCCCCATAATGGTAAATGATTCTTTTCACGGTGCGGTTGTGGGCACATTGCCTATAACAGACGGATTATCACCATATATTCTCGGCATTTTCAGAATGTTTGTTATGGCAGTTTGCTTTGCGCTTTTGATGGCGTTTATAATTATTTACATTGTAACCTATAAACTTGTTAAGCCCCTGAGGCAGATGTCTGTGGCGGCAAAACAATATGCTAACGGAGATTTTTCCGCCCGTATTACCATAAAACATTCAGCACTTACCAAACGAAGTCGAACGGAAATTGACGAATTGGCAGATTCTTTTAATGCTATGGCGAAGGATCTTGCGGTCATTGAAGAATCACGACGCAGTTTTGTTTCGAATGTCTCCCACGAGTTAAAAACTCCCATGACCACCATCGGCGGTTTTATTGACGGTATTCTTGACGGCACAATCGGCAAAGATAAAGAAACCCAATATTTAAATATTGTTTCCCAGGAAGTAAAACGCCTTTCAAGGCTTGTTACCGGTATGCTCAATATGACTAAAATAGAAGCAGGTAAAATGGATGTTAAACCCGTTGAGTTTGATATAAGCCAAATGATTTTTGACACACTTTTATCTTTTGAGCAAGTTCTTGAAAAGAATAATGTTGAAGTTCGCGGATTTGAAGATATGAGCGAAAATAAGGTTAAAGCCGATAAAGATATGATAAATCAGGTGGTTTATAACCTTGTGGAAAACGCCGTAAAATTCACCCCAAACGGCGGATACATAGAGGTATCTTCTAAGAGGGACTCCGAAAAGGTAATAGTAAAAGTTAAAAACAGCGGCAAGGGAATTGCCGGCGATGAGCTGGATAAAATCTTTGAAAGATTCTATAAAGTGGATAAATCCAGAAGCTATGATGTAAAAGGGGCCGGCCTCGGCCTCTATCTTGTAAAAACTATTCTTGAACTTCACGGTGGAGAAATCCGGGTGCAAAGCACGGAAGGTGAATATGCGGAGTTTATTTTTACCCTCCCGCTAATGTAAAATAAAAGGCTCCGATTGTTATAAATCGGAGCTTTAACTTCTGCTTTTTTTATTTTCCTATTTGAGAAAGAATATATTTTTCAATTTCTTTTTTACTTGCTTTAACGGTGCCCATAACACATTCCGGTTTTCCGCCGCCTCGGCCGTTAAGGGAATTATTAAGTGCTTTTGCGGTTTCTCTCAAATCCTCTGTTCTGCTTACAACGGCATATTTGTAACCTGCCTCGTCGTTGCCGGAAAAAGCATAAGCAACGGTTACTTTATCCGCAAGCATATCTGCTCCGATTCTTGCCTCATCGGCAGAGCCGCCGAAATCAAAAATAACCGGGAAATCCGTTGTAACATTTTTGGCTTTTAAGGCAAGTAATTCTTTTTTTGCTTGCGCAAGAGCAAAGCGGGTATCGTTTAACTTTGCTTTCATATTCTCAACAGCGTCTGCTATTTCATCGGCCTTAGCTTTAAGAGAGGCGGAAATAGTATAAATGCTGTTATTTTTTTGCCCGTAATCCTCAAGAGCTTTTTTACCTATACACAGGGTAATGCGAACCCCTTGTTTATAATTCATTGAGCTTACCGCTTTTACAATTCCGACCTCACCTGTAAGTGCAACGTGAGTGCCGCAGCAGGCGCATAAATCCGCCCCTTCAATTTCCACAAGGCGAACTTGCCCCGTAAGTTCTTTTTTGCTTCTGTAATTGTAATTCTTCAGCTCATCGGCAGAGGGCAAAATAATATTTATTCTTCTGTTTTCGTAAATAACCTCGTTGGTTTTATTCTCAATTTCCGCTAATAATTCATGACTTATGGGGCCGTTAAAATCAACGGTAACTTCATTTTCACCCATGTGAAAGCCGACATTGTCAAAGCCTGTTAAACTATGGGTAATTCCGGAAAAAATATGTTCGCCGGAATGGTGCTGCATATTTGAAAATCTGAAATCCCAGTCAATAGTGCAATGAACATCATCTGAAACGGCATTTTCACAGATATGAATTATTTCGTTGTCTTTTTCAATGGTGTCGATTACTTTGGCAGAGCCTATACAGCCTCTGTCGCCGGGCTGCCCGCCCCCTTCCGGGAAAAATGCGGTTTTATCAAGAATTACTTCATAATTTTTATCGTTTTTAATGCAGGAAATAACCTTTGCATCAAAAGATTTCATATAAACATTTTCATAATATAATTTTTCAGTCATAAAATCACCTTATATTGAGCACCTGATTTGAAATGTGGAATGAAGGGACGCTTCGCACCGATTATAATCAGAGATTGCTCACTGTCAGTTTCAACTATTCTGACCACTGACCACTAACCACTATTTATTGCTGACCCGGTGCAGCGTCTACCACCACACACCCTCCATATAGTTCAAATTAAAATTTTTAAGAAAGTTGCTTTTCAGTATGTCTGAGATGCTGTTTATTTCATAACCTTTATACTTAAGAGCCTTAAATTTCATGGTCAGCATTTCAACAGGCACGCAAAGCTCCGTTGCCATGGTGTAAACTGTGTAATCTTCATTTAGGCGAGAAAGAACATCATCGTCATCAATCATAATTTCGGCGGCAAAAAGGTTTGCCTCGTTCTCGGCAACGGAATTCTCAAAGGATCTGAAATCCTGAAATGCGTTAAACGGAGCAGCGGAAGTGCATACATGGTGGCCTATTTCGTGGTAACAAATAATGCGCTTACCTTTATCGGAAAGGTTAGAATTTATCATAATTCCTTTAATACCTTTGCTTACGGCATAAAATCCTTTAATGGCCGTAGGAGAGCTTCCGAGATTTTTAAACAACACATCTGCGCCCAATTCCTTCGCTAAAATAAAAGGGTCATCCGCAGTATAATGTTCTTTAATATACTTTGCTTTTTTCAAAATTTGTTCGGTTGTCATGAATACACCCCCTTTTTTATTACAGTAATATAATATTACTATACCTGTACAATAAAACGGACTTTACTCAACATTTTTAAATATTTCTTCGGATTCTTCGTCTTTTCTGTACTTTTTGGGAGTATATCTTCTTTTAGCCTCGGTAGAACAAAATTCAAGCATACTTATCATAGCTTCGGCAAACATTTCTTTTTCTTCCTGAGGAATTTCTCCCCCTGCCATGAGTGCGGCAGCTTGAGAAAGAATTTCACTTGCGTTAAGGGCATCTTTTGTGCCTTCTTTTTCATAAATTCTCTCAACATATTTATCATTTTCAATATCTTTTGCAGGGTCGCTGCAATCATCATTTTTAAGATATTCAATTGAAACATTCAGGGCATTAGCCAAATTGATAAGAGTTCCCATTCTGGGCTTTTTATCCCCATTTTCATAAGATATTATCATACGCCTTGTAACGCCGCAGAGCGTTGCCAGATCTTTTTGAGTCATTTTTGCTTTGCTGCGGGCAAGATATAATTTTTCGGGAAAAGATGCCATTTTTAATACTCCTTTCAAATTAAAAGTTCACACTTTTGGTTTACCTATTGACAAATGGAATAAAATTCGTTAGAATAAAAGTGTAGTTAAGTGAACCTACAGTCAATATATATCACATTGTGAAATGATTGTCAAGATATTTTGAAGAATAAGTGAACTGATTTTGCAAGAAAGAGGTGCTTTTATGACGGGAAATAAAGAAATAGGCCTTGCAGAGCAAAAAAAGGCTTTGGAAGTGTATATGGCAATAAAGAAAATTACCGAATCCGGCTGCGAGGCTGAAATTCGGCAAATAAACGGAAAATATAAGATTATGAAAATAAGAAAAAATATAGAAAGAGAAGTAGCAACAATTTAATATAGCCGTCTGTGAATCGGCACAGATGAAGGACTGAGTCGGGTCAATGAGATGCAGAAATGTGTCTTGTTGGCCCCTTTTTGTTTGCTATGCAAACAAAATGTGAAATGCAATCGCTACGCCGGGTAGCAAACAAAATACGGAACAAAAGAAACATTCAAAATAATTATAAAATTTGGGGTGATTTTATGGAAACGGAAGTTCACAAAAACAAATTCGGTACTCGTTTGAAAAATGTCAGAGACGCTCGAAAAATTACTTTTGAAACCGCCGCCATATCCGCAAATATTGATAAATGCAGGCTGCTTGATATTGAGCTTGACCATGCTGTGCCTGATGACGAAGAGGTTCTTTCACTTTGCAAACTTTACCGTATCGGCGTTGATAGAATTATAAAGGAGGGGTGAATTATGAAAACCATTGAAGAGCTTGGCGAAGAATATGAGCAGATTCTTAATATAATTGATATGAGAATCAATGAAAGAAAGGAAAAACTGCAAAAACTTCAACATCTTTCAAAGCAATCGGATATTCTCAAAAAAGAAATCAGAATTTTATACAATGAGCGGTTAGATGTGCTTGTTACCGCAAATCATCTTAAAAATTATTACGAAATAAAAGGAGGAGAGATTAAATGAATTATTCCGCAGAAACAGACTTTGACTATTTGCTTGCTGCTCTTGCGGCAAAACTGATGTTTGTGAGCGCACCTCAAACTCCCGTTTATTTTCCGGAAACTACGGAAGAAGCGGAAAACTTAATAAACAATATTGTGGCAGATTATGTGCCGGGCAGCAGAATCACCCACTTCGTTATAATACCGGCAAGCAGCGAAGAAAGGGCGTCACTTGGAGTAATCTATTCTATTGAAAAGAATACTATTGCAGCAAGATTTATGGGCAAAGGCATATATGATTTATTAACAAGAGGTGAAAATTTATGAGCAAGAAAATTTTAATTTCCGTCGGCCACGGAAAAAGCAGTTACGGCAAATACGATTCCGGTGCCGTAAGTAAAGACGGTAAATATCAAGAGCATAAAATTGCCCGAGAAATTGCCGAGTATGCAGCCGAATATTTAGGCTGTAAAATTATAAATTATAACGGTGATTTATCCCTTACCGAAAGGATTAAAAAGGTTAATATGCTTTTGCCGGATTTTGCAGCAGAAATCCACCTTAATGCCGGTGGCGGTACAGGCACAGAAACTTTTTATTACCATGGATCACCCACAGGGAAAAAGGCAGCTGAAAAAATCTGCAAAAATATTGCCGAAGAATTTAAGGTGAAAAACAGAGGAGCAAAAATTCGCCTTAACTCAAACGGAAAAGATTATTTTGGGTTCATAAGGCAAACCAAACCTTGCGCCGTTCTTATTGAAACTCTTTTTATTGACTGCACTGAAGATCTTGAAAAAGTAAAGACAAAGGAAGGAATGAAAAAATGCGGTGAAGCTATAGGTAAAGCACTTGAAGAAATGTTTTCACAGAAAGAAAAACAAGTTGTTACAGCTGACAGCATAAGCGTAAAAACAGGAGCCGGGGACAAATATGAAAAAATAAAATCGTTAAAAAAAGGTGAAAAATTTATAACGACTGTTACATCCTATGACGGAAAGTGGATAAAACTTAAAGACGGCGGATGGATAAAAAACAAAAACGGATACAGAAGGGAAAATTCAAAATGAAAATAAAAATCAAAAAATTGAAGAATGTAAAACCCGGGGTTTGGGTCAGGCTCATATTGCTTATTGCTTCCCTTGTAAATATGGCCCTGACACTTTCCGGCAAGAATCCCATCGGTGACGGGAGTGCGATAAGTGATATTGTAAGCATTGCGGCGGCAAGCGGAGTGTCTTTGGTGTCTTATTGGAAAAATAACTCTTTTACCGAAGCCGCAATTATCGGCGACGAAATCATGGAAGAAATAAAAGCCGTAAACGCAAAAGAAAAATAAATTATAAAGATAAAGAAAAGTTTGCTCACTGTCAGTGGTTAGTGGTTAGAATAGTTGGAACTGACAGTGAGGGGTCGCCTCTCCTGCGTAAGGAGAGGTGGCAGGCACAGCCTTGACGGAGAGGTTGTGGGGCGCAGGGACATTCATTGCTAATTGCTGATTACTAATTACCTTTCCCTTTCTCTTGCATAAAATTTGTTTTTATGATAAAGTTATTTTATATTGAAAACAAGGAGAAAGAGCCATGCTTAAAATTTCAACCGAAGGCAAATATTTTGTGGATGCGGAAGGCAGACAGCGCATTTTCAGTGGAATTAACCTTTGCGATAAGGGTAATAATGACGATGGCAGAGTCAAAAGAACTTATGCCGTAGATTTTGACGAGGCGCTTATAAAAGAGCTTGCTGAAAACGGCTTCAATATTATCAGGCTTGGTATGACGTGGGATGCGGTTGAGCCTGAACCCTATAAGTATGACGAGGAATACCTTGACCGTGTGGAAAAGGTTGCGAATCTTTGCGAAAAATACGGCATTTATTTTTATCTTGATATGCACCAGGATTTGTTTTACGGTGAAAAGGATACAGCCGGTGACGGCGCTCCTAAATGGGCATGTAAAACTGACGGCGCAGAATTTAAGCCTGTAAAAATTGTATGGGCAGAGGGATATTTTTGGGGTAAGGCAACTCAAAGAGCCTTTGATGCTTTTTGGAAGAATGAAAGCGTAAACGGCGTTCCCCTTCAAACATATTTTTGCGATATGTGGAAGCACGTTGCAGAGAAATTTAAAGACCATCCCGCACTTTTCGGCTTTGATATTTTCAATGAGCCTTATCCGGGCTCGGATGGCGGAAAAGTTTTCAGAAAGCTCATCGGCGGAGTAGCAAAAACCGTTATAGGAGATAAGAGAGTTAAGCTTTCTTTCATGGCAAAACAGCTTTTTAGCAAGAATGTTATCAGATGCCTTGAGCCCTTCGCGGATTACAGCCTTTTCCGTAAGGCCACAAGCGGAGCGGATGATATTATCAAAAAGTTTGACGAAGGATTTTATTCCGAATTTCTCAATCGCACCGCCTCGGCTATCAGAGAGGTAACCGATAACGGCATTATAATGATGGAAAACAGCTATTATTCAAACCTCGGCATACCCTATTCAACCCCCGCCGTTACCGTAAACGGAAAAAGGGAAAAGAATTTTTGCTTTGCTCCCCACGCTTATGATATTATGGTTGATACTCCCGAATATAAATACGCAAGCGACACACGAGTCGGCGGTATTTTTGACGAGCACAGAAAATCCCAGGAACGCCTTGACGTTCCCCTTCTTGTAGGTGAATGGGGCGGCACCAGTGATGGCACAGAATGGCTGCATCATATTGATTATTTGCTTGATAAATTTAACGGCTATCAGTGGAGTAATACTTATTGGGCATATTATAACGGAATTTTAGGCGATCCGATTATGACCCGCTTAAGAAGAACCGTTCCCGTTGCCGTTACAGGCAGAATTGACAATATGAATTGGGATAAAGATAATAAAATATATACCCTCGAATATACTCAAGATAAAAAGTACAACGCACTGACGGAAATGTATCTCCACGCCGAGCCGAAAAGCATTGAATGTGACGGAGAATACTCTCTCCGAAATAATAAACTTGCTGTTGAAACAAAACCCGGCAAGAATAAAATTGTAGTGAAATACTGATTGAAAGTCCCTGCGCCGGGTTAGCACCGGTCTGCTACGCAGACAGCCCCTTTACACAAAGGGGTCACAGCTTTTGGCGCTTCGCCACAGGGATTTTCAGAAAGCAAGAAAATTTCATAAGCTGACACGCCTCAAGCGGAGAAAGCGCAGTCATACGGTAACAGAGATGTTGCTGCGTGGCTGTTTTCCTTTTGCTCAAAATGAGCAAAAGTTCCCAAAAGAGCTGTTTCCAATTTTTGAGAAACAGCTGTCTTCCGATTCTGGAGCACAGGTAAAATGTAATAAAGCGAAAAAAAGACCACAGCAAGAATTTCTTCCACTGTGGTCTGCGACTGTTATTTTTGAGCGTTATAAGGAGCAGAATCTTCTGCAACCGTCATAAGAGGAGTTTGGTTTTCCGGAATGTTGTATGTTACAGGCTCTGTAAAAGTTGATGATCCTCCGATACCAAAATAGCGTTCGAAGAAAGCTTTAAGTTTATCTATAACCCCTTGCTTCTTCTTGGCTCTGGTGCCACCGCCACCGAAACGTGACACAGGCGGCATCAGTTTATCAATATCAGTGCCGGATGTCTTGATTTCTCCATCACGGAAAGCATTTTCCATAAACTTACGTGTATCCTGCGGTTTCAGCTTCTCCTCCTCAATGATTGCCGTAAGGTCTGCCTCCCTGCGTTCCACCACATAATCATGCCATTCAGACATTACATCATCTACATCATTGATACCGGCGATAAAGGTTTCAATAAGCTGTTTTTTACTGCGCAGCTCAGGACTGGCATCAATTGCTTTATTGATAGTTATCAGAACTTCCTTGTCTTCGCAGTGTGTATCATGATATTTCTTTACAAGCATGAGTATGTAGTCAATATTGATTTCTATCTGACGAATGAGTTCGATTTCAAATACAACATCGTCTGTAATATCCGTACTTTCCCGACGTTTGCGTTTCCATTCATCACGCAGGTCTTGGTATCGTCCAAGGTAATCCTGCAAATCTCGTTCTGAAATCAGCTCTTTATCCCTGAATTCGTCAAAAGACATCAGCAGATTCCTCATGCGAAGAATTGCACCGAAGAGAGCAATGAAGTCTTTCTGATTCTGCTCGCCCTCAATACGTGGCTCTGATAGCGGGAACTTGCTGCCCAACTCCTCCATTATATCTATATATCCCGGCATCTGCTTACCATCTACGGATTCATAACCGTAGTAGTAATCCTTGAAGCTCTGCATCAGCACAATGCCACCCGCATTCTTATCTCCAAAAAGTGAAATAGCAGAATCAACTCGTTTTTGCAGATTTCTGAAGCACACGATATTTCCGAATGTCTTAATAGAATTCAGAATTCGATTGGTACGGGAGAAAGCTTGAATCAGTCCATGCATCTTAAGGTTTTTGTCCACCCACAAGGTATTCAATGTTGTAGCATCAAAGCCTGTGAGGAACATATTTACCACGATGAGAAGATCCAGCTCTTTATTCTTCATGCGAAGCGACACATCTTTATAGTAATTCTGGAATTTATCACTTGATGTATCGTAATTGGTATGGAACATTTCATTGTAATCCTTGATAGCTTCTTCCAGGAATTCCCTGGACGGCTGATCAAGAGCAGAGGTATCCTCGGAATTTTCCTCATCTAAGATTCCATCGGATTCTTCCTCGTTTGCTCCATAGCTAAAGATAGTAGCAATGCGCAGCTTCTTGGTAGGATCAGCCTTCATCTGCTTTTTGAATTCATTGTAATAAAGCTTTGCCATCGGTACACCGGATACGGCAAAGATGGAATTGAAGCCGCTGATTCGTTGCTTACGTTTGATTTCTTCCACTTCATCACGCTTAGCAGATGCTACTTCCTCAATATTAACAAGAGAATTGAAGATATAGCTCTTATCCCCACGATAGGTTTTCTGGTCAAAATGCTCCAGAATATATTTTGTGACAAGGCTGATGCGCTCCGGTGCCATCATGACCTTTTCACGATTAATATCCCAGACCATTTCGTCTGTAATTTCTTCCTCCACATCCATAGTTTTTATATAGTCCACACGGAATGGAAGAACGTTTTTGTCATTGATTGCATCCACAATGGTGTAAGTATGAAGCTGATCGCCAAAGGTCTGTGCCGTGGTAAAGAACTCAGGATTTTTCGCTCTGCCGGAATTCACAGAAAAAATCGGTGTTCCTGTAAAACCAAACAGATGATATTTTTTGAAGTTCTTCACGATCGCCGTATGCATATCTCCGAACTGGCTTCTGTGGCATTCATCAAAAATAATAACGATATGCTTCGTATACACTTCATGCCCCGGATTCTTTTTTATAAAGGTAGCCAGTTTCTGGATTGTAGTAATAATGATGTGTGCCTCCGGGTCTTCCAACTGCCGTTTTAATATGGTTGTCGAGGTATTGCTGTTGGCTGCGCCTTTTTCAAAACGGTCATATTCCTTCATGGTCTGGTAGTCCAGATCCTTACGATCAACCACAAACAGCACCTTATCGATATAAGGGAGTTTGGATGCCAGTCTTGCTGTCTTAAAAGAAGTCAGTGTCTTACCAGATCCTGTAGTGTGCCAGATGTAGCCACCGCCTTCTACCGAACCGTACTTTTTATAATTGTTAGCAATCTCAATACGGTTTAAGATACGTTCGGTTGCTGTAATCTGATACGGGCGCATAACCATCAGCATCTCCTCTGATGTGAAGATGCAATATTTTGTAAGAACATTCAAAATGGTATGCTTGGCAAAGAAGGTCTTTGTAAAGTCGATCAGATCCGGAATAACTCGATTATTTGCATCCGCCCAAAAACAGGTAAATTCAAAACTATTGCTTGTCTTAGTTTTGCTTGAACCTTTCTTCTCATGTTCCTTCTCTGCATTCTTTCTAGTGCTGTTGGAGTAATATTTTGTGTTCGTACCATTGCTGATTACAAAAATTTGGATGTACTCATACAGCCCACTGCCTGCCCAGAAGGAATCCCTTTGATAGCGGTTGATTTGATTAAAAGCTTCACGGATTGCCACGCCTCTACGCTTCAGTTCGATATGTACAAGCGGCAGACCATTTACAAGCACGGTGACATCATAACGGTTATCATGCTTTGCACCGTCCGCTGTACCAATCACATACTGGTTGATGACCTGCAAGCGATTGTTGTGAATATTCTTTTTATCAATCAGCGTAATGTTCTTGGTTTCACCGCTATCACGCTTGAGAATTTTGACATTGTCCTCCTGAATGGTGCGTGTTTTTTCTGCGATGGATTCATTCGGATTGGCAACAGAATTCTTAAAGAAATTCTCCCACTCCGAATCAGAGAATTTGTAATCATTCAAATCTTCCAGTCTTTCACGCAAATTCTTAATCAAGTCCTGCTCGGTATGAATCGGCAGATAAGTATAACCCTGCTCACTGAGCAATTTGATAAATTCAGCTTCCAGTGCCGCTTCGCTCTGGTATGCATCGGAACGCTTTTTGACAGGCTCGTATTCCGTCACAACAGTATTTTCAGTTGTCTCAGCTACAATATTGAAATACGACACTTCGCTGATTCCTCGATGTGACGGAACACCATTTCAAGAAGCTCATTCAGGTTTTCCTTTGTATTTTTCATCTTACCTTCACGATCCTTAAATGTAGCTTCTTCATTATTACAATTCTTCTGAACATTGCAGAACAATTCACTCGGAAGGATAAAAAATCCTTTTTCCTCAACCAGTCCTTCTCTTGCTTCTTCTGCATCCTCATCCGGCATTTTTGCAAAATCAAAATCGGTATTACCCGCATCAATCTCACCGCTGTTTATGTAATTACACAGATTTTCGGAAATATAACGATAAAACATCGTGCCAAGAACATAATTCTTAAAGTCCCATCCATCTACTGCGCCACGCAGTTCATCTGCAATTGCCCATATTGCACGATGCAGTTCATCACGTTCCTGTTCCTTTTTGGTATCAACCATTTTTATTCTTCCTCCAATATAGTCTGCTCAGGCTCTGAATCCAGACCGAGCTTTTGTATTTCTTTCTGTATAAATTCCTGGATATCCATTTGCATCTGCCAAGTGAAATATCTATCTGTTTTCATTCTGTTCTGTTTGTTTTGCCATCACCTTCACTCCTTGCCGTTTCGGAATAACTGTACTTTCGCAAAGTATTTGTGAAACACTTGTTATTAAGTCTGAACTGTGATATTCCGATTGTAACAAGTGATACGAAACTTGTCAATATGGCAGCATCCTTTACTTGTGAATGTTTGTTTCCGGGGGGAGGTGAATGTGAAGAGGTTTCTTGCACTTGTAAAAAAGTACACCGAAGTGCAGAAACTTACAGCTGAGATCATCCGAGAATCCGCAGAAAAGATTGACGGGCACAGGGTTCAGAATCCGGAACTGCTTCGGAGAGCTGCCGGGCACCAATTCCGAAGCATAAGAAAACGGCACAGCCGCTCATAACGACTATGCCGGATTTTTCGGAAAATCCTTAAGTTGAACGCCCTTTGAGGAGCCGTTTTTGTTATCCTATTATTGCACCGATAAGGCCGTAAGAAACGGCAGTCATAATAAAGTTTGCTATAAGAACGCCTGCCGCTATGAGGGGCAAAGAGGAACGCATACGCATATCCATAAGGGCGGCAACCAAAGCACCTGTCCATCCCCCTGTGCCGGGGAGGGGAATCGCAACAAATATCAGCAAGCCGAGTTTTTTATATTTTAATATCTTTTCTTTATTCTTTTCGGATTTTGTTTCAAGTTTGTTTACGATTTTTGCACAGCCTTCATATCTTTTTAAAAAGGCGAAAATTTTGTGGATAAAAAGCAATATAAAAGGTATGGGCAGAATATTGCCGATGTAGCAAATTACAAAAGCCTTTAAAAGAGGCACTTCCAAAAGCTTTGCGGCAATCATACCGCCTCTTAATTCAAGGACGGGCAAAAGGGAAATAAAAAATATTATAATTTCTTTAGGCACAGAGCCGTCAAACATATTGACTATGGCGTCGGTAATGGATTCTACCACACATTTCACCTCACTTATGCGTTGGCTATGCCTGAATTCTTAAGATATTTACGCACATTTTCAAGAATTGTGCGATCGTTTGGAAACTTCAAATGGTCTATGGCTCTGTTAAAATCAAGCCACATGTAATCTTCTATCTCCTCTTTTTGTATAACGGTTTGTGTATCTACTGTTTTTGCAATAAAAATTGTAACGGTTTTTTCAATTTTGCCCTGTATTGTGTATTCGGATTTTGATGCGAATTTAGGCAGAATCTGAATATGAATTCCCGTTTCTTCAAGGACTTCTCGTTTTGCCGTTTGCTCGTTGCTTTCGCCACGCTCTACATGACCTTTGGGAAACCCCCAGTTTGCCGAGCGCTTATTTTTAATGAGCAAATATCTGACCTCACCGTTTATAAATCTGTAAACGACGGCTCCGCAGGAGCGCTCATAAAGGCACTCGATTTTATGCTCTTTGTTACCCTCTGCAAAAGCAAGTGCGTCCTCCACCTGATAAAGAATATATCTTGTGCTTTTCGGGGCAACCACATAAACGGGCGGAGTCCCGTCCGTATGCTTAATAACGGCAATAACCCTGCCGTCAAAGGTTCTGATAGGGTGATGCACACCCATCACATAAGCTCCGCATACAGCGTTATCAAAACGCTTTTTGCCTTCAATGGTACCGTAATTCAATTGATAGGTAAAGCCAAATTGGCTGTTTACGGAGTGGACAGGATTTGTAATCCTTACTCGTACATATTTGCCGAGCATACAACCCACACCTTTCGAGGTGGCCGGATAGCCACAGATAAATATAAAAACATTATACAGTAACAAAAGATTTTTAACAATAGTTTTTTTTACTCAAAAGTAAATTTTTTGAAAATACAGGCTGACTTTGCTTGCCGAAAAACAGTCTTGTAATGTATAATCAGAGAAAAATTTCAAAAAGCTTTTAAATTTTTGCAACAAAAATCAAACTTTGGCACACTTATGTATGAAAGCGGGGGAAAGGGATTGGCAAACGAGGTAAAAGAGCTTGTTAAAAAGGCTCAAAACGGCGACGCCGACGCATTCGGCAAACTGTATGGTCTCTATTATAAGGAGATGTACAGCTATGCTTGCTGCGTTACCGGCAATGCATTTGCCGCAGAAGATGCGGTATCCGATGCGGTTTGCTCCGCATTTAAGCAAATTAAATCCTTAAAAAATGCCGATTCCTTCAAGGGCTGGCTTTTCAGAATCCTTAATATTTCCTGCCGCAATCAATTTAAATCCCTTAATTCCCATATTTCCCTTGATGATACTCTTGAAACCGGTAAGCATGATGACGGGGGCATAGAAAATTCAGAGCTTTCCCTTGAGCTTCAAAGCGCCGTTAAAATTCTTACACCGGAAGAAAGAGAAATAGTATTCCTTAAAATATTAGGTGAATATAAAAGCCGTGAAATTGCCGAAATGCTTGATCTTCCCCACGCTACCGTAAGGTCAAAGCTTTCACGAGCCCTTGCAAAGCTCCGAGACGAGCTTGAAAATAATTGAAAGGAGGCAAAGAAACTTGAGAATGAATAATAAAGATTTAGATACCCTGCTTAATTTATCCACCGCTTTTGAAAAATCAGCAGCTGAAATAAAAGTTCCGGAATCTCTTTCGGTTGAAAATATGACCGCAAAGCTTAAAGAAACCGCTCAAGAGCCTCCCCGTAAAAACGGCACAATAATAGTTTTCAAAAGATTTTGTGCTGTTGCTGCTGCCTTTGTGTTTATCACTGTGCTTACCGTACTCATAAGAAACAACCTCGGCAGCAACACAATCAGCGTTAAGAACGCCTTTGACGGATTTGAAATTGATAATCTTATTAAGAATATTTCTTCCGATTCAGAGCTTGAAAATGTAATAAACGAAGTTTTCAATTCCGATGATGAAGTGCTTTCAAGTGCTCCTGCGGAAACGGAAACCACAAAGGTAAGCACAAAAGATAAAATTTTATCTGTTTTCGGCAGTGATAAGTCCATAACGGAAAATACATCTGCAGGCGTAATTGTTGAGGATGCAAAATCTTCCGATACAGACAGCCTTGTTGCTCAGGCTATAAACTATGATGATACCATTGCTCTTATAGATACTGTTAAATCCGTAGGAGATTACTTATATATTCTTACATCTATCACAGATACCCAAACTTCCGCAACCAATGAGCTTATCAGAGTTGTTAAAATCAGCCCCGCAAAAGAGATGACAGAGGTTTCAAAGATTACTCTTTATGACTCGTCTTCATCAGATGTGATTTGCAGCTGCCTCGGTCTTTATGTTTCCGGTGACACTCTCATAGTGCTGATGGAAAGCAGCGAATATACTTTTACGGATACGGAAATGACGGAGAAGAATTCCGTTCTTACCTTCTATTACGATATTTCAAACCCCGCATCACCCGCTCTTAAAGATAAAGAGGTGCAGGAAGGATATTTTATAAATGCCAATCTTTCAAACGGCAAATTCTATGCGGTAACCTGCAAAGACCTTTCTAAAGCCTCAACTACGGCAATTCCAACTCTTTCCGTAAACGGCAAAAATATTGAGCTTAAAACGGATAATAACGAATATATTGCTGCCGAAAATGCCAAAGAAAAGGCTGTGCTTTTCATCACTGCAACAGATTTAAGCAACATAAACAATATAGAAAAGCTTGCAATTATAGGATGCGGAAGCAAAGCTGATGTTGAAATAAGCGAAAATTCAATTTACATTACCAGACTTTTCGCTTCAGCCGATACAAACGAGAAACGAACGGAAGTATATTCTTTCTCTCTCGGCACTAAAGGAATAAGCAAAATCGGCACATACATCCTTGAGGGTAGTGTAGTTGACGCTCCTTGTATTACTGATACCGGATATATCAGACTGATAACATCAAAAGATGGAAAACTCAGTGCCCTTGTGCTTACCTCCGGGCTTAAAAAGGCCGGTGAGCTTAAAAATTTTGCATCCATGAGCAGTGCGGATATTACATTCATAGGCAATAAAGCCTGTGTTGCCGGCACGGAAAAATCTTATGTTGTTAATTTTACGGACCCCGCTAACCTTAAAGCTGCCGAAATAACGGAAGTTAAAACCGGTGCATCACTGTATAGCATTTCGGATAATACTGCTATGGCTGTTTCACAGGCAGACAAAAACGGAAAAATTACCCTTTCTCTTATAAAGAACGGCACACTTCTTTCAACATATACTTTGGATAGTAACCAGTCCGCCGTAATCACATCGGATTCAAGATCCATCGTTCAGGATAAAGAAAACAATATTTTCGGCGTACCTGTTATTATTCATGATGAGGACAGCTCAGAGAGAAGCGCTTACATACTCTTCAGCACCGCTTTTGAAACAATAGAGCCCGTGGGAGTTTATACCCATGACGCAAACTATATAGGAGATGCGGCCACAAGAGCAATTTGCTCAAATGGTGTTCTTTACTCGGTTTCCAACGGCAAAATTTCAGCTTTTTCGGTATCCGAAAAAGAAACCCTCTCTGCACTGACTTACTGATACGCTAAAGTGAATAGCCAAGCCGGGGAGCTTGGATGTTCTTTAGATATGCGGGCGATGTCCTTCGGCACAAAGGCTCGCCCGCAGAATATATGTTGCTTTGTTCAATTAGCAATGAAAGTCCCGGAGGGACAATGTGCAATCAGCAATGAAAATATTGCGAAAAAGAGTGAAAATATAATTTTACAGAAATATCTGTTTTATATAATCGGAGCGAAGCAACCCTCCATTCCTCATTTCACATTTCTCATTAGATGAAGCCACATTTTTCCCGTTTACAAAATATCTATTTGTTAAATATATACAAAAAAGAGTCTCAGCTCTTGACAAATCGTACTTTTGCCTTTACAATAGGGCACAAAAATATATAAAAAAGGATGGAAACAATTATGAAAAAGACAGTTTCAGTTGTTCTTGCTCTCGTTCTTGCTCTCGTAGCACTTTGCTCACTTACCATGATGGCATTTGCAGACGAAACAAAAGCAGCTACCACAACAGCTACCACCACAGACCTTTACGTTACAGATCCTCTTAAAGATTACAACGCAACCACCACAACAACTACCGCACCTACTACTACCGCCGCACCTTCTACTACAAAATCAGCTGCAAACTCCGGTGACAGCATTCTTAACAGACTTACCACAGCTACAACTCTTCCTTCATCTGCAAAAGATGACGATGCTGAAATCGTAACCCAAAAGGGCACAGCTGTTTATGATGAGACAACCGCAGCTACCACCAGAAAGGCTGCTTCCACAAACTCAGCTATCCCCAACACAGGCAGCACAGCAGTTGTTCCCGCAGTTGCACTCCTTGCTCTCATTGCAGGCACAGTAGCAGTTGTTAAAACAAAGAAAAGCAAATAATTAATCAACGGAAAGCTCCCTTCGGGGAGCTTTTTTAATGTGGAATCAGGAATATGGAATGTCGGGGATTTTGCCGTGCAAAATCCGAGTGCAAACAGTTATAAAATTTGTAAAGTTACGGGGTAGCAAAACGGCAGAATAATGTCAATTCACAAAATCTTAATGAATCAAGAATTTGATTTT
>CAVHYZ010000031.1:0-3069 GCA_963640495.1 Acutalibacteraceae bacterium
TATATATATCGTGGTGTGTTTTGTGCCAAGCGAAATTGTTTCGTATAATACACTGCAAAATGAATTTTTATTCAATCTTATTATAACGCGGATAACCGCAATCAAAATTTTCAGAAAAGGAGGACAGATATTTGCCAACAGTTGTAACTATTCTTATCGGTATCGCCACAGGATTAATCGTAGGCACATTAGCCGGATTTTTCATTGGCGTTGCTCATAGAAAAAAGAAAGCCGAAGCAGCTATCGGCTCAGCCGAAGAGGAAGCTAACAAAATCGTAAGCGAAGCTCTTGCCACTGCAGAGGCCAAAAAGAAAGAAACAATTCTTGAAGCAAAAGACGAAATTCACAAGCACAGAACAGAAACAGAAAAAGAGCTTCGTGAAAGACGTGCTGAGGTTCAAAAACAAGAAAAGAGACTTATTCAAAAAGAAGAAAATCTTGACAACAAAACCGACAAGCTTGAAAAGAAAGAAGCCAATCTTGACGAAAAGCTCAAAGCAGCTGACGCAAAAATGGAAGAGGTTGAATCTCTCAAAAAAAGCCAGTTGGATATTCTTGAAAGAATTTCAGGCTATACTCAGGAACAGGCAAAAAATCTTATCATCAGTGAACTTGATTCTAAGCTTGATCACGAAAAAGCAGTTAAAATCAAGGAATACGAACAGCAAACAAGAGATGAATCAGACAGAATTGCAAAAGAAATCATTTCTACCGCAATTCAACGCTGTGCAGCAGACCATGCTGCAGAAGCAACAGTTTCGGTTGTTTCTCTGCCTAACGATGAAATGAAGGGCAGAATCATAGGAAGAGAGGGCAGAAATATCAGAGCCCTCGAAATGGTTACCGGAGTAAGTCTTCTTATTGATGACACTCCCGAAGTTATTACGATTTCTTCCTTTGACCCCGTACGCAGAGAAATTGCGAGGGTAACAATTGAAAAGCTTATTCAAGACGGCAGAATTCATCCGGCAAGAATTGAAGAACTTTATGACAAAGCAAAGCGTGAAGTTGAGCAAACCATTAAACAAACCGGTGAGCAGGCTTGCATGGAAGCAGGTGTTGACAGAGTTAATCCTGAACTTGTAAAACTTCTCGGCAAGCTTAAATATCGTACAAGCTATGGTCAAAATGTTCTTAAACATTCACTTGAAGTTTCATTTATCGCAGGACTTATGGCATCAGAACTTGGCGCTGATGTTAAGAGTGCAAAAAGGGCAGGTCTTCTTCATGATATAGGCAAGGCTCTTGACCATGAAATGGAAGGCACGCACGTTGCTCTCGGTGTTGAATACGCACGAAGATACAGAGAAAATGACATTATCTGCAATGCTATTGAAGCACACCATGGCGGCGTAGAGCCGAAGAGCACAGTTGCAATTCTTGTTCAAGCTGCTGATGCAATTTCAGCTGCAAGACCCGGCGCAAGAAGAGAAGATCTTCAAAATTACATTAAGAGACTTGAAGCTCTTGAGCAAATTGCAACATCCTTTGAAGGCGTTGAACGTTCCTTTGCAATTCAGGCAGGCCGTGAAGTTAGAATCATTGTCAAACCGGATATGGTTTCTGACGATAAAATGGTTATCATGGCAAGAGAAATTGCGGAAAAGATTGAAAACTCAATGGATTATCCCGGTGAAATTAAAGTTAATCTCATCAGAGAAACCCGTGCTTTCGGCGTTGCAAAATAATAATTTTCGGGCATCTTCTAACGAAGGTGCCTTTTTTTATATTTACCTTCTTCATATTTATCTTGACATTAGAACATTGCAAAATTAAAATATATATGCATTTGAAAGCAATCAAGATGCATAGAAAGATGATTTTATGAATATTTTAGCAATCGGGGATGTTGTTTCCGACAAGGGATGTGAATTCTTAAGAGCAAAGCTCCCCACTTTAAAAAAAGTAAAAGGAATTGATTTTGTTATTGCCAACGGAGAGAATTCCGCAGTCGGTAACGGCATAACTCCCCACTCTGCTCAGTTTCTCTTTGGAAGCGGAGTTGATTTTATTACCCTTGGAAACCATTCATTTAGGCGCCGTGAGTTTTATGAGTTTATTGATGGCAGAACTGATATAATAAGGCCTGCAAATTTTCATAAAGAAGCTCCCGGAAACGGCTACTCAGTGGTAGATTTAGGCTATACACAAATTTGCATTATAAACCTTTCCGGAAGAGTATATATGGATGCTTGTGATAATCCTTTTGAAACAGTTGATTCTATTCTGAATGAAACAAGTTGCAAAATAAATATTGTAGATTTTCATGCTGAGGCAACAGCGGAAAAAGGCGCAATGGGGTATTACCTTGACGGCAGAGTTTCAGCAGTATTCGGCACACACACTCATGTGCAAACAGCCGACGCAAAGATTTTGCCAAAGGGAACCGGCTTTATGACCGACCTTGGTATGACCGGACCTAAAAATTCAGTTTTAGGAGTAAAGCCGGAAAAAAGCATTGAATGGCTCAGAACAGGTATGCCCACAAGATTTGAAACGGCTGATGGTCCGTGTATGCTTAACGGGTGTATTTTCGGGATTGATAAAAAAAGCGGCAAATGTTTTTCAGTTGAGCCGTTATGTATAGAATAAATGAGGTAAGTATGCAAAAATTACTGAGTTCTATTCGTTCCGCCTGCCAGCAATATAACATGATAGAAAGCGGAGACAGAATTGCCATAGGGGTTTCTGCCGGTAAAGATTCACTTGCTCTTCTTGCGGCAATGGCAAAGCTGAGAAATTTTTATCCTGTTAATTTTGAGATAATTGCCGTTACTGTTGATATGAAATTTGAAAATAAAAGCGGTGATTTTTCGGAAATAAAGGCTCTTTGTGATAAATTAGATATATACTATACAATAAAAGAAACAGACCTTGCGGAGCTGATTTTTGATGTTCGCAAAGAAAAAAATCCATGCTCTCTTTGCTCAAAAATGCGAAGAGGAATTTTAATAAGCACTGCGAAAGAATTAGGTTGTAATAAAATTGCGTTGGGTCACCATCTTGATGATTTATCTGAAACTTTTATGATGAATTTACTTAAAGGAGCAAAGCTTGACTGCTTTATGC
>CAVHYZ010000031.1:3079-19214 GCA_963640495.1 Acutalibacteraceae bacterium
CAATGATATAGCGGTTATCAGGCCCATGATTTTCGCACGTGAAAGTGACTGTGCAAGAGTTGCAAGAAGTGAAAATTTACCTGTTAAAAAAAGCCTTTGCCCTGCGGATAAAAATACCGATCGTGAAGAAATGAAAGAATTTATAAAATCCCTTGAAAAAGATTACGGAAATGTAAGGCTTAAAATACTTAAAGCAATGCAAAATGCTCATATAAACGGATATTAAAATTTAAGCGTAGCGGATGTTAAGCCACTACGCTTTTATATGTTTTAATAAAGCTTTTAATTGATGCCAATGGTCCCCTACCCTAAAAATCGAGAGAATTCTAAATCAAGACTTAATATATTTTTTTGTAAACAAGTGACGTATCACCATTTCACAACCTATGATTGCAACATGGTTTTAAGATACATATGCTTTTAAATCGCATTTTATAACCGGTTTGAAAAAATCTGCCTTTTGAGACAATTTTTAATTAATTTTAGAACAAATATACAAATTTCAATATATCTATTTATGCTATTTAGAAATAAGTAGAAAGGCGGCCCTAAGCAATTAAGCTCGGGGTCGCTCTTTCCGTAAATTGAATAATATTATAGGAGAAAACCTTACTTTTTAAATTTTTGAATAAATGAATCAAGAATTGATTCATTTGAAGAATCTGTGGTTGTTTCTTCTGCTGTAACCTCTTTGCTGATTGAAGGAGTCATATAGATGAACATAACAGATGTATCCATGCCCTCGGCTGCCTCGGTAAAGATTTTGTATTCCTTGCCGAAATCAATCCATTTTTCCATCTTATCAACAATTACGTCTGCGTTACTTGCAAGAGATGAATATTTTTCCTCAAGGGAAGCAAAATCAGCTGTGCCTGCAAGAGACATAAGGCTTGTGATGGTATCCATTGTGTCATCACTGAGAAGGGACATAAATGTATCTATAAGTTCACTGTTATCGCTTAAAGTCTTTTGAATTTCAGAAAGTTTTTCTAAAGTTTCCGGTAAATTCTCCAAGGCTTTTTGAACGTCTTTATCTTGTAGGTCTTTTGCCAAAGATGAAGCAATGGGAATAGTATCGCTTAAATCTGCCAAATCTACAAGGAAGTTTACAACACTTGAATCAGAAAGAAGAGAAATTGCTTTTTTAGCATCTTCGCTTGTAAATACTTTAAGTATCTTTTTAAGTTGCTCGCTGTTAGTCGGTGTTGCATATTTTGAAAGAACATCAATAAGAGCTTTGTTACTATTATAAAGTTCAATTGCATCGCTCATAACACTTGTAAGGGAAGCAACGCCATCAGTTTTATTTTGAAGCATATCCATAAGCTTATCAGTATCAAGCTTTGAAATTGCATCTTGAACTTCACTAAGGGCACTGAGAACGGATTTAAGGTCACTCATTGAATCCCCTGCATCAACATCTAAGTTAAGAGAAGCAATGGGAATAACGGCAAAATACATATTGCCAAGCTCAAAGTCTTTTGCATCTGCTGTTACGGAAGCTGTGCTGCCTATCACAAGGCCATCAAGGTTTGTTATACCAAGGTCTTTAAGTCCGAGGCTTTCACTCATTCCGGGCATACCGAAGAAAGCAACTATCTCTTTAGTGCCATCGCCTATTGCTCTGCCACCTTCAACGCTTACGCCTGAAAATTCAGATTCTTGCATAACTAGTCCACCGACAACCATTACAGGAAGATAAACAGTTGATTTCTTGCCGTTAATTTTAACAGTCTTTTTGCAATTATTTGTCATATTAACTTCAATTTTAACTTTACCGCTTTGGCCGGCTATATCATCAGCAGAGATCTCTTTGCCGTCAAGATAATATTTAATTTGAAGCTGAACGGGAAGTTCGCTATCTGATGTGCCACTATAGTATAAGTCTGTATCCGGCATATTCCACTGAATATTTTTCCCGTCAATAACAGGCTCATCATCTGTTTTGATATTTGTTATATTTTTAAGATTGCTTACATCGTCTACACAAACTTCACCTTTATCGGTATGAAGCCAATCTGTAACTTGAACCTCTTGAACGGTACCTTTATTATCAATATTTACATATACGGTTTCATTTTTAGTAACGGAGCCTGCTGCATCGGTATAAACTGCCTGTGTTTTGGTTTCTTTTGCTGTTGTAGTGGTAGTGTCATCACTTGAGCTGCTACCGCAAGCTGCAAAACTGAAAAGCATTGTTAAAGCTGTGCCTACAGCAACAGTCTTTTTAATTATTGATTTTGCATTTGAGGTTTTCACTGCCTTTTTCTCCCCTTTACTTTCATCATTTTTGTTTTTATTTGGATTCCACTTATAGCTTGTTTTATCTATTATGCCTTCAAAAGCAACAAGTACAGGTGTAAGGAAAAGAATAATTACAATTGCGCTGATAACCGCACCTCTTGCAAGCATACCACAAAGAGAGCTGACTATTTCAATATTACAAACAACATAAACACCGAATGTTGCGCAGAAAAATACAAGTGCACTTTGGAATATGGACTGATCACTTGCATTTGCAGCAACTAACATTGCTTCTTTTCTGCTCTTACCTGTTCTGAGCTCCTCACGGAATCTTGTGGTAAGAAGTATTGCATAGTCAACAGTTGCTCCAAGCTGAACACAGCTTATAACCGTGGGTGCAATAAATGAAACATCTGCTCCGGTAATTAACGGGAATGATTCATTTATAAGTATTGCAAGTTCAATGGCGGCAACAAGAAGAACGGGAATTGAAATTGATTTAAACAATATTGAAATAAGAATAAAAATTGCCGCTATTGAAATAATGCTTGTAACTTTAAAGTCTTTATCGGTAACGGAAATAAGGTCTTTACTCATCGGGCCTTCACCTGTTAAATAACCATCCGGGTCATACTTATACAAAATATCTTCTATTTCTTCAATTTGAGCATTTGCTTCATCGGTTGATGCTGTATAAACGGAGTTTATCATCATAAGTTGATATCCATCTTTCATACAAAGCTCTTTAACCGAATCGGGAAGAATATCATTTGAAATAGCAGGGCCGACAAAAGAGTTAAGCGAAATAATGTTTGAGATTCCATCTACATCTTCAAACTCTGATATCATTTCAGAAACTTGCCCGGAAGGAATATCATCGTGGACAATTACAAAGTGAGTTGTTGACATATTAAAATCTTTTTTCAGCTTTGCAAGGGACTGAACAGAATCGAGTTGCTCGGGAAGAGCGTTTGCAACGTTATAATCAAGAGAAACAAATGATTTTGCAACGTAAGATGGAATTATAAGAGCAAGAAAGATAATTGCAAGAACTTTTCTGTGCTTAATCGTAAATTTGTTAAGTGCATTGAAGCTCGGTAAAAATCTCTTATGCTTAAATCTGTAAATACCTTTGTAGAATATAAGAATAAATGCAGGTAAAACAATTACAACCGTAAGAATACCAAAAATAACGCCCTTAGCCATAACGACACCAATATCAATGCCTAATGTGAAGCTCATAAAACAAAGTGCCAAGAAGCCGAACACGGTAGTAAGTGATGAGCCTAACAAAGACTGGAATGTTGCTGCAATAGCAACTGCCATAGACTCATTTCTATCCGGATTCTTTTTGAGTTCTTCATTAAATCTGTCAAGCAGGAATACCGAGTAGTCCATTGTGACAGCAAGTTGAAGAACAGCTGCTATACATTTGGTAATATATGATATACCGTTTGGCATAAATATGTTTGTGCCCATATTGTAAAGGATGGCATAAGCAAGAGATGCAAGAATTACAAGAGGAAGCACCCAGCTGTCCATTGTAAAAGAAAGTGCAATTAATGCAAGCACAACGGCAACCGCAACATACTTGGGAGTTTCGGAGTCTGCAAGGGATTTAGTATCCTGAACAATTGCGGACATACCACTGAGGAAACATTGCTTATTAAGCAAAGTTTTAATTTCTTTGATGGCATTCATTGTTGATTCGGTAGCTGAGCCTTCGTTGAACTGAACCATAAGAAGTGTAGAACTGCCGTCAGATGAATAAAAAATATCCGTAAGAGCATCCGGCAAAACCGACTGAGGAATGCTGATATCCGCAATATCATCAACCCATGTAACCTGGTATACACCCTCAACCTCAGAAATTTTTGACTTAAGTTCAACTATATCCTTGCTGCTCATATTCTCTATTACGAGAAAAGCATCTGACGCATGACCGAAATCTTCATCAAGGATTTCTTCACCTTGAACAGACCGAATGCTGTCAGGAAGATAGGACATAATATCATAATTAACGAATGTGCTAAAATATCCTATCGCAGAAGGAATTAAAAGTAATGTGGCAACTAAAAAGATAACCTTAGGATGGTTTGCTATAAATCTAGCAAGTTTGTTTACCATTTCCATTCACCTCCAAAATATTCGATATTGCATTTATTAAAATGGGTTTTATATCTTCCATTGAATACGGACCTGTACCGAGAATTGAATCGCAGCAAACAGAGCCAATCATATCGGTAATAAGATACATCGTTCTTTTTGCCGTATTTTCATCATAACCGGCATTCAAAAAAGAATTTATAAATTCATCAATCATGGATGAAAATTCAGGATTAACACCACTTGAAAAAATCTTAAAGCAAAAAGCAAATCTTTTATCAAGAAGCGCTGTAAAATCTTTATGGTCTGAAAGAAAATCTATAATATAATCACTTAAAGCTATAGTTTTTTCTTTAAGTGTTCCGTTAGGAATTTCTTTATCAACAACACCCATGGCATCTTTAAGCAAATCGGCACTTTTATAAGTAATAATCTGCTCAAGCAAATCATATTTATCCTTAAAGTATAAATAAAATGTGCCCTTTGCAATTCCTGCCATTTTTACAACATCGTCAACGGCGGTTGCAGTATAGCTATTCGCCATAAATAACTGATAAGCAGAATCAAGAATTTTATTTCTTTTTGCAATTTTATTTTCTGTTACAGTACCCAATCTAATCACCTCTATTCAATGACTACCGGTCATTTCGTGCGTATTTTAGTACAAAAATGACTAATAGTCAATATCTTTTTTGACAATTTACATTTTGTTAACAATTACTTAAAAAGATACTGTAGTTTTATTAAAATTGCATAAAAAAAAACTATAATTCACAATAAAGCACACAAACTTTTGTGAATTATAGCTTAAAATCTAATTATTATTTTGTGCCGAATATTCTGTCGCCTGCATCACCGAGGCCGGGGCAAATATATGCATCTGCATTAAGTTCCCTATCAAGATTACCGACATAAATTTGAACATCAGGATGAGCTTCATGAAGTTTATTAAGTCCTTCGGGAGCAGCAATTATGCACATAAATTTAATAGATTTGCCACCCAATTTCTTAATTTGGTCAATAGCATCAATAGCAGATCCACCTGTTGCAAGCATTGGGTCGAGCACAACAATTGTGCGCTGTTCAATCGGCCTTGGCAATTTGCAATAATAAGGAACAGGCTGATGCGTGGTTTCATCACGATACATACCAATGTGCCCAACTTTTGCTGTTGGACAAAGTGAAAGAACACCGGGGACCATACCGAGTCCCGCACGAAGGATGGGAACAATGGCAAGCTTACGGCCTGAAATCATAGGAGCAATACAGGTCTCAATGGGAGTATCAATTTCAACATCCTCAAGGGGAAGATCTGAAAGAGCCTCATATCCTTCAAGCATTGCAATTTCTTCAACGAGCTTACGAAATTCGTTTGTACCGGTCTTCTTATCTCTGAGCATTGAAATTTTATGCTTAATAAGAGGATGGGTCATAATTGTTACATTTTCCATATATATTCCTCCAAAAATTAAAATCTGTTTTCAAGGTCCGTAATCTGAGCAATTCTTCTTAAATGCCTTTCTTCACCGCTAAATTCGGTATTAAGGAAAAGTTCAACAAGTTCAATTGCTTTTTCTTTGCTTACTACTCTGCCACCAAGGCAAAGAACGTTTGCATCATTATGAAGCCTTGTCATTTCGGCTGAAAAAGCATCTGAGCAGCAAGCCGCTCTAATTTCTCTGACTTTATTTGCGGCTATTGAAATACCTACACCCGTGCCACAAAAAAGTAAACCTTTTTCGCATTCACCACTTGCAACGGCTCTTGCGGTTTTCTCAGCATAAACAGCATAGTCACAAGAATCCGATGTGTATGTGCCGTAATCTTTATATGCTATATTTTTTTCATCAAGATGAGCCATTATAGCTTTTTTCAGCTCAAGCCCTGCATGGTCACTTCCAAGTGCTATCATTATTTTCCCTCTGCTTTCTTTAATTTCAATTCACGCTCTGCCTGAGGCGGTCTTAAATAGACAGGCATAACAAGAGCAGAATCCATAAATTCATTATTATGTAAAGCTGCAAGAGCAGCACCATAACCACGCTGATATCTGCGATTTTCGCCGGCAAGATAAACATTTGTAAAATCATCGCCGAAGCTTTTATAACAAAGCTCTGCACCGTCACCGGCAAGATAAACATTTAAGCTTTTATTTGATAAATCATCGCTTATTTTTTCTTTAAGAATATCAATACTGATTGCATCGTCTTCTGTTAATCTTTTAACTTTACCGTTTGTAACCATAAAGGCCGCAAAATAAACTTGATTACATCTCGCATCCATAGTCGAGCACACAATACAATCTTCGTCAAGAAAGTTATAAGCCATACTCTCCAATGTAGAAACTGCTGCACAGAGTTTATTATTCTTAAACGCAAGACCTTTTGCAGCTGCAACACCTATTCTGATTCCCGTAAAAGAGCCGGGGCCAGCATTCACACAAAAAGCATAAATATCTTCAATTTTAAGATTAGCTTGTGTAAGCACGTTATCAACCATAGGCATCAAGGTACAGCTGTGAGTGAGCTTTGTATTTACAAAGCATTCGCTTATAAGCCTATCATCATCGGTAATTGCCGTGCTTGCACTTTTGGCTGATGTATCAATAGCCAACAATTTCAACATTTTCACATCCCGTTATATCAAGATAACGCTCATTTTCATTATCTGTTTTAGTAATGCGGATTTTAATACAATCCTCGGGCAAAACATTCTCTATGTTTTCACTCCACTCTATAATAAGTGAAGCACCTGAATCAAGGTAATCAAAATAACCTGTAGAATATAAATCATCCCAACTGTTGATTCTGTACATGTCAAAATGATAAAGGGTTTTCTCTTTTGACCTATATTCATTTATGAGAGCAAAAGTCGGGCTGCTTACATCGGAATTTAAGCCCATTCCTTTGGCAAATCCTCTTGTAAAAGCCGTTTTGCCCGCCCCAAGGTCGCCGAACATTGCAACGACAGAGCCATAAGGTAGTTCCCTGCCGAGAATGTAGCCTATGTTTTCAGTTTGAGTTACATTTAAAGATACTAATTTTGCCACACTACACCACCGTAACAAATTATATCACAGTGCAATAATGTTTTCAACTGTAAAAAACAGAGCGCTGAAATGTTATAGCCACATTACTGATGCCATAATCCGATGATTTTGGAATATTGCCATCGTTAATTTCTCGCATAAAACTTAACATTACTTTTAACTTGTCAATCGTTATTGTTACTTCTCCTTAAAACAAAATCGCTTAAAATTTTCTTTTGCAATTTATACGTATGCCCATAAGCTAAATGGGCTCGATAGCTTGATAGAACCTGATTGATTTCTTCTAATTCGATATTCCCATCAGCATACATACGCTGAAAGCACTTCAATTTGCGCTTATATTTGTATTTTGTTTGTTGCTTGACTTTACGTATCACCTTGCCGCTTTCGGTTAGATATATGTGCCACCCAAGATAATCTACTCCATTCTTTATCGGAAATATTTCCGTCTTTTCATTAAAATCAATTTTTAATTCATTGGCACACCGTTTCATTTGTTCAAGACAATGTTTAAGATATTCCTTATCTTGATGAATTAACACACAGTCGTCCATATAACGAGAGTAATATTTGATTCTCAAATTTTCTTTTATCAGACGGTCAAAGCTGTCAAGATAAAATATGGCAAACCATTGGCTTGTTTGATTCCCAAGAGGAAGTCCTTTGCCTGGCATTACTTCAAAACTATCGATAATCTGATATAAAAGAGTCAATACCCGTTCGTCTTCTATCACCCTCGATAGTTTATCCTTTAATACACAATGGTCAATATTATCAAAAAATTTTCGTATATCACATTTTAGAAAATATCCGTATGCTCCATTCCCTTTATAGAAATCGTGCAGAAATTTTGAAACTCTACCTATCGCAAAGTGAGTACCTTTCCCGATGCGGCAGGCAGAGTTATCATAAATCAGTTTTTTATCAAGAATTGGCGCAAGCACTTCATCACACAAGCAATGCTGAACCACCCTATCTTGATAATGCAAAGCGTGAATCATTCGGAATTTAGGATCATAAATGGCAAAACTATAATAATCCTGCATTTTATATGTTCCGCTTTTTAACGCCTCTGAAAGATTCGTTAAATTCTCTCCAAGATTCATCTCAAATTCAATAACCTCTCGGGTGTTTCTCTTGCTTCGCCGTGCTACGGTGTGTGCTTTATATAAATTTTGAAAATCATATATCTTTTCGTAATCTGTCATAATTAAATCTCATCGGCAGGGCGGAAGAATCGCCGTGCACAGCTATTCTCCCGCCGTAAGAGCATAAAGCAAATTGCGTTATCTCTGCCGCCGACATATGTTTTCCCGAAAAATCGAGAAGGAATTCGATTCCTTTGCTCTCGGCACGGGCTTTGTGTGCTTACACAAAAGCTTCAGACCATATGAGAGCAATGCGGGGCGGACAGCATTGTTATCGTTGTTGACATTGTTGCCGTTCTCGTTGACGTCGCCGTCATTGTTGACATTGGCGGCATTATTCTGATTGTTGCCGGGCGACCGCAGCCACCACCAGCAGAAGAGCCCATACAATCGAATCCCCGGATCACGTCCCGTCGGACGATAATCGTCTTCTGTCGCTATTCATCCAGGCACCAAGCAAGTTTTGACAATCTGAAATTTGCCTTGAAATAAGCTCATACTGCTTTGGAAGAATACAGCCTTGCTCCATAGCCAACAGAGCAATATACCCCAGAACCTTCAAATCTGTCATTGCACTTCTCTGATAAGAAAGTCGTTCCTTTTGCGAATGTATATCTGCTTTAGAAACAAATACATCATTTGCTCGGAACAGATTTTCTATTGCCGATAGTGCTAAATTCTGCAATCGACTGACGAAAGTGAAGCGAAATTGCTTGGGAGATTTTTGTGTAATGGTCATCACGTAGGAACACAAGTCTTTTGCTTTTGTAATTACCGTTAGTTCACTTTGCTTACGCTCCATACGCTATACCTCAAAAAATAAAATTTTGTGCGACCGCCTTACGGCGGTAGTTAGATTAGCGTGCTTCGCACGCAGATTTGCGCCTTCGGCGCTGAGTGGATGATTTGAGATTTGAAGATTTAAGAGTTCAGATCAATCCACAAAGCGGGGCGGACAGCAAAAGTAACGTAGTAGACATAAGTGCCGAACTCGCGGACGCCGCCGTCATCGTCGACACAGGCGGCAAAATCCTGACCGTAGCCGGGCGACCGCAGCCACCACCAGCAGGTGGCTGCGCCATCTTTTTCATAATTATCACTGGTCCATGCGCCGTTCCCTATAGCGTAAGCGGTCGGACCGCACATTCTTTCGTCGTCCGAGGAGAAGTATTCGTTAGCTTCGTTTATGCTAAGTAAAAACACCTGATCCTGCGTTGCATTGCCGGGGTCTGTACTATATTCGGGATTTTTATCTGCCGACACTGTCACTGTAGGGATCATAGCCTTTTCATCGGCAGAAAACGCTGCATTGATAAAATCGTTGTTTAACCATTTGCGAAGTGTACAGGTTTCCCAAGTAACGTCTGTATTTTTTGTACTGTACTCTTTGCAATCAAGAGCATATTTGCTGATTACAAGTGCCTTTCCATCCTTCACCTCGAGGACAAGCCATTCAATATCTTCTTTACCGTTTGAAGTGTCGTTGTCCTGTTCGTACGAACCAAACCAGATATAGTCACCAACCTGAAAATTTGTTAAAGCAAGCTGTTTGCACCTTTTTATTTGTTCTGCACTTTCTTTATAGTTATTCAAAGCTTCAAACACAGTGACTGCTTCTTCATACTTGCCTTCATTCATCAGCTCTACAGCTTTGCAATAGTTACATTCTGTAATTTGGTCTGCGCTGTCTTTATAGTTATTCAAAGCTTCAAACGCAGTGACTGCTTCTTCATATTTGCCTTCATTCATCAGCACAACGGCATCGTTGTATTTTCCATTAGGAATAATAACAGCATTCAATACGATTATAAAGGCGATAATGGCGCAAACAATCGGTGTTGTAATAATAGCTATCTTCTTGTTGCGCTTAGCGATACGCTCTGCCTCCTTACGGTCACGTTCTATTATTGCTTTGATTTCTTCTATTTTCTTTTGGCAAGCATAAATCTTTTCATCCGCATCCTTCCAACCGGAGATCGATTCAAACAGTTTTATTGCAGATTCATAATCAGATATAATTCCACCGTTCATTTTAGCTTTACCTTCGGTAAGAATAGCATCTTTACGGGCAATCTCCGCTTTTTCAATGCACGACTGTAAAAGAACTGCAGAATCCCGGTATTCACTAATAAAATCAAAGAGCCCTGCCGCTTCCTTGTAAGCACTTTCGGTATTTGCATTAGACATTGCGTTCTTTGCGCGGATATAGATACATTCAAGACGGAAATCTTCTTTACGGGTGTTAATATACTCTATGTAACCTGTAAGTGCTGATTTCAGTTTATCATCAGCAAAACTGATGGTTTTTTGATAGTTCTTGCTATGATCAAAGGGCTCTGCTTGCTCTTTTAGAGCTTCCTGCTTTCTTACTCTCAGTTCGGACAGTAATTTGCCTAAATATGCCTCGGCATTTTCAGGATCGATATCCAGCACCTTTTCGCAGTATTCGTCGGCGGAGTTCCAATCTCCGTCCTCCAAAAACATAAACGCACGTTTCAAGAGAGGTGCAGTATTGGCGTTTTCACCGCTAATGACTGTTTCTTTGACAACAGTTGTTTTTGGCGCGTCTGCCTGTGCAACCTTTTTGATGCCTCGAATCAAATCCTGCATAAAGCCGAGCTTAGACATATCCTGTGCCTGCAAATGCGAAAATTCTTCCGGCAGGTCATAGGGATCCATATCCTTATATGCAGGAATGAGCATTTTTTTACCGTTCGACTCCTTTAGAAGCGCAAGATAACGGCTCCATTCATTGCGCACCCATACCGCCTTGAAAAATTCCGGCTTTGTTCCGAGCACCACCATAACCTTTGCGCTGTTAAGTGCTGCAAAAATATAGGGCTCGTAAGCAGAGCCGAGCTTATCTTCGAGTGTAATGCGAGCAAAGAAAACCTTAAAGCCTTCCTGAGTTAATTGATGGTACAAATCGTTTGCCAATACGCTATCGGGTGTGCGGCGTCCGTTACTATCCGTTTCCTTGTAGCAGATAAAAACATCAAATGGTTCTTCTTTTTGTGAAATCGCAAGGATACCTTTTTGAATTTCATCAATTACTTTTGCTTCTTGTTCGTAAATTTCTTTTTGGTATCCGTCGGCATACTGCAGTGCGGATTTATAATCCTCGTCCGCAAAAATTGAGGTGAATTGCGCACGGTTAACCGTAGGCACCCTTTTGTGCGACACAGGGTCTTCAACATATTCAATACCGTAACGGCAGAGCACAAGCGACCAATACGCCTCGGCATCGGTGTTGTCCTCATTGAGAATCTGCTCATATATTGCCATCGCCTTGTCAAAATCGTTATTGCGACGAAAATGATTGGCACGGTCATAAAGATTGGCCTTATGATCATCGTCCAGTCGAGGTAGCGTCTGCTGCGTGCCGCAGTATTCGCAGGTGGCTACGGTTTCGTTATTGTTAATTTCAAGTGTTCCACCGCACATTTTACATTTAAAAATTGCCATTTTTATTCTTCCTCCTCATTTTTTTATACTAATTGAATAATCTGTTTTAGATAAGGTCATTTCTTTGATTGTAACTTTGTTTATATTCTTTATTTAGATGCTTCAAATTCATTTACGATAACGTTAACGGAATCGGGGCAATTGGTGATAATGCCGTCAACGCCGCATTTCAGCATTCTGCGAACGGTATCATCATCATCAACAGTCCAAGGATTAACGCCTATGCCGTTTTCGTGGCACTTATTTACATAATGCTCACTTACGAGAGAATAATGGGGATGAAGGTAGTCCGCACCGATTTCTTTAGCAAAACCGATATAGTTAAAGAGCATCTTATAGTATGTAATTTTTCTGTCAGGGCTGTAAAGGAAGCCTGTTTTGCAGGTAGGGTCAACCTTTTTGCACTGAACAAGAATTTCAGGGTCAAAAGACGAAACAAGCAATTTATCATAAAGCCCGAAATTCTTAACCTCTGTAATAGTTTTATCGGCAATTGATTTATCGCCGTTAAGAGGCTCTTTAATTTCAATGTTCATAACTTTAATGTTGTCGCCTTTACAGCAATCAAGAAATTCCTCAAGAGTAGGAAGCTGAGTGCCTGCAAATTTTTCCGAAAAATATGAACCAAAATCCAGGTCGCGAAGCCTTTCAAGAGTCATATCGGAAACTTTGCCCGAGCCGTTTGATGTTTCATCAACGGTATAATTATGACAAATAACAATATGACCGTCCGATGTAAAATGAACATCTGTTTCAAAGCCGTCAACACCGATTTCAAGAGATTTTTTGAAAGCCGGTACAGTGTTTTGAGGAGCATATTTATTTGCACCTCTATGGGAAATAACATTTACATGAGCCATTAAAATCACCTTCTATTAAGTAAACATGGAGCAGCCCATACTCCTAAAATGTGCTATCATTTCTTCGGCTTTCTCACGGGTTAGGCCAAAATGCTCACAGAGGCAGTCAATACACATAAATTTTTCTGCTCCCCTGTTTACCATTTTTTTGTGAAAACCTATATCATCGTGAGTAAGCACAGCACCGCATTTAATGCATTTATCTTCCATTATTTTGCGAGTTTGCAAATATAACAGCTGCAATCATGTGCCTTTACAGGTAAGCGCATAAATTCTTTTTTAACACCTATACATTCATCGGTAAACACATCAGTCATTTCAAGACCGTAACCTGAGTTTGCCTGAATACCGGCATCCTCAAAATAAAACTCAATAAGTCTATCACAATCATCAAAGTTTGCAAATAAAACAGCAATTTGATTATCGGAAAGAAGTTTAACGAAAACTTTGGTTTTATCAGGAATAATAGTATAAACAGGATTTCTTTCCGGGTCAAGAGAAACAAAGCTCTTAGTTGCAAAAGCAGGCCTTACTTCTTCGTCTTGATTTATACGAATAAGATGCTTATTTGTAACAAGTTTAAGTGTATCTTCGCTGAATGTTCTAATGTCACCTCCAAGCATAAGTGGAGCAGAAAACATACACCAAGTTGCAAATTGAGTTTTATAATCTGTATCATTACAGCCGGTTGAACCAACATTGCCCTTGCCGTACATACCAATTGTAAGCATATCAATATCATTAAAGCATCCCGGAGCAGAATAGGGAAGTTTATCTATTTGGCTGTATGCTATATCTCTCATCGAGGCAAAGGAATCGTTAATATCTCCCGTTGAGCGATACATATGAGCACCGGTTGAACGAATCCACTTATGAACATCATCGCTTCCCCAGTTACAAGCTGAGAAAAGAATCTCTCTGCCACAAGCTTTAAGAGCCAAGCCCATACGTCTATAAAGAAGATCCCCGTGATAATGTGCAGGCTGGAAGCAATTATCATATTTAAGGAAATCTGCACCGTATTCGGCGAAGGTTTGTGCATCAAGAAATTCATGGTCAAAAGAGCCGGGATAATTTGCACAAGTTCTTGTGCCGTTGCATGAATACATACCGAAAAGAAGGCCCTTGCTGTGAACATAATCACTGACAACCTTCATACCATTGGGAAATTTAATATGGTCCGGAACGATTTTTCCCGTAATAGGATCTCTTTCTCTTTCACTCCAGCAATCATCAATTACAAGATATTTATAACCTGCGTCAAGCAAGCCCAAATCTACCATTGCATCCGCTGTTTCTTTAATGACATTTTCGTTAATATTTTCGCCAAAAGTATTCCATGTATTAAATCCCATGGGGGGAGTTCTTGAAAGCATAAAATCGCTCCTTATCATAAATTTATATAAATATTAACATATAAAATACATCAATTCAAGGCATTTTTTTAGCAAGTTTACAAACATTTTGAATTTTTCTTTAAATTTATTTACAAGCTTTTATTTTTCTGTTAAAATTCAGCACTGTATTAAAAGGAAAGGATGATTTCATGAAACCAACTAAAACCACATGGTTCGGAATTCAGAGAAAGATAGTTGCCAATATGACAACCGAAAGCTGGCAAACCATTCCTCACATTGGCTACAGCTATGAGCCTGAAGTTTCCAAATTTATGGAAACTGTTAAAAAGCTGAATGCATCAGGCAAATTCTCTTCAAAAATAACCGTTAACACTGTAATGCTAAAAGCAATCAGCGAAGGTCTTAAAGCGGCACCTTCCCTTAATGCTCAAATTCACTTTGACCCCAAAAAAGTTAAAGGATATGTTACGGAGTACGAAGACATTCATGCTTCCATGACCTGGGTACTTCCTAACGGCGAAATGATGACAATTAACCTTCACGATATAGGCAGCAAGAGCCTTAGCGAACTTAACGATTACATCAGCGACACTGCCCGTAAAATCGGAAACACAAATCTTGATGAGGTTATGTATTCAATTTCATTTGACGATACAATCGGCGCACTTAAAAAAGGTCATGTTCGTAAAGCCGTAAACAGACTTATAGGTGCAAAAATAGGCAAGCATAAAATTGAAACGCTTAGCGGTCAAGAAAAGAAAGATTATTATGCAATCCCCGAAGAAGACCGTCTTACCAAAGAGGATATTCGCCAAGGTACCGTTTGCGTTTCAAATATAGGCTCAACCACAAGAGGTATTCGTGGCCATTGCACAATGCTTGCTGTTATTCCGCCGGAAGTATTTGTTATTTGCATGAGTGCCGTTCAAAAAATGCCTGTAATTGTTACAGATGAAAATGGTGAAGATAAAATCGTCCCCGGTCAGATTATGCCCATGGAACTTGTATTTGATCACAGAGCACTTGACTTCGGTAACCTTGTTCCGTTTCTTAAAAGAATGGAAGAAATTTTTAACCATCCCGAAGAAATGTATAACTGGTAATTCGAAAAGGCTGTTGCTTCAAAAAGGCAGCAGCTTTTTTTGATATAGAAAACCCGACAGTATAAGCGAATACTATCGGGATAATTCACTATGCTATTTTTTAATTTACAGTAAAAGACACATAACTTCCCCGGGAATTTTAATAAATGTTTCACGCAATTCTTTGTGATTTATTGAATCCTTCATTGATTCATAAAACACAGCTATCTTGCAATTTCTACAACCGCTCTATTTTCATTTATAGCATAATACAAAGACACAATATGTCAATTTATATTATGTCTAAGTTCATTACCGGAAGATTTAGGAAATTTTCCACCTTGTTTAAACTTCTTTAGCTATTAAAAAATGTTTTTACGGGAGATGCTTCTCCTTTTTTATAGAGGTCTGCCACGGATTTACCGATATATCTGTCACGAATCTCTTTATCTGCAACTTCTCCTGTAAACTCAATTCTGCCTTCCCAATAAGCCCCTTTTTCACGAGTCTTATATTCGGTTGTTCCGGCAGGATACCATTGATTTATCTTATAGACCTCTACTATTTCGCTCTTATAAACAGCCAAGCAATATTTTGCCCTTTCAACGCTGGAAATATTGCGCTTCCAAACGCCTCTTGTGATTTCATAAAGCTCTAAATCTGATATGCCACGATGATAGCGTTTGTTAATCTTAATAACAACTAAGTCATCTACGATTTCATCTCTTGATAATTTGTAAAGATTCTCACTCATTTTTAACTTATCTCCTCTTTTATTAATTTTTTAAATTATAACACAATTAAATAACATTTTGTGATGCTG